>NZ_JAXEWM010000147.1:0-11341 GCF_034113885.1 Intestinibacter sp.
ACTCAAATGCATCTAATACATCTTGTTCTAAAACCATAACGGCTTTTAAATCAGTTATATTTCCTATTGAACCTAGTAAATCCATTCCCCACTTGCTTATAGTAAACTTAGATACTTTATCTAATGTATCTCCAAGCTCAAACAATTGCCCTGAAAATATAAACTGCACCATCAATATAAACGGTAAGCTTCTATTGGCAATATCATTGCTTGGACATAATGAAGAAATCAAAAGACCCATAATATCTGCACTAAATGTTATTAAAAATATAGACAGCATATACTCTATAGCTGAAGGACTCATTATAGCCCCTTCTTTAGGAAAATCAACAAAAATTGTGCATATTACAAATATTATAATTGCTTGGAATAAACATATAACTGCGTGGACTAAAAATCTAGATATAAATAGCTCACTTGCCCTAAATCCACTGTCCAAATCCATCTTTATACTCGATCTTTCCTTGCATATTTCAAGTACTGAATTAAATAGCCCAATCCATATAGCTATGCAAACTATCGCAAATAGTCTAGATCTAGTATCTGCGTAATTATCAAACATCTTATCTCTTAAAGTCAATCCTACGCATAAAGATATAATCAGAGGAAATCCTATAAATATATAATGTGCTTTTTCATTTTTTAAATTTTTTACGTAATTTTTTATTATAACTCCCATATTCTAAACACCCCCATTCATTAAGCTGTTGTATTTTTGTACAAAATGATCTTGATTATTTTCAACTGCATTGTATATATCATCTAAATCATTTATATTGAAGTAATTAAGCGCTTCATCCTTTTCTCCATAAAAACATATTCTACCTTGTGACGCCATAAATAAAAGATCGTCTATATAAGGGTATTTACATGCCATATGAGTATTATGAGTTATTACTAAAATAGTGCTGTCTTTATCTTCAACTAATTTAGATAAAATCTCGTATAATTCTCTACAGCTCTTTACATCTAATCCAGAATCGGGCTCATCCATTAATATAACCTTAGGTTCGTTTAAAAGCTGTACTGCAATATCCAACCTTCTAGATTGTCCTCCACTTAATCTTCCGACTAATGACTGCTTAAATAAAGATAAATTTAATTTATCCAGTAAATCATCGATTTTTTGCATTCTCTCCTGCTTAGTACATTTTTTTAGCTTTTTACTTGCGTAAAATTCCATAATCTCTTGGACTGTATTTCCCTTTCTTAATACAGAAAACTGTGGCACATGTCCTAATTCATCGCCGTCTATCTTTATAGTACCTGAATCTAACTTAAGTCTTCTTAAAATTGCATCGAACAATGTGCTCTTTCCAGCACCAGAAACACCCATAATAGCTACAAGTCTTCCTGAATTTATTTTTAAATTTACATCCTTTAATCTATACCATCTTTTCTTCTTATCGTATCTAGTTACATGCTCCATCAAGATTGCTACATTTTTATTTTTCTTCTTCTTAGTATTTTGATATGTCTTTTTAATGTTGTTTTGTTTTATCTTGCTATTATCGACCTTTACCTTTTTAACCGGCTCAGCTTGTTTTTTTTGTTTTAATGGCACGAAAAATATATTTTTCTTCATACTATAAAAGGCGTAATTGTCATTTAAGAAAATATCTCCGTCCTTTGGAATGAAATAACCTGCATTTATTTTTCTACCGTGGAATACTATATTTTCTGCATCCCTTACTACATATCCCTTTTTGTCCTTTTGAGCATTTAAAAATTTATGCTCATCCTGGTTAAATATTTTCCAATTATTTTCTACATCGATGCTACTGTCTACACATCCTATATAGACATTTTTATTTTCGCCGTGTTGAATTTTTATCATACTTCCGTGAACTAATCGAACTGCTGTAGATGTGTCATTCAACTGTTTATTATCTACAAATATCTTGATTTTGCCGTAGCTTCTAAAATAGAATTTTTCTTCGTGATAAATTATTATACCTACGTAATCAGGTAAGAAATCTGCCTGTAATTGAACATTTTCATATCCATCTCTCAATCTTCTCCCTAAATTTACTTTTGAGTTTTTTTTATCTATTAAAATTTTTCTACATCCTTTGTGAGGTTCAAATATTAATATGTACATAAACTTCTCCTACTTATACTTCTATTATAAATTTTAATATCCTAATATCTCTATATCAGCTATACATGTATCGTTGTACTTCGTTCCATAATATACTGATTTTATTGTAAATTCAATGTAATTAGAATCAACTGGGTTGATATTTACGACTTGATATCCTATATTATCATCCTCTAAATATACAGTTTGTCTGCTTCCATCAGAAAATCTAAGCTCTAGTGATTTCGGTCTATTATTGTTGTAATATCCATTTTTCTTATTTACAAGGCCATTTACTATTTTTATTTTTTCTATAGTATATATAGAATCAAAATCTAATCTAATCCACTCTCCCTTGCCGTATCCTGAGACTCCCTCTGACCATACAGTCGAAAAGTCGCCATCTAAGACTCTCGTCGAACCGTAATCTTTGTTGGTAGAATCATGAAGTATTGAGCTACATTCTGAATTTGTTATATATATCTTTTTCGTTTCTTTTACTTCTTGATTTAATTCTTCATTGTCAACTGTAGAATTTACCTCTGATAAATCTTCATCTTTTGAAGCATCTTCTACTTCACTTTTATTATCAGCTTCAGTAGATGTTTTTTGTTCTGATGCCTCAGATACTTCGCTATCTTTATTAGAAAAACCTAGCTTTGGAATTATAAATACTGCCAATAAAATCAATAAAACCGCCGATATAAGAATTATGCCTTTTTTATTTTTATTATTATTATAATCTACAGTATTATTTTCTTGTTCATCTTGTTTAAACTCGAAATTTTGTACCTCTTCATCTTCCTCTTCATAATCATAATCTTTAAATTCAACTTCTTCATCTTCGTATGGGTCAAAATAGATTACATCTTTATTTTCTTCAAACGCTTCCTTTTTTAAATCGATTTTAGAATCTTGATTTTTAGATAAAGAATGGCCACAAAAAGAACAGAAATTTGCATTATCTCTATTTTCCCTATTACATTTTTTGCAAATCATAGTTTTTCTCCTACAAATTAAATTTATATTATATATCTTAATAAAAATATTATCATCTTTTATCAATATTTTCTACTTTAATTTTTTATACAAAAAGACTTACATAATAAAACATATCGAAACTTTTATTACATAAGTCTTTTTTATTTTATCCAATGTTTTTAATAGATTTAATAATCTCAAAATAAAAGCTTTCTGAATTACTTACATTCTAGGATTAAGCTCTTTTTTATTATTTCTTACTTCTTCTAAAGTTTCTTCTAATTTTTGTTCTACAAAGCTTAAAACGTCTTCTGCATATTGATTTGATCTTTCAATCATTTCGTATTTGTATTTTTGAGCCTTTTCTTTTATTTCTTCAGCTCTTTCGTTTGCTCTTTGAACTACCTCATTAGTTTCTATCATATATTCGATTTTTTCTTGATATTCTTTATCTAAAGCCTCTAAATTCTTTTGATTTTCGTTTAGTAATCTTTGAGCTTCCTTTTCCCCTTGTAAAATTATTTCTTCTGCTTCTTTTTTTGCATCACTTATAATCTTTACTCTCTCTGTATTTATCCAAGAAGCTTGCTTTACTTCCTCTGGAATTACAGACTTCATTTCTTTTATTAAATCTAAAATTTCATCCCTATCCAAAACAATCTTATGTGAAAAAGTCTTTGAAGGTGCCTCTTCCACCATTATCTCCAATTGTTTAAGTAAATCAATAAGTTCCATCTCCACTATAATTCTCTCCCTCTATGTTTGTTTTTTAAAGCTTTTAAAACCTGTTCAGGTACTAAATTTTTGACATCTGCATCAAATGTAAGAACCTCTTTTATTAAAGAAGAACTTATAAATGAATATTTTGTATTTGTGGGTAAAAATATTGTCTCTATTTCCGGATTTAATTCCTTATTCATATGTGCCATTTGAAGCTCATAGTTTACATCTGCTTCACTTCTAACTCCTCTGACTAATGTACTTATACCATTAGCATCACAATAATCTACTAATAATCCATCGAAACTGACTATTTTTATATTATCTAAATGTGATGTACATGATTTAATTAACTCAATTCTTTCATCAAAATTAAAAAGGCCCTTTTTATTAGGATTGTAAAGTACACCAATTTGTAATTCATCGAATATTTTAGATGCTCTACATATTATATCTAAATGTCCATTAGTAATAGGATCAAAACTCCCTGCAAACATAGCTTTTGTAAACTTTTCCTTCATTTATGCTTCCTCCATCTTGTAAAATGTTAATGTTGTTTTTCCGTATTTTTTGTCTCTGCGCTTATATAATCTGCCAATATTTTCTGGAAAGCTATCCTTAGTGTCGTGCTCAACAATTATTGTTCCATCTTCTTCAAGCAAATTATTTTGATCTACCATAGATAACGCATCCTCAAACATATTTTTGTAGTAAGGTGGATCCATGAATATGATGTTGAATTTTTCGCCTTTATTTCCTAAAGATAAAATAGCGCTTTTAAAATCTATATTCATAGTAATACTTTCATTTTCAACTCTAGCCTTTTTTATATTAGACTTAACTATAGCCATACTTTCCTTGCTCTTATCTACAAAAACGCATTTACTTGCACCTCGCGATAGACATTCTATACCTAAAGAACCAGTTCCAGCAAATAAATCTAAAACTTTGCTGTCCATAATATCAAAATTTATTATATTAAATAGTGATTCCTTTACTCTATCAGTCGTCGGTCTTACATCTTCATTTTTAGGAGTGTTTAATTTTAATCCTCTTGCTTTTCCTGATATAACTCTCAAATTTCCTTCTCCCTTCAATAAATATATTCTAACATAAAATCTATTAATTTAATGAGATTTCTTTATTAATATCGCTAAATTTTTCAATTATTTCTTTTTTTAATAAGATATTTTCATTTTTGCTTAGATTTTTATCGTTTTTTAAAATATTTCTCGCCTCTTCCTGGGCTAATTTCAATATTTTTATATGTTTGAATATGTTTGCAACCTTTAGCTCTGGAAGGCCGTGCTGTCTAGTTCCAAAAAACTCTCCTGGACCTCTTATTTCTAAATCCTTCTCTGATATCTTAAAACCGTCGTTGGTCTGTTCCATAATCTCCATACGCTCTTTACATATATTAGTTTTAGATGAATAAATCAATATACAATGAGACTTATGAGAGCCTCTACCTACTCGACCTCTCAATTGATGTAGCTGTGCAAGTCCAAATCGTTCTGCATTTTCGATAATCATCAAAGTTGCATTTGGAACATTTACACCGACTTCAATTACTGTAGTGGAGACTAAAATTTGAATTTTATTTTCTTTGAAGTCGTTCATTATTTGATCCTTTAGAGAAGGCTTCATTTTTCCATGCAATACCTCTACATTCAAATCAGAAAAATACTTTTGCTTTAGCTCATCTTTTAAATCCTCAGCTGCCTTCGCCTCTATGGCTTCACTTTCTTCGACGAGCGGACATACAACGTATACCTGTCTACCCTTGTCTATTTCATCTCTGATAAAATTAGTGTATATAAAATCCCTTTGTTTGGCTTCAAATGCCTTAGTATCTATAGGCTGTCTACCTGGTGGAAGCTCGTCTATTATAGATATATCTAAATCACCATAAAGTATAAGTGCAAGCGTCCTAGGTATCGGTGTCGCCGTCATAACTAGGATGTCTGGGTTATTTCCCTTTGTAGATAATTTAGCTCTCTGTCTTACACCAAATCTATGCTGCTCGTCTGTAACCACTATTCCTAAATTATCGAATTCTACATTATCCTCTATAAGAGCATGTGTTCCTATTAAAATATCTATTTCTCGATTTTTTATCTTATCAAGTATTTTTTCTTTTTGCTTCTTAGTCAAGCTACCTACTAGTAAGCCTACATTTATATCAAAAGGAGATAGAGTATCACTTAAAGATATATAATGCTGTCTCGCTAAAATTTCTGTAGGTGCCATAAGAGCTCCTTGATATCCATTTAAAACTGCCAAGGCAAGCACCAAAGTAGCAACTATTGTCTTTCCGCTGCCAACATCTCCCTGTATAAGCCTGTTCATAACATTGTCACTTTCCATATCGCCTATTACCTCGTTAAATGCCCTAGACTGTGCATTTGTAAGCTTAAATGGTAGAGATTTTATTATATCATTTAATTTTTCTTTTTTTTCAAATTTTATACCCTTTTCGTTGTCTATGCCATTTTTTAAATAGAACAAACCTATTTGCAAAATTAAAAACTCCTCAAAAATCATTCTGTAAAGCGCAATCTTTAACGACTGCTTGTCACTTGGCATATGAAGATTTTTAACTGCAAAATCGATGCTACATAATTTATATTTATTTATTATATCCTGTGGTAAATACTCCTGTATACTTATTTTTTCATTATTATACACATTTTTTATAGTATTTGATATATCTTTATTTGTGACACCATAAGTAAGCGGATAAATAGGTATCATTTTACATGTAGATGTAGGAGAGTTAGTAAAAAACTCTATATCTGAAGAGTTCATCTCTAAAATCGAACCCTCTCTTTTTACCTTTCCATAGACTATTACACTGTCGCCCTGTTTAAACACCTTTGTAAGATAGTCCTGATTAAAAAATACAAGCGTCAAAAATCCAGTTTCATCTTTTATAACAAATTTCGATATTTTCATATTATTTTTTGCAACCTGACTTTTTATATTGGTTATTACTCCCTTTGTACATGCTTTTTCATCGTGCTCTAGCTGCCATATTTTCTTTACATTGCTTCTATCTTCGTAAACCCTTGGAAAATAATATAATAAATCCTTTATCGTAAATATATTCAATTTATTCAGCTTCAAAGCTTTTTTAGGACCAATTCCTTTTACAAACTGAATATTCTTATTTAAAATATCCATTTACCATCACCTAAAAAAATCCTCTTTATTTAGAGGACGAGTTTTCTTTTAAAAAGGGCTGTCAATAAATATTGAAACAGCCCCCATTATTTACATGATTTTATTTATTTATTCAACAGATACTAAATAATAATAAATTGGTTGACCTCCATAGTATAATTCTATGTCGATATCTTCAAATTTTTCTTCTAATGCTTCTTGTAGAGCTTCTGCATCTTCCTTCTTAGTGTCTTCTCCATAGAATAAAGTTATTATTGCGCTATCTTCATCTACTAAGCTTTCTATAAGCTTTGTAGTTATATCGTCTACATCATCGCCTGCTGATAGTAGTTTTCCTTCACCTAGTCCTATAATATTACCTTCTTTTACTTCAACATCATTTATAACTGTGTTTCTAACAGCATAAGTTACTTGACCACTTTTTACTGTTGTTAGGGCCTCTAACATATTAGCTTCATTTTCTTCTATTGTTAGATCTCCATCAAAGCTAACTAATGCAGCAAATGCTTGAGATACATTTTTTGTAGGTATTACTATTATATTTTTGTCGCTTAGCTCTTTGGCTTGATTTGCAGCCATAATTATATTACTGTTGTTTGGTAGTATAATTATATTGTTTGCATTCATTTCATCAATTGCCTTCATGAAATCCTCTGTACTTGGGTTCATAGTTTGGCCACCTTCTATTATGTGATCTACGCCGAAATCTTTAAATATTTTAGCTAAGCCTTCACCCATTGAAGTTGCTATGAATCCAAATTCCTTTGGATCTTCTTTAACTTCGCCTTTAGTATCTTGAGCATCTTGTATTACTTTATTTTCATGTTGTAGCTTCATGTTTTCTATTTTTATTGTCAATAATTGACCAAATGCTAGAGCTTCTTGAAGAACAGTACCTGGAGTATTAGTGTGAACGTGCACCTTTATTACACCTTCATCTCCTACAACAACTAAGCTATCACCGTATTTTATCATTATATCGCGCATTTTTAGGTCAGATATTTTATCAGTTTCAAGTATAAATTCTGTACAGTATTGATATTTGATATCTTCTGTAGATATTTTGTTTTCTACTTTTATAGGAGTAGCTTCAGCAGATTGAATTTCTTCACTATCTATAAATTGGCCTTCTAGTGATTTTAACATACCTTCATATACTAAAACTAATCCCTTACCTCCAGAATCCACAACACCAGCTTCTTTTAAAGCGTGCAATAGCTCTGGAGTTCTATTTAATGAGTTATTAGCTTCTTTTACTAAAAGTGTCATAAATTCTACTATATCGTCTTCTAAAGCAGCAACCTTTAAAGCGTATTCAGAGCTTTCTCTTACTACTGTAAGTATAGTTCCTTCTACTGGTTTTATTACAGCCTTATAAGCTGTATCAGAGCCATTCTTTAAAGCCTCAGCTATATCCATACTAGAAAGCTGATCCTTGCCTTCTATAGATTTAGCGATACCTCTTATTATTTGTGATAAAATAACACCAGAATTTCCTCTAGCACCCATTAAAGAACCTTTAGAAAGAGCCTTTCCAAGTTGTCCTATATCATCTTTTTCTACTTTGTTTAATTCCTTTATTGCACAAGATATAGTTAGAGACATATTTGTTCCTGTATCTCCATCTGGAACTGGAAATACATTTAGTTTGTCTACTATGTCTTTATGATTTTTAAGATTATTTGCACCAGAAACAAACATGTCTCTTAATTGCTTTCCGTCTATATATTGAATCATTTCCTTCCTCCTAAATTACTTTACTCGAATACCTTGGACATTAACGTCTATTTTGCTGACCTTTATACCAGTGTCATTTTCAACAGAGTATTTTACTCTTTCTATTATGTTATTTGCAACTGTAGCTATATTGATACCGTATTGCATTATAACAAATAATTGAATTTCTATAGTGTTGTTTTCTAATTCTGTTACTTTAACACCCTTTGCTATGTTGCCTTCTTTTAGTAATTCCACTATTCCTTTTATTTTTTGAGAAAATCCTACTAAACCGTAGCTTTCCATAGCAGCTCTATATACTATTTGAGCTATAACTTGCTTATCTATTTCTATACATCCATATTTATTATTTACTTTTGCACTCATGGTTTTTAACCCCCTTAAGTTTTAATTTTTTATTACTTTTATTTTGTACAAAAACTATGTAAAATTTACATGATTCTTTAATTATTTATATTAAAATTGATAATAAAGTATATTAAAATAATCAATCATTAGTATATAATACTATAAAATCATTATAAATTAAAGATTTTATATAAAATCTTTATATTAAATATATATAAATTTAAGATGCTCAAAAAAATAATTTATGATTTTTCATTTTTAATATTTACATTATTACAATTTATATATATAATTTTATATGATAATGCGAAATTCTTCAATACGAAATAAATCATTATCATATTTGTCTTGCAAAATATTAATGTTTGTGTTAATATAAATATGTTTCAGTCTAAAAGATTATGGATTAAGGAGGTGTGCTAAGATGGCAAAAGTATGTTGTGTATGTGGTAAAGGTAAAGTTGCAGGAAACCAAGTATCACACTCAAACAAACATAATAAAAGAACTTGGTCTGCTAACTTAAGAAACGTTAGAGTTGTAGAAGATGGAACTCCAAAAAGAGTTAAAGTTTGTACAAGATGTTTACGTTCAGGAAAAGTTGAGAGAGCTTAATAATTTTATTATTATTAATTAAGGGATTACTGCAAAATACTATGTATCGTGCAATAATCCCTTTTTTAATTTCAAAAATTATTTATTTTAATTAAAAAAGCTTTATGGTACAAATTAACAATACGTTCCATAAAGCTTTTTATTTTATATATCGCTATTACACTAGCAGCTAATAGCATCTATTTCTTCTTCGACTTCTTTACTATTAAATACGTCCACATCTACGTCTTTATTTTGATATGCAACTATAGTAGTACAAACTGCATCTCCAGTTATATTTACTGCTGTTCTTGTCATATCTAATATACGATCTATACCCATTATAAGAGCTATACCTTCTACAGGAAGACCTACAGATGCAAATACCATTGATAGAGTTATAAGACCTACCCCTGGCACACCAGCTGTTCCTATTGAAGCAAGTGTAGCTGTTGCAATTACTGTTAAATAATCTGTTGGTGTTAAAGTTATTCCAAATGCTTGTGCAACGAATACTACGGCAACACCTTGCATTATAGCAGTACCATCCATATTTATAGTAGCACCTAGAGGTATAGTAAATGATGATATTTTCTTAGAAACACCAATTTTTCTGTTTAATGTATCTATAGACATTGGTATTGTAGCATTTGATGTTGCAGTTGAAAATGCAAATCCCATAACTGGAAGGAATTTTTTTATAAATTTAATAGGATTTAAGCCTGTACCTATTTTTAAGAACACCATATAAACTACAAAGCATTGTAATGCTAATGCTAAAAGAACACTAAACATATATTTTAGCATAGGGAAGAATGCGTCAAACCCTATATTTGCAAAGTTCTTAGATATTAAACAAAATACACCTACTGGAGCGACCTTCATTACAAGTACAGTCATTTCCATCATTAAATCGTTAAATTGAGTAAATCCTTTTAATAATAAATCTGCTCTTTCTCCCATTTTTGCAATTAATATACCTATTATCAACGCAAAAACTATTATTTGAAGCATATTTCCTTCTGCTAAACCTTGAATAGGATTTTTAGGAATTATATTTAGTATTGTATCAGCAAAGCTAGTAGACTCAGCTACTGTTGTCTCTGCTTGTTGAACTGATGCTATGTCAAGTCCTATACCAGGATTTATAACTTTAGCAACTGATAATGCCACAGTTATAGCTAAAGCAGTTGTAGCCATATAAAACATAATTGTCTTCACACCTACTTTACCTAATGTCTTAGTATCGCCGATAGCAGCACTACCACATATTAATGAACAAAATACTAATGGAACTACTAGCATTTGCATTAATCTTAAAAAGCCATCTCCTAAAACATAAAAAACACCATTAATTAAAATATCATCTCTAAAAGTTCCCTTTGGAACTAGGTAATAAAGTATAACCCCAAATATAGCCCCTAAAATAAGAGCGATAAAAATTCTCGTAGTTAGTCCAAGTTTTTTTCTACTTTTCTCCATATTCAATCTCTCCTTAAAAAATATTTCTTATAAAACTTTAATTTTTTATTTTCATTTATTTATAAACCCGTATGATATTATACCATATAATGAAAATAAATAAATAGAAATATCAATACACATAATTTTCTGTATATTCAATCTTTATTTTTTACTTCAATTGTAATTTTTTAAATGTGTAAATTTCATATACTTGTTAAAAATTATACATTTTTCTT
>NZ_JAXEWM010000148.1:0-10435 GCF_034113885.1 Intestinibacter sp.
CGGCTATTGCGATTTTATTTTATAGAAGTGGTAGAGAAATAACAATAAGCGCATTTATATTCAGTTTGATAACTGTAGGATTTGTTTATTTTATAAGTAAGAGAGCTAAAGGAAATAAGGTTTTAGGACTTATACTAGCAGGTATTATGGTCAGCTCTTTATTTTCATCTGCGACATCGTTTATAAAATATACAAGAGGGTGATTTATTTGAAATTAATTACAGTAGCAGGTCCTCCTTCATCAGGAAAAACCTCCGTCATAATACATCTTATAAAATCTTTAAATGAAGATGGCAATAAAGTAGGCGTTGTTAAATTCGACTGTCTAAATTCATTTGACCAGATAAGATATAAAGAAAACGACATACCTATTCAAGTTGGATTTTCAGGAAAAATATGCCCAGACCACTTTTTTATAAGTAATATAGAAGATGCCGTAGATTGGGCTAAGCACAAGGAATTAGATATTTTGATAACAGAGAGTGCAGGCCTTTGCAATCGTTGTTCGCCTTATATAAAATCTATTCCAGCAGTTTGTGTAATAGACAATTTATCTGGTATAAACACTCCTAGAAAAATAGGACCGATGCTTAAGCTTTGTGATATTGTAGTTATAACTAAGGGAGATATTGTCTCACAGGCCGAGAGAGAGGTATTTTCCTTCAATGTAAGACAAGTAAATTCTAAAGCAAAGATAATATTTATAAACGGAATAACAGGACAGGGGACATTTTTATTAAAAAAATATCTAAGTGGAGTAAAGGATATAAAGACACTTAGAAATAAGCTTTTGAGATTTACAACACCTGCATCGGTCTGCTCTTATTGTACAGGCGAGATGCGAATCGGTGAATCTCACCAAATGGGAATGCTAAAGAAGATGGAGTTTGATTATGATGAATAGCGATTATGAAAATTTATACGATATGTCGATAGGTGAAATAGAAAAAAAGTACCCAATAGCCTCTGATTTTTTCTTAAATTACAATTTTGGGTATACAGATAAAAATTTATTATTTAGTGATTTGGTAGAAGCTCTAGACGACGATTTTAGCCTTAATTTCGGAGTGGAAAAGGGCGAGCTATTAGATAGGCTCGTGGAGTTTTTAGAGGAATTCGATCAGACTGTAGATACTATAGATATAGATAGTATAACTATAAACGGGGGAAGGGATAAATCAGGCGTCGATGAAAACGTCAGTATAACGATTTCAAAGGGTGAAATCATAAGTATAGTCGGTCCTACTGGTTCTGGAAAAAGCAGATTACTTGAGGACATCGAATGCTTGGCACAGAGAGATACTCCTACAAACAGAGAGATACTCGTAAACGGCGAGGTCCCAAGCGAGGAAACTAGATACAACATGGACGGAAAGCTAGTCGCACAATTATCTCAAAATATGAATTTTGTAATGGATTTAACAGTAGAGGAGTTTTTACAAATGCATTCAAAGAGCAGATTTTGCGAAAATCAAGAGGATATAGTTAAAAAATGCTTTTACTATGCAAATAAGCTAGCTGGAGAAAAGTTTGAGCTTACAACTAAGATCACTCAGCTTTCAGGAGGCCAATCTAGGGCACTTATGATATCAGATACAGCCTATATGAGTAGCTCTCCAATAGTACTAATCGATGAAATCGAAAATGCGGGAATCGATAGAAAGGAGGCAATAAAGCTGCTTTCTAAAAAAGAAAAGATAATACTTATATCTACCCACGACCCGATACTAGCTTTAAATGCAGATAAGAGAATCGTGATTAAAAACGGTGGTATTTCAAAGGTTATACCTACTACAGATGAGGAAAAAGAAAATGTGAAATATGTAGAATACCTAGATAATTTACTTCTAGATTTTAGAAATAAATTGAGATTAGGTGAGGTTCTTAAAAAGGAAGATATAGAGCCTATCGTAAAAAAGGGGGTAGCCAAAATTGTGGAAACTATATGACGATATGATAGATGGGATTCCAAAGGATATAGTAGTAGAGGATATGTTAGTCGGCGAACATTTTGCGCTCGTAAAAAGCACTGTAGGAAGTGGTATTGCAAGTGCATATCCAGAGGATACTAGATTGCCGGAGTTTATAAAGGAATTTAAAGGTAGAAAATTATACGAGGTTGCAAACTGCATCAAATCGTGGAATTTGACAGAGTCTGGAATAGGACTTGCCGCTATAAACTCTTACTACAATTCAGTAGAAGTAGTTGAGAGTAGAGGTATTAATCTAAATAAAAATAGATTTATGGAGGACAGAATAAACGATCCATTTATATCTTACCAAAATGATATAAAAGGTAAGAAGGTTGCAGTAGTAGGACATTTTCACTATTTAGAGCAGTTGTTTGCTCCAGTATGTGATTTGTCTATAATCGAATCAGATCCGATAGAGGGAGATTTTCCTGAAACAGCGGCACCTTATATTTTGCCAGAGCAGGATTTTGTGGTCTTAAGCGCTTATACATTGCAGAGTAAGCTTTTACCGTGGTATTTAGATTTATGTAAAAATGCATATGTAGTATTAGTCGGACCTATAACTCCTATGGCACCAATGTTGTTTGACTACGGTGTAAATGATTTATCTGGGTTTGTAATTAGAGAAGAGGCTCAGTGTAAGAGCATAATAAGTGGAAATCAAAGAAATAGCATGTTTTATGGAACTGGACAAAAAATCAATTTGAAGAATGTTTAAACATACAGGGGGATTTGTTGATATGAGGATGAATTGGAATGACTGTACAATAAAAGCGTTTAACAAGGCGAGTGAATACACTAGATTTCACGAAATAGTCGCAGAAAAAATAAAATCATATACAGAAGATACAAATACACTATGCGATATGGGATGTGGCTTAGCTCTAGTAGATATTTATTTGAGTAAATACATAAAAGATATAACTTGTGTCGATGTAAACGAAACGGTAATCGAATATGCAAAAAAAAATGCAGAAAAAAAGAACGTCGACAATATAAAATTTTTAGTCAGCGATTTCAAGGATGTAGAGGGATTTTTTGATACAATACTTATCTCGTTTTTTTCTTATGAGGATGTGGCGTATTTTTCAAAGCATTGTAATAAGCTTATCGTCATAGTAAATAACAGCGATAAAACTCATATACCAGTATCAGAGAAGAGACATGAGGCTATAAACTTACATACAGCTGAGAATTTAAAAAATCTTCTAGATCAGAAAAATCTAAAATACAGCGTCGAAACTATGAATTTACAATTTGGTCAGCCTTTTGAAAATGAGGATGAGATAAGGGATTATGCAGACGGCTACAACGAGTCAGGAGAAAATGATAAGATATTCGAACATGTAATGCAAAATATCCAAAAAGGCGATGGAGTAGCTTATTATCTACCTCATGACAAGAGAATATCTATATTTGCCGTTGAATTTGATAAATAAAATAAATGTAAGAGATTTTTGGTCTACCGCCGAGAATCTCTTGTTTTTTCGTGTTCGCTCATTTGACATATAAATGTCTATATAATTCCCAGTAGAAAATAATAATAAAATTTTACTCAGTCAACAAAAGAATTATATATATTATATAAAAACTTGGAAAGAATAAAATTAAATACGAAAATCTCTATTTTAAAAAGAAAGGAAAAAATAATGATAGTTGTCTTTATAAGAAGTATCATCCTGTACATAGCAGTTTTAATATCGATGCGAATAATGGGAAAGGGAGAAATAGCAGAGATGAACTGCTTTGACCTAGTAATCACGCTTTTAATAGCAGAAGTTGCATCACTACCTATGGAAAACAACGATATACCTATGATAAATGGAATAGCCGCACTGACAGGCTTAGTCGCTATGCAGACTATTATATCCTTTTTATCCTTGAAATTCAGGAAGGTAGCAATAATTCTATCTGGAAAGCCATCTATACTTATAAACAAAGGTAAGATAGATTACAGAGAATTAAAAAAGGAGAGAGTCAGCATCAACGAGCTTTTAGAACAGCTACGTATACAGGGGTATTTCAATATAAAATACATACAATACGCTATATTAGAGACAGATGGCAGCCTCAGTGTAGTTCCTACTTCAGACTATAGCTCGACTCCTACTAAGGAATACAACCATATACCTATGCCGCTTATATTAGACGGGAATATAATATCAGAAAACCTCGAAAAAATGGATAAAGATATAATATGGCTAAAACAAATACTAAAATTTCATAGAATAAATAGAATAAAAGACGTCTTGATATGTATTTTAGATGAATACGACGAGATAATAATTCAAAAGAAAAATTGAGGTGAATTAGATGAAAAGTACGATAATATCACTTACATGGGTGGTTTTATTTATATTTTTTGGAATTTATATAGACAATAAGGTAGAATCCTTTGGAATGGAGTATATAGACGATATAGAGGCTACTTACTATGTAGTGCACGATGGAGATTGGAGTAAATCAGATAAAATGGTAGATAACCTATCTAAAAAGCTAGAAACACAGAGAAATCTATGGCTAAAGGTGTTAAATCATCAATACTACGACGATATACAATTAGAGCTCAATTTAGTAAAAAACGCTATTTACTGCGAAAATAAAATAAGGGCTTTAGAGGGCTTGGAGAAGACAAAATCCATACTACTAAACATAATTGACGATGAAAAATGTAATTTAAATTATATTTTTTAAAAGGGCAGATGCCCTTTTAATCATTTTTTTAGAAGAGTTAAAAAATTCTCTAGAATTCTAGCTGTTATTCCCCATATTATGTAATTTTTGTATTCGTAAAATAAGACAGGATACTTACCTACTGCGAATTTGTAATTTTTCTTATTAGGAATTCTATCGTATGGAAAGTCGTCGCTTGGATCTATTTTTATTTCGTTTTCGAATTCCTCTGGGGAGTAGTCCATCAAATAATGTACAGGCGCGGTGAATGTGTGATCTACTTCAGCTGTATTGATAGATAAATGTTCTGCATCCTTTATTACTCCCACATATGGATGAATTATTAAATTGGAATGATTTATATACAAATCTAGAGGAGAAATTATCTCTATATTTTCAGGGATAGTACCCAATTCCTCGCATGTCTCTCTGATGCATGCATCAATTGGTTTTTCTCCTTTTTCTATTTTACCTCCAGGAAAAGAAATCTCATTTGGTTGTCTTCTCAAGGTTTTAGCTCTGACCTCAAATAAAATTTCGCAGGAATTATCTTTTTCAATCAATGGAATTAGCACAGAGGCTCTTTTCATATTTTGAAAGCCGTTTATGTATGGAACGAAGTTTTTGAATTTATTTTCTATATCTTTAATCATGAATATTGTCGCTTCCTTTCGAAAAATAAATTAACATATAAATATTATAAACTATAATAAAAAAAATATAAATTATTATCAAAATGAAAAAAATATGTTAAAATTAATGAAATATTATCAAAATAAGTATAAAATAATAAATAAAATACAAAATACGAGCTAAATTTGTTCGTATAAGGGGGGACTTTAAGTTGGATAAATTATATGACGTTATGATAATTGGCTCTGGAGTGGTAGGAAATGCCATTGCTAGAGAGATGTCTAGATATAATTTAAAAATAGGTGTATTAGAAAAGGAATTAGATGTATGTAATGAGACAAGCGCTAGAAATTCTGGGGTTCTACACGCTGGGTTTAACAATAAGCCTGGGACACTTATGGCGAGATTTTGTGTAGAAGGAAATCAAGGCTTTGATCAAGTTGCTAAAGAATTAGGGGTGCCTTTTAACAGATGTGGTAAGCTTGTAGTAGGATTTACTGAAGAGGACAAGCAAAAATTAATCGCCATGAAGGAACAAGGTGAAAAAAACGGTGTAAAAGGTCTAGAAATAATAGGCAGAGAAAAGATAAAAGAAATCGAACCGCATATAGACGGCGAATTTGCGATGTGGTCTAAATCAACAGGTATACTGAATCCATTCTTGCTTACTATAGCGCTTGCAGAAAATGCAGCTGCTAATGGTGTCGATTACTATTTTGGAAATGAAGTAGTCGGTATAGAGAGAATAGATGAAGTCTACAATATAAAAACTGTAAAGGATACATACAAAACTAGATGGGTAGTAAATGCTGCCGGACTTTACAGCGATAAGGTGGCTAAGATGCTAGGAATAGACGATTATACAATACATCCATGTAGAGGAGAATATTTTATACTAGATGAAAAGGTCGGCTCAAAATTAAGCCTTCCAGCATATCCAGTTCCAAATCCAAAGGAAGGTGGACTAGGAATTCACTTGACTCCGACAATCGATGGAAATGTATTTATAGGACCAAGTAGTGAATACATAGATGAGAGAGACGATTATTCAGCTACTCAAAAGATAATGGACTTATTGATAAAAGACGGTGGAAGAATATTCCCTCATATAAATAGAGGAGATTTCATAAGAAATTTCGCAGGAATCAGACCTAAGCTCGCTTCAAAGGAAGAAGGTGGATACCACGATTTCGTAATAGAGAGAAGAGAAGAAGCTCCAAATACTATAAACCTTGTTGGAATCGAGTCTCCAGGACTTACAAGCTCAACTCCAATCGCCAAGTATGTAGTTTCTCTAATGAAGGAAAAAGAAGATCTTACAGTAAACGAAAGCTTTAATCCAATTAGAAAGCCTATAGTTACATTTGCTGATAAATCTATAGAAGAAAAGGAAGCCTTAATCAAAGAAAATCCTGATTACGGCGAAGTGATCTGTAGATGTCAAACTATAACTAAGGCGGAAATACTTCAAGCTATAAACAACCCACTAGGCGTTGAAACTCTAACTGGAATCAAATACAGATGTAGAGCTATGATGGGTAGATGCCAAGGTGGATATTGTGAAACTAGAATAGCAGGACTTTTAGAAGAGGTTAAACACAAGGATAGAAAAGATGTGTTGTATTCTAGAGAAAACTCTAATATGTTTGTAGGAAAGGTGAGAGACTAATGATTGAAAATAAAGATGTAGTAATAGTTGGAGGTGGACCTGCAGGTCTTGCAGCAGCTCTTGAACTTAAAAATAAAGGAATAGAAGATATACTTATAGTAGAAAGAGAAGATAAATTAGGTGGAATACTAAAGCAATGTATCCACGATGGATTTGGTTTGACTAGATTTAAAGAAACTCTAAGTGGACCAGAATACGCAGATAGATTTATAAAGGAAGTCGAAAAACAAGGAATCGACTATATAACAGATGCGACAGTTATAGATGTAACTAACGACAAGCTTGTAATCGCCGCTACTAGAGATGGTCTAAAGCAATACAAGGCAAAGGCTGTAGTTTTGACTATGGGATGTAGAGAGAGAACTAGAGGTGCTATATCAACTCCTGGTACTAGACCAGCTGGAATTTACAACGCAGGTGTCGCACAAAGATACATAAACTTGACTAATACTATGGTAGGTAAAAAAATAGTAATACTAGGTTCTGGAGATATAGGCCTTATAATGGCTAGAAGACTTACACTTGAGGGTGCTAAGGTAGAGGCTGTTGTAGAGCTTTGTCCATATGCAAATGGGCTTCCTAGAAATATCGAACAATGTTTAAACGACTTCGATATACCTCTTTATCTAAGCCATACAATAACTAACATAGAAGGAAAATCAAGACTTGAGGCTGTTACAGTGAGCCAAGTGGACGAAAATAAAAGGGTAATTCCAGGTACAGAAAAAAGATACGAATGCGATACTTTGATACTTTCAATAGGACTTATCCCAGAAAATGAATTATCACTAAAAGCAGGTGTCGTACTAGATCCTAGAACTAAAGGAGCAGTAGTAGATGAAAACTACCAAACTTCAGTAGAAGGTATATTTGCAGCAGGAAACGTACTTCAAGTTCACGATTTAGTAGATTTCGTTTCACTAGAAGCTGAAAGACTTGCAGATCACGTTTGCGAATATATAAACGACGGAAAATTAGCCGAAAGCAAGATAAATATAGAAGCTGGAGAAAATATAAACCACACTATTCCACAAAAAATAAGTGGAACTAAGGATTTTGTGCTTTCTTTCAGAGTTAGAAAGCCATTTAAGGAATGCAAGGTAGATATAATGCAGGGCGAAGAAATCTTAAAAACTAAAAAATACAAAAAAGCAATACCAGCAGAGATGGTTCAAATAAAAATTTCAAAAGACGAAATAAAATCAGATAAGGATTTGAAGGTGATTATAAGTGAATAGAAAATTTACATGTATAGTTTGTCCAAATGGATGTGAAATAGAAGTAGATTACGAAGGAAAAGAGATAAAGAGCATCGAAGGGGAAGGCTGCAAAAAGGGTAAGGAATACGTAACTCAAGAATTAGTAGACCCAAGAAGAAACATAGCTTCTTCTGTAGTTTTACTAAATGGAGAGCTTCCACTTGTGAGCGTAAGACTTACAAAGCCAGTTCCTAAGGCAAAAATATTCGATGTAATGGATATAATAAAAAGTATAAAATTAGAAGCTCCAGTAGAAGTTGGAGATGTAGTAGTCAAAAATATAATGGGATATGACAGCGACCTTATAGTAACTAAAAAAGTAGATAAAATATCTTAATAAGTAAGGAGTAAAAAATGTCTCAAATAAATGAAATACTAGATAATATAAAGCTACCTCAAATTATGAAGGTAAAACAAGTATTCGACGATACTAAGATAGAAAATGTACCTGAATACTTAAATCAAAAATTAATCGAAAAACAAATAAAAGATAAAATAAAGCCAGGCATGAAAATAGCGATAACTGGTGGCAGCAGGGGAATTAGCCACTACCAAGCTTTGATGAAGACAGTAGTGGATTTTGTCTACAAATGTGGTGCTACACCTTTTGTAGTTCCAGCGATGGGAAGCCATGGTGGTGGAACTGATGAAGGTCAAGCCAACATGCTAAAAAAACTAGGCATAACTAAAGAAACTGTAGGCTGCGATATAATATCTTCAATGGAGGTAGTAGAAGTCGGCAGAACATCTAAAGACCTTCCAGTCTACATAGATAAAAACGCAGCAAGCGCAGACGGTATTATTTTACTAAACAGAGTAAAGCTACATACATCTTTTAGAGGAAAATACGAAAGCGGACTTATAAAGATGATGGCTATAGGGCTTGCTAAGAGAAAAGGAGCAGATATGACCCACTCTCTTAGATATGAAAATATGGCAGAAAACCTAGTCGAAGTCGGAACTATAGCTCTACAAAACTTAAACATAATCTGCGGCGTAGCCTCTATCGAAAATGGTTACAACGAAGTTGCAGATGTATTTGTATTGAAAAAAGATGAAATACTAGAGGAAGAACCAAAGATTTTGGAAAAATCTAAAAAGCTGATGTCTAGAATCTACTTAGACGATATAGACGTGCTTATAGTAAACGAAATCGGAAAAAACATAAGTGGTACAGGAGTAGATACAAACATCGTAGGAAGATTCCACACAAAAGCCGCCAGCGGTGGTCCAAACACTATAAAGCTAGGATTTTTAGATATAAGTGAAAAATCAGGCGGAAATGGAAATGGAATGGGACTTGCAGATTTTGTATCTAAGAAGTTCTACGATAAAGTAGATTTCCCGGCTACTTACATAAACGCGATAACTTCTACGGAGCCAAATAGCGTGAAGCTACCTTTAGTATTAGACAGCGATAAGTATGTATTTAAAGGATGTGTCAAGCTTTGTGGAGTAAGAGATTTAGACAAACTAAAATTAGTCGTTATAAACAACACTAAGGAGCTAGACGAAATTTACATGAGCAAGGCAGCGTTTGAAAACGTAGTAGATAAAGAAAAGGTAAAATCTATTTCTGATTTATTTGACATACCTTTTGATGAAAAACATAATTTAAAATTATTCTAATATAAAGAGATCTTATTGTATTGTAAAAAAATTATACAATAGGATCTTTTTTATTTACAAAGAATTTATATTAATTTGACAACCTAAACCTATTGTAAATATGTTAAATGATTTTGTGAGATTATGTATGAAATAAATTTTGTTGGGACATAATATAACCAAGAATTTACAAGATTAGGAATTTCTATTATGAATTACCTAAACTAGAAAGAGGTGCATTATGTTTCGACAAGAACATTCAAATATATTTAGTTCTAAAAGAATTAGATCAATGGTAGATAATTTAGATATAGACGAAATGAGTTCTTTTATAGCGTTAGCTCAAGCAAAATTAAAAAATTTATATAATTTAGGTTTTTATGATGAAACAGATGGAAAAAACAAGATTTTAGAAGGCAGATTTAAAAAAGGTCTTAGATGCCCTAAATGTGGGCATCCAGAGGTAAATAAAAATGGAACAACATATGGTCGTCAAAGATATATTTGCAAAAAATGTAGAAGAACATTTGACGAAAGAAGTCTTTCTCCCCTTTCAAATACAAAATTAAGCTTGGAAAAATGGCTAAAATATTGTCAATTTATGATAGAAGGTGGAACTA
>NZ_JAXEWM010000149.1:0-9654 GCF_034113885.1 Intestinibacter sp.
TTCTTTGCAATAGGAATAAAACCATCTGGATCACAAGACCCATATGCTCTAAGACGTCAAGCTTTAGGTATATTAAGTATATTACTAGATAAGAAATTAGACATAAACTTAGAAAAATTAGTTGGAGATGCTCTTGACAACTACGATAACTTAGAATTCAATAAAGCTGAAGTAGTAGCTCAAATAATGGACTTCTTCACTGAAAGAGTTAAGAATCTATTCAAGGATTTAGGAATAAGATATGATGTAATAGATGCTGTATTAAGCTCTAACTTAAACAGTATATCTGACATACATACTAGAGCTGTTGAATTAAATAACTGGCTTCAAAAAGAAGAATTAGTTGAAATGTTAACTGCATTCAACAGAGTATCTACATTAGCTCAAAAAGCAGAATCTGATAAAGTAGACGAAGCTTTACTAAAAGAAGATCCAGAAGTAAAATTAAATGCTGGATTTAAAGAAATAAAAGCACAAGTTGAAGGATTCTTAGCTAATAAAGAATACAATAAAGCATTAGATGCTTTTGCTTCAATAAAACCACTAGTAGATAACTTATTCGACAATGTAATGATAATGGATAAAGACGAAGCTATAAAAGCAAATAGATTAGGATTATTAAAACAAATCTACGATACTATGCTAACTATATGCGATTTATCTAAAATTGTTTATAAATAAGAAAATTTAAAAATAGAATAGTATAAATAAATATAAAATAGGTAAATAGGTAGACTTATAAAAAATAAAATCTATCTATTTACCTATTTTTTTGATAAAAATAACATAAATATCTAAGTATATATTGAATTTTTACCCAAAATTATATAACATAAAGATATAAATAACACTAAAAAATGGGATTGAAAAAGTAATAATGTTTAATAATTAGCAAAATTATATGTAGTATTTATATAAAAAATAAAAATATGTCATACTAAATAAAAAAAAGTGTTTACAGAATAGCATATATGATTATATAATATACTATATAATGAAAAAACAGAAAAAGTATAGCATATTGAAAGAAGGTGATTATCATTCAACTTAATCAAAGACAACAAAGAATAATAGAAATCGTAAAAGAAAATCAACCTATAACCAGTGAAAATATAGCGGCTGCGTTAAATGTTACGAGAGCTACATTGAGATCTGATTTAGCTATATTGACAATGACAGGAATATTAGATGCAAGACCTAAAGTTGGATATTTTTATACAGGTATTAGTCAAATAAATCTATTGGGAAATGACATAAAAGAAAAGAAAGTTGAAGATATAATGGGCATGCCTGTAGTAGTAAAAAAGGATGTTAGTTTATACGATGTAATAGTTGAGATGTTTTTATCTGATGTTGGAAGTATATTTATTATAGATGACGAGGAAAATTTATGTGGTGTAGTATCTAGAAAGGATTTACTAAAGGCCACAATTGGCGGATTTGATATAAATAAAATGCCAATAGGAATGATTATGACGAGAACTCCTAATGTCGTAACTGTAAAAAAACAAGACAGTATAATATTGGCAGCTAGAAAGATTATTGAACATGAAGTAGATTCTATCCCAGTTGTAGAAGTAGATGATGATAATAAAACAAAGGTATTAGGCAGAATTTCTAAGACAAATATAACAAAATTATTCTTAGAAATAGCTGGAGATTAAGGAGGATTACTTTAATGGAATATTTAATGATTTATGCAGTTTCAGATTCAATAGGAGAGACAGCACAGCAGGTTTCAAAGGCTGCAATATCACAATTTGGTTTAAGTGAAGAGGAATATTATATAAGAAGATTCCCTTTTGTAAGAACTGAAGAAGCGTTACTTGATTTATTAAATAATGCAAAGGAAGATAATGCATTATTTGTATATACATTAGTAGATCCTAAATTATCTAAAATGGCAAGGGATTTCTGTGAGGAAAATGGTCTTTTAAAAATAGATTTAATGACAGATATATTAAATATATTAATTGAAAAAACTGGTAAACAACCATTAGGAGAAGCTGGAAGAATAAGAAAAATGGATGAAAGCTACTTCAGAAGAATAGCAGCTATTGAGTTTGCAGTTAAATACGACGATGGTAAAGATCCAGGAAGAGGTATAAAAGAAGCCGAATTAGTTTTAATTGGTATATCTAGAACATCAAAAACACCTCTTAGTATGTATTTAGCAAATAGAAACATAAAGGTAGCAAATGTACCTTTAGTGCCAGAGATACCAGTGCCTAAAGAAGTCTACGAAATAGACTCTAAAAAAATAATAGGTCTTACAAATTCACCAGAGGTTCTTAACAATGTAAGAACAAATAGACTTAAAGCACTTGGTCTTTCAAGCAATGCAAATTATGCTAAACTAGATAGAATATTAGAAGAGCTTGAATACTCTGAGAAAGTTATGAAAAAAATAGGATGTCCAGTTATAAATGTAGCTAACAAAGCTATAGAAGAAACTGCTGGAGATATATTAGATATAATGAAGGAAAAGGGAATACATAAAAAGATCCACAAGGATCATTAAGAATTAATTTAAATGAGTAATTTTATATTATGAAAAGTATTTAGCAAAAGATCAATTATCTTTGCAAATACTTTTCATAAAATTTAAATATAAATAAATTTTCATTAAGAATATAAATGTTATTGGAGGAATTAAGAAATGGGAACTAAATACGTTTACAGTTTCAACGAAGGTAATAAAGACATGAGATCTTTATTAGGAGGAAAAGGTGCAAATTTAGCTGAAATGACTAAGATAGGATTACCTGTGCCTCCAGGATTTACAATTTCAACTGAGGCTTGTAATGATTACTATGTAAGTAATAAAACTATAAAACCTGAAATAATAGAACAAATAGAAGATAAATTAGCGCAATTAGAATCTGATCTAGATAAAAAATTAGGTTCTATAGAAAGTCCATTATTAGTATCTGTTCGTTCAGGTGCAGTTATATCAATGCCAGGTATGATGGATACTATACTTAACTTAGGTTTAAATGATGATACAGTTGTAGGACTTGCTAAGGCTACTGCAAATGAAAGATTTGCATATGATAGTTACAGAAGATTTATACAAATGTTCTCTGACGTTGCTATGGAAGTTCCTAAGTATAAATTTGAAAACGTTTTGGATAAATACAAAGAACAAAATGGATTTAAATTTGATACAGAATTAACTACTGATCACCTAAAAGCAATAGTTGAAGAATTCAAAGCTATCTACAAATCAGAAGTAAAAGAAGATTTTCCACAAGATCCTAAAAAACAATTAATGTTAGCAGTTGAAGCCGTATTTAGATCTTGGAATAATCCTCGTGCAATAGTATATAGAAAATTAAATGATATTCCTAATGATTTAGGAACAGCAGTTAACGTTCAATCAATGGTATTTGGTAATATGGGAGATAACAGTGGTACAGGTGTTGCGTTTACTAGAGACCCAGCTACTGGTGAAAACCATCTATTAGGAGAATACTTAATAAATGCTCAAGGTGAAGACGTTGTTGCAGGTATAAGAACTCCTCAAAAAATAGATACATTAAAAGACATAATGCCAGAAATCTATGATCAATTTGTAAAAACTGCTGACAAACTAGAAAAACACTACAGAGATATGCAAGATATAGAATTTACTATAGAAAAAGGTAAATTATTCTTATTACAAACTAGAAATGGTAAGAGAACTGCAAAATCTGCTATAAACGTAGCTGTTGACTTAGTTGAAGAAGGATTAATAACTAGAGAAGAAGCAATAATGAGAGTTGAACCTAACCAATTAGATCAATTACTACATCCAAAATTTGAAGATAAATCTCTTAAAGAGGCAAAGGTTTTAGCAAAAGGTTTACCTGCTTCACCTGGTGCTGCTAGTGGTAAAATCTACTTTAGTGCTGACGATGTAGTTGAAGCATCTAAAGATGGTACAGAAACAATACTTGTAAGACAAGAAACTTCTCCAGAAGATATAGAAGGTATGGTAAGCGCACAAGGTATACTTACTGCTAGAGGTGGTATGACTTCACATGCTGCTGTTGTAGCAAGAGGTATGGGTAAATGCTGTGTAGCTGGTTGTGGAGAAATAAAAGTAAGTGAAGTTTTAAAAACTATAGAAGTTGGAGATATAGTTCTTAAAGAAGGAGATTATATTTCTTTAGATGGTTCTACTGGTACAGTTTACTTAGGAAATGTAGCTAAAGCATCTGCAGATATGACTGGTAACTTTGAAAAATTAATGGGATGGGTTGATGAAATTAGACAAATGAAGGTTAGAACTAATGCAGATAACCCAAGAGATGCTAAGGCTGCTGTGGACTTCGGAGCTGAAGGTATAGGACTTTGTAGAACTGAACATATGTTCTTCGACGAAGAAAGAATACCTGCAGTTAGAAAGATGATTCTATCAAATACTGTAGAAGAAAGAGTTAAAGCATTAGATACATTACTTCCAATGCAACAAAAAGACTTCGAGGATATCTACAGAGTTATGGGTGAACGTCCAGTTAACATAAGACTTTTAGATCCACCACTACATGAATTCTTACCACAAGACGATGAAACTATAGAAGAACTTGCTAAAGATATGGGAATAGAAGCTATAGCAATCAAGAAGAGATGTGAAGAATTAGCAGAATTCAACCCAATGCTAGGACACAGAGGTTGTAGACTTGCTGTAACATATCCAGAAATAGCTGTAATGCAAACTAAAGCTATAATAAACGCAGCTATAGCTGTAAATAAAGAAGGATTAAACGTTGAACCAGAAATAATGATACCACTTGTTGGTGCATTAAACGAATTTAGAACAGTTAAACAAACTGTAGTTGAAACTGCAGATGCTGTTATTGCTGAAGCTGGCGTAGAACTTAAATACACTGTTGGTACAATGATAGAAATACCTAGAGCTTGCTTAATCGCTGATGAAATAGCTAAAGAAGCTGACTTCTTCAGTTTTGGTACAAATGACTTAACTCAAATGACATTTGGTTACTCAAGAGACGATGCTGGTAAATTCTTAGGTGAATACGTTGATAGAGAAATACTTGAAAAAGATCCATTCCAAGTATTAGACCAACATGGTGTAGGTAAATTAGTTAAAATGGCTGCAACAGCTGCTAGAGAAGTAAAAGGTGACAATATTAAATTAGGTATATGTGGAGAACATGGTGGAGAACCATCTTCAGTAGAATTCTGCTACAATACAGGACTTAACTATGTATCTTGCTCACCATATAGAGTTCCAATAGCTAGACTTGCTGCTGCTAGAGCAACTATAAAAAATCCTAGAAAATAATTGATTTGAAATTAAATAATTGACTATATATGGAGTGTTCAAATATAGATTAGGAGTCTATTTTTGGACACTCTTTTTGTGTTTTAATTAATTTATTCATTTAAATATTTTTTAAGATAAATTTTTTAATGTATGCTTATAAAAAGTAGTTTATAATTTAATTACAAAAAATTATTAAAGGTGGTATTAACATATGAAATATTTTACAAAAGAGTGGCAAAATAATTATAAAGATATTTGTTTAGAACTTGAAGTTAGTTTAAAGGCAGGAAGATTTTCAGAAAAATATTATCAGGATCTTTACAATGCTAAATTAAAAGAATTTTTAGAAGAAGAAAAAGAAATGTCGGAGATGGAAGATGGAGAAAATGAAGAGGACTTATGGAATGAAATTCATTTTTTTGATGACAATGGGAATCTTGTAAATGCTAGGGATGTAATGACGGAAGAAGAATTTGAAAAGTTAAGAGAAGAAATTTTAGAAAACGAAAGACAAAGTATGGAGGACTATGAAGAAGAAATAGAGCCATATGATGAAGATAAACTTACAGAGTCTTTTTTAGAAATGCATAATAGAGAAGTAGAAGAATTAAGACAAAAATTGCCAGCAGAAATTTTAGATCAAGTAGCTGATGTAAGAGTTTTAGCACTAGGAAAAGCTACTAGAAAGGTAAAAAAAATGATAGATAAATATTGTGCTGAAGATGATAGGAATTTTGAAAAAGCTTTTGAAAATTATTCTAAATATTGGGACAGTATTAGTGATAAAATACCAGATAATATAAAAGAAAACTATGATTTTCACGATTGTATGATTTTGAAAATTAAAAATATTGGAGATGATATTGTATTCGAGCTAGATAATGGAGGAGGATTTACTGATATAAAAAGAATTATATACAAAAAAGCTGAAATGATAGAAAATAATTTTGCAAAAGATTGCTATTGGATGTACGATGAAATATATTTAGCAGATGGAGGTTTCGAGTTTCATATAAGTATAGATGGTGAAAATGGATACGATTATATTACTCTTAAAGCATCAGATGTAGAGTTTGAATAATAGAATTAAAAAGATGAAATTTTAAGGATTATAAAGATTAAATAAATAAAATTTTTGTAAAAAAAGGCATTTTATTTATTCGATAAATTGTGGCTAAAATAACGTATTATAATTTATAATTATAGTATGATGAAAATAAAGTAATAATATAATACAATTACTCGAAAAGAAGGTGTTAAAAGAAAATGAAAGATATATATTTTGATAATTCAAGTACATCATTTCCAAAAGCACCCAATGTTGGAAAAGCTATGTGCGCTTTTATAGAAGGTGGTGCTTTTAATATAAATAGAGGTGGATATGAAGGTGCATATGAAGTAGGGAGTGCTGTATTAGAGACAAGAGAAATGTTGAAGGATTTATTTAACTGCTCTAATTCTAAGAATGTAGTATTCACACCAAGTGTCACTTATTCGCTAAATTATTTCATAAAAGGTTATTTAAAACCAGGAGATCATGTAATTGTAAGTAGTGTAGAACACAATGCAGTCATGAGACCATTAGTGCAAATGCAAAAATTAGGATTAGAATTTGATGTAGTTCAGTGTGATGAAGAGGGTAGTGTAAAAGCAAGTGATTTCATACCTTATATCAAAAAAAATACTAAGGCCATAATCACTACACATGCCTCAAATGTGTGTGGGACTATTTTACCGATAGGCGATATAGGAGCTATATGTAAAGAACACAATCTAATTTACGTAGTCGATACAGCACAAAGTGCTGGTATAGTAGATATAGATATGGTAAAAGACAATATAGATTTCTTGGCATTTACAGGACACAAGGGGTTACTTGGTCCACAAGGAATAGGTGGATTTATAGTTAGCGATGAATTAGCCGGCCAGATCGAACCAGTTATAAGCGGTGGAACAGGAAGTATGTCTGATTCAGAAGAAATGCCTGAATTTTTACCAGATAGATTCGAAAGTGGAACAATGAATTTACCTGGAATTATAGGTTTACATCAAGCGCTTATTTATTTAAAAGAAACTGGAATAGATAATATAAGAAATGAAAAAATGGAAATAACTAAATATTTCTTAGATGGTATTAAAGAAATAGATGGTGTAAAAATTGCTGGTAAAAAAGGAATAGAAGGCAGAGTAGGGGTAGTGTCTTTAGATTTCGAAGATGTAGACAACAGTATAGTGGCATTTTCCTTAAGTAGCAAATATAAAATCATGACTAGAGTTGGCTTGCATTGTGCGCCAAGAGCACATAAGACTTTAGGAACATTCCCTCAGGGAACAGTTAGATTTTCATTTAGCCACTTCAATACAGAAGAAGAAGTAGATATATGTATTGATGCTATAAAAACTATTTTAACTGATTTGAAAAATGGGGAAGATTATCTGTAGATTATAATTTTTACTTTATGTAAAATTTATAAAATAAATTAAAATCAAAAGGAGATAGAAGTATGGCTGATTACAGAAAAATGTGGGAAGATCTAGGTATGGATTTAGAAACCCATGATCAATTATGTGAGGTATTACCTCAAGCTTTTGGAGATGTATTCTTATCACAAGAAAATAGACCTGAAGCAATGGACTATTATAATTTTGTAATAGCAGAAATTCACGGAGTTAGACCTCAAGAACTAATAAAGGCACAAGAAGAAGGAAAAAAGGTGTTTGGGACTTTTTGCGTCTATGTTCCAGATGAGTTAATATTTGCAGCAAATGCAATAGCTACAGGTCTTTGTGGCGGATCACAATTCTGGGTACCGGGCGGTGAAAAAGTCCTTCCAACAAATACATGTCCATTAATAAAAGCATCAGTAGGTGCTAGACTTGATAGAACATGTCCTTTCTTTAGAATAGCTGACATGTATATAGGTGAAACTACTTGCGATGGCAAGAAAAAAGCTTGGGAAATATTAGGAGAAGATGTACCAGTTCACGTTATGGATTTACCTCAAATGAAACGTGAAAAAGATATAAAAGCTTGGGCAGACGAAATAAGAGATCTTAAAAAGGTAATAGAAGATTTTACAGGAAATAAGGTTACAGCAGAATCATTAAACGAAAGTATAAAATTAATAAACAACAAGAGAAAAGCTTTAAGTCGTCTATACGAATGTCGTAAAGCAGATAAAGTGCCTATAAGTGGTAGAGATGCTTTAGTTATATCTCAAATAGCATTTTACGATGATCCAGCTCGTTTTACACAAATGACAAACAAACTTTGTGATGAGCTAGAACAAAGAATCAAAGATGGTGTAAGTGTAGTTAAAGAAGGAACTAAGAGAATATTATTGACAGGAACACCACTTGCAGTTCCAAACTGGAAACTACATAACATAATAGAAACTAGTGGAGCAGTAGTTGTATGTGAAGAAATGTGTACAGGAACTAGATATTTTGAAAACTTAGTAGACGAAACTAAGACTACTGTAGATGAACAAATAGATGCTCTAGCAAGAAGATATATGGGTATCAACTGTGCTTGCTTCACACCAAATACTGCTAGAATAGATGATATTATACGTTTAGCTAAAGAATACAAAGTAGACGGTGTAATAGACGTAAACTTAAAATTCTGCAGCTTATACGATGTAGAAGGTTATACAGTTGAAAGAGCATTAAAAGAAGCTAAAATACCAGTTATGGGAATAGAAACTGACTATACAGATAGTGACGCAGAACAACTTCGTACTAGAATAGGTGCATTTATAGAAATGATAGGAACAAAATAAATGAAACAGTATTATGTTTTGTTTGAAAATCACGACAATGGCATGCGTCTATACAACAGCTTAAAATCAAAAAATATCAAATGCACAATAGCACCAACTCCAAGAGTGGCTTCTAAAAGCTGTGGAATATCTCTTTTAGTCAATAAAGAGGATATAGAAAAAATCAGAGAGTGTGTGTCAAACGAGTCAATTGATATAATTGATATAGTTGAAATTGAAAAAAACATAAGACCAAATAGAGACAGATATTGCTAGAGGAAAAATTTATGAATTATGTAGGAATAGATATAGGATCTACTGCTTCAAAAGTAGTTGTCCTTGGAGATAAAAATACAGAATTTGTACTTCCAACAGGATGGAGCAGTAAGGAAACTGTAAATGAAATAAAAAAGAGATTGCTATGCGATGACATCGATGTAGAGGATGAAAATACTAAGGTGGTTGCCACTGGATATGGAAGAGTTTCTGTTGATTTTGCAGATAAAGTAGTAACAGAGATTACTTGCCACGGAAAAGGTGGTGTAGAAATTGCAAAAGGAGACTGCACAATAATAGACATCGGAGGACAGGACACAAAGGTTATAATTATAGAAAATAATT
>NZ_JAXEWM010000150.1:0-2264 GCF_034113885.1 Intestinibacter sp.
TTGTAATTTTTAAATATAAATCCTACAGTATTATTTCTATATGAATCCCAATCAGAATCGCTAAAATCCTTTGTGGATCTGCCGTTTATTATTAAATCGCCCTTATCGTAATACTCTAAACCACCTATTATATTTAAACAGGTAGTCTTGCCTGAGCCACTTGGACCTAAAATTGTCACAAATTCACTCTCTCTAAACTTTAAATTAATCCCGTCTAATGCGATTTGTTTATTGCCTCCTGTTATATAACTCTTATAAATATTTTTAAGCTGTAACATAAGCCCTCCTAAATCTATTTACCTCAACTATTTTAGACAAATACATTTTAATATATTTTAAATATAAAGGAAATATATTAATAAAATATGAATTAAATATAGATGTAAAATTTTATATTAAGTTCATATTTACAATCTATAATGTTATAATGTAATTTAGTTAAAATAAATTTGCCTAGACGGTAAACTTTCTTAATATAGATAATAAATTTGAGGTGCTTTAGATGTTTAATATACTAGTAATTGAAGATAATAAAAATATGAGAAAGCTCATATGTGCTACTTTAAAACAACACGGATACTCAACCTTTGAAGCCTCTGACGGTGAGGTTGGACTAGATGTTTTAGATACTACACATATAGATTTGATAATTTGCGATATAATGATGCCTAATATGGATGGCTATGAATTTACTGAAACTTTAAGAGAAGGACATTGTGAAATTCCGATTATAATGGTCACTGCTAAAGAACAGCTAGAAGACAAGAAAAAGGGATTTTCTATGGGAGCTGACGATTATATGGTAAAGCCTATCGACTTTGAGGAATTAATCCTGAGAATTGGAGCAATATTGAGGAGATCAAAAATTGTAAACGACCACAAGATAACTATTGGAAACACAGTTTTAGATTACAATTCCCTATCTGTAACAGTAGATGGTGAATGTAACACTCTACCTAAAAAGGAATTTTACCTTTTATTTAAATTGGTGTCTTCACCAGATACTATATTTACACGTAGACAGCTTTTAGACGAGATTTGGGGTATGGAGAGCTTAGCAGACGAGCGAACTGTAGATGTACATATCAAGAGAATAAGAGAGCGCTACAGAGATTCAAAGGATTTTGAAATTGTCACAGTAAGAGGTCTTGGATATAAAGCGGTGGTCAATTCATGATAAGAAACCTGCAGACAAGGCTTATTTTATTCATGGTTTTGATTTCTATATTTTCTGGATGCTTCTCATTTGTTATTTCGTATTGCTTTTACGGAAATACCATAGAGCATACTATGAAGCAAAATCAGACTAAAATAGCCCAAAATATTTTGCTATTACACGATGAAACTGATTTTCCACTTGAAAAGATTATTTCGATGGATTTCGGAAGTGAATACGAGATAAATGTAGTAAACGATATATCAAGCTACGATGATTTAACTGAAAGCGATGAAGTTATTTACTCTGAAAAGCCACTTCACTCGATTACTACACTTGTTCCAATCGAGGATAAATACGTCGTGATTTCAAATAAACCAAAAAAGAACTTGTTTTTTTATACAACTATAAATAGTCTACTTGCTATTTCATATACATTGATATTTATATCAATTATGGTAACTATGTTTAGTAAAAAATTTTTAATGCCTATTAGAAATTTAAACTACGCCACTGGAGAAGTCGCCAAGGGAAATTTCAATATAAAACTACCTATCCCAAATGAATTTGAGCTAGCTTCTCTAACTGCAAAATTCAACACAATGGTAAAGGAATTAAATAGCATCGAGACACTTAGAAACGACTTTATAAGCAATGTATCCCACGAAATCAAAACGCCAATAGCGACTATACAGGGATTTTCAAACTTATTAAAGGACGATACTCTTTCAAAAGAGGACAGAGATGAATATCTAGATATAATAATCAGCGAGACATCTAGAATTTCCAATTTGACCAGCAATATCTTGAAACTGACTAAATTAGAAACTCAGGAAATCATAACAGACAAGGTGGCATTTTCTCTAGATGAACAGCTAAGACATTCTGTGCTTCTTTTACAGAGGGATTTAAGCGAAAAAAACTTAGATATAGATATAGATCTAGACGAGGTAGAAATATACAGCAACGAGGACCTATTGCAGCAGGTTTGGTTAAACCTCATCTCAAATGCGATAAAATTTACAGACGAAAATGGTAAGATATCTATACAGCTTATGGACACAGAGGATACTGCAACTGTTAAAATTACAGATACAGGTATCGGTAT
>NZ_JAXEWM010000151.1:0-5135 GCF_034113885.1 Intestinibacter sp.
TCTGGTAATATTTTTATATTATTATAATATTCTTTAAACAAACATGTAACAATTTTTTCACCATTATCATCAAATCTTGTTACATCATAGCTATTTATTACTTTTTTATTAATTATTCTTTCTAAATATTCTAATACAATTTTTCCACTCTCACTAAAATCTATTAATTTTTTATCAATTCTATGCTTTTTATCAAAAAAATCATTTGGTTCATAATTTTCCATATTTTTTTCTGAAACTTTTACAACATCTTTTATAAAAAAAGTTATAATATCCGAAATTATTCTTGAACGAATCATATCTTCCTCATAAATAAATATTCTTCCTTCTTTCTTTTTAGATTCTATTTCATATTTTATATTATCAAGAATTTCTTTTATTTCGCTCATTTTTTTTATGCTACAATATTGTATTAATTCATCTAAATTAATATGTTTTGATAAAAGAGCATCATCTAAATCATGGCTTCTTTGTGCTATTTCATCTGCTATAGCTACAATTTGACCTTCTAATGTTGTAGAAAATGGATAATCTAAAAATAAATATTCCTTTTCTCCGTTAACTAAGAATTCATCTATTTTAAAACATTTTTCTTCTTGACATTTACAATCTTTCTTGTCATCTTTACATAATTCACATATCTTAGTATGTTTGAGAACGCCTTCTAATACTTGATAAGATAAATTTATTCCCTCATGTTGTATATATTTTTCTTCTAAGTAACTTAATACCCTTAATCCTTGATAATTATGCTTGAATCCACCCATTTTTAACTTTTCACAATTAGGAATTATATCTGTTTTACCTCTCAATATATTATTTAAAGTTCTTTCCCCCTGGTGACCAAATGGAGTATGACCTATATCATGAGCTAATGCAATTGCCTCTGTTAATTCATTATTTAATCCTAATTCAATACAAATTCCTCTAGCAATTTGAGATACCTCTAATGTATGAGTCATTCTTGTTCTATAATGATCTCCTTTTGAAGCAGTAAATATTTGTGCCTTATCCACTAATCTTCTAAATGTTCTAGCATGTATTAAACGCTCTCTGTCTATTTGAAACTCACTTCTATTATCACTATTTTTTTCTTTTACATCATAAGCTCTTATACAATATTCATTTTTTTGGCTTAATTTATTTAAATTTTGTTCCCATGGTATCTCTCTATATTTTTTAGATTTATCAGAATACTTTAATTTGTAAATTTTTCTTTTAGAAGCTTCTAATTGATTGTATGCTTCTATGGCACTTTCTACATTTACATAAGAGCCTTGCTCAAAATCTTTATTTAAATCAAAAACTATTGCGGATATAAAATTTTTAATAACTAAGCTAGAATTAATAATATCCCTTATAATATAACTAAAACTCATATGTTCTTTATATGCATTTTTCTTTATTTTACATGTTCCTAAATATATTTTCTTAACTGCTTTATTTTCTTTATTAAACTCTAAAAAAGCAATCTTGTACTCTTTTAATTTTTCTAAATTTTCTTTTTGAAGATTTTCTTCATCTTTTAACTTTAAATTATAGTACCTATGTTCAGATAATTCAAAACTTTGATTTAAACGTTCAATTATGTCTTCACTCTCATCTGCTACTTTTACTAATATAAAATTTTCAGTTTTATTCATAAATATTTCACCTCGTTTTTTATTAAAATTTTTAATTTATTTGGTTATAAATATAATAATTTCTATACTTTTGTAATATTATTATTTAATCTATTATATGCTTAGGCGTACCTCCAGGAGAAATCTTATCTCTTTCACTTTTATAAATCCTATCAGCATACTCTTCAATTTTATTCATTATCCACATATAAGCTGTTGTCCCTTCTGAATAATCCGCTTCTGCGAACATATCTATACGTCCATCTTTTCTCATTTGTTCAACCTGTTTGAATTCTTTTTCTTTCCCTTTAGGATAAATAGCAAATGTAGAACCTCCATTTTTTTTAACTACAGAAAAAGCAGGTATATCACTTGGTCCATCTGCAATATATATCATGTTCTCAAATTGAACCCTTCTAAATTCTTTAGCTATTTTCATATTTACATCAATATCCTCTAATATTCCAACACCTTTATTAATTTCAAATAAAGCTCTTGTCTTTGAGGTATTATCAATTGTATATCCAATTTCACTTATTATTTTTTCTTCAGGATTTTCAGGGTCAACATCTTCTATTAATTCGCATGCCCACACTTGTTGTATAAATTTCCTTATATTAGATCCTTCTATTATCTGCTTCATGCCTGTACTAACGATATAATGTTCGACTTCTATTCCATATAATTTATATTTAGTATTTCCTTCTATCTTTTCTTTTGTTTTTTGAAATATCTCAGGTATTCCCTTATAAAAATCTAACTCTTTTCCAAATTCTCTTAACTTATCATTATTTAATCCTTTAAATTTGCCTTCTTTAGCGTATTTAATAAATTGATTTAAATAGATAGTATCCTTATTAACTTTTACACCTTGTGATTCATACTTTTCTGGAAGACTATTAACTTCATTCCAAAAATTTTTTGAATCCTCACCATAATATTTAAATATAGGATCTTGCATATATCCATTAACTAGTGTTTTATCAAAGTCCCAAACAACTGCTATAATATTTGCCATAAATATCCCTCACTTTTTGTAATTTTTATAAACTGGAATTTAATAGATAAATTTTGTACTTAAAACTTTAGATATTGATTTTAATAATAATATTATAGCACTTTGATATAATGCATTAATAGATCATTATTGCTTCAAAGTGCTATTTTTCATCATTTTATTTAATTTTCTACATACGAACTATCTTCTTTAAATCCTCTATATATGAGTAATAAATCTGTTCTCCTTCGCTCGTTTTAAATGCTGGTTTTGGATTTAAATTTAATAATATCTCTATATCAACCTTATCAATCAAATCTTCCACAACTTCACTTTTGAATCTTCCTTCTAATAAAAGCTCAACTATTTTCTCTTTGCTTAAATAAGGAGCTAAATATTTATTAAAATACTTTGATTGACACAGGCTATTTTCTAATATTTTTTTCGCTATTTCAACTAAATCCTTTTTATCAAAATAAAATAAGTAATCACCACATTTTATATGACTATAAAATATTAAATCTTCAACTAAATCTCTAGCTTCATCTATCCATATGTTGTCAAGCCCGTCATTTGTCTTTGAAAACATATAAAAATTTGCAATTTCATTATCTACATAAACAGGTCCACGCACTAAATCTATCAATAGATCCATATCCTCTTGCAAAATTTCTATATAAGTCGGGTCCTGCATCATATCAAATATTCTTTCTACATCTTTTTCTTTTACGCTCTCGTATCTCTGTTTTAATAAACCTTCTTCATATTTATACATCTTTTGTATTAATTCCTTGCTGTCCATATTACCTCCTAAAGTCTTGTTAATCATTTATTCCATCCTATGTCTATGACCGTCACCATGATGTCTCTCACCTTCCATCTGATCATTAGGATTCGTAAACGAAACTCCCAAAGCATCACTTACCGCCTCAATTATCCCATTACTACTATAAGTAGCGCCACTTACCACGTCAACATCTGTAGATTGATTGGAAATAATTTCATTTATTATTGTGTTTTGAGCCTTATCGAAAAATGGTTCATCGTCTTGATATGACTGCACTGTGATAGATGAAATATTTCCACCGCTTACTTTTACCTCGACTGTGACTGTTCCTCTATAGCCCTCTCCGCTGCCTGTATAAGTTCCATCTGCGTATTTGCCTTGTTCTGAAGAAGTATTTGAGATTAACTGTTCGGTCGAATTACTTGCATTTGGAATCATTGTACTTGCACAATATATTCCTAAAATTGTAGCTGCAACGATTATTCCTGAAACAGCTTGTTTTGGATTTATGTATAGAGCTTTTGGTTTGCATGTATCTATACATTTGAAGCAATCTATGCATTCACTGGAAATAACTTTTCCGTGGATGCTTGTTTCTTCGTCGACGTCTATTCCCATTGGACATTTTTTTGTGCATAAATCGCAGTTTACGCATTTAGTTGAATTCTTTTTTATTTTATAAATACGAGGCTTTGAGATTAATGAAAATATTCCACCTAATGGACAAAAATATCTGCAAAAGGCTCTTTCTACAAACAGTGAAGATATGATTATCAGTAAAAGCAAAAGCCCTCCAAATGTTAGGAGCATGCTAAAATCTGACCAGCCCTTGTATGATGAATATATGCCAAAGACATTCCATGGGTTGAGCTTTGCGTCTATTGTGATGTTGAAGGTCCAAAGCATTACAAATATTATTATTAATATGTACTTTATGTATCTTAATTTTTTGTCGAGATTTGGATTTATCTTTATTTTTTTTATTTTTAATTTTGTTCCTAGGTAATTTAGGAATTCTTGCATACTTCCAAAGGCGCAGATGTATCCGCAGAAAAATCTGCCTAGGAAAATCGTGATCGGTATTACTGCTATTAAAATTAATATTGGCGACATCATGCTAGATAATGTAAATGTCCCTTCTAATATTGCTCTATATATTGATGATATTGCATTCCATGTCAATATAAATAATCCTGGAAATAGTATAAAGCTTATTAATTGAATAATGTGCCTTGTTATTTGCGTTATAGAATATTTTATCCTTTTAATTTTCAATCTCCTTATTCTTTATTTTAATAAATATTTTAAAATATCTTTCTTTTTTCTATTTTTTTATTATATTTTTTCAATCTTAATTTAAACTTAATAGATTTAAAATAATATAATAATTTTTTATGATATAACAAATTTTAGCACAAAATAGTATCTTACTTTAAATAAGAATTTAAAAATATAGCACTTTGATGTAATATATATAATAGATTTATTACTTCAAAGTGCTATTTTTTAGTTCATTTTCAAATTCTAGCATGAGTTCTTTATTTGGTATTTTTAAATAACCGTCATTGTAAGATAGAAAGCCTAGAGTAATCATAGCAGAATAGATTTCTTCCTTAGTCTTCGGATCACCTTGCCCCGCTCTAAATTCTTCATTTATAGTTATATCTATCTCCTCTCCTGAAACCATTCTTATCACATCTTCTCTAATTTCAAGAGTATTATATTTAAG
>NZ_JAXEWM010000152.1:0-3296 GCF_034113885.1 Intestinibacter sp.
AAAGTAAGAGAATTAACTCAAGCTAAGAAGGTTCTTGATTCATATGCTCTAGGTTATGGTGGACTTGGAGAAGCTGTAGCTAAGATGGCATTTGGTAACAAGATAGGATTTGAATTAGCTAAGGATGTTGATGCAGATAAATTATTTGATCCTGCATATGGAAACATAGCTCTTGAAATGGAAGAAGCTGACTTAGCATTATTAGATGGTGTAGATTATAAGGTTGTTGGTAAAACTATAGAAGGACAATATATAGAAGTTGATGGATATAAAGTTTGCTTAGGTAAGATTTACAAAGCTTATGAATCTACTTTAGAACCAATATTCCCAACAAAAGCTGTTGAACCAACTGGCGAAATATCAAATATAAACTTCATAGTTAACGAACACCAAAAATCTTCATTATCAATAGTACAACCAAAAGTATTCATACCAGCATTCCCTGGAACTAACTGTGAATACGACTCAGCTAGAGCATTTGAAGATGCTGGAGCAAAAGCTAGCATAAAAGTATTCAGAAACTTAACTTATGCTAACATAGAAGATTCAATCGAAACTATGGTTAAAGAAATACAATCTTCTCAAATAGTTATGATACCAGGTGGATTCAGTGCAGGTGACGAACCAGATGGTTCTGCTAAATTCATAGCAACTGTATTTAGAAATCCAAGAATAGCTGAAGCTATAAATGACTTATTAACTAATAGAGATGGTTTAATGTTAGGTATCTGTAATGGATTCCAAGCATTAATCAAATTAGGATTAGTTCCTTATGGAGAAATAAAACCAGTAACTGCTGAAGACGCTCCAACTATAACTTATAACAACATTGGTCGCCACCAAGCTAAGGTTGTAACTACTAGAGTAGCATCAAATAAATCTCCATGGTTAGCAGGAACTCAAGTAGGAGACCTACATAGTATATCTATATCTCATGGTGAAGGTAAATTCGTTGCTAACAAAGAAACATTTGATCAATTAGTAGCAAATGGACAAATAGCAACTCAATACGTTGACTTAGCTGGAAATGCTACTTACGATATAGACTACAACCCTAATGGTTCATTCTACGCAGTTGAAGGTATAACTAGTGCAGATGGTAGAATCTTAGGTAAGATGGGTCACTCTGAAAGAATTGGTAAATACACTCTTAAAAATATACATGGTGAAAAAGATCAAAAAATATTTGAAAGTGGTGTAAATTACTTTAAATAAGATTTAAACGATAATTTAGATAAAAAATGGATTGCTGTATTGGCAATCCATTTTTTTTACAAAAAAATAAAAAAATTTAAAAAAAGTGGCGAATTTTTTTTAGAAATAGAGTCTTATATATTAAAGGGGAAAAAGAAATAGTATCGAATTTATTACAAATAGTTGGAAATAATAGGAAAACGTATTCAACTGTGATACTATAAAAGTACTTATAAAAAAGGGGGAATTTATCTTATGGTAAAACAATTTAAAAAATCCGCATGTTTTTTAACGGTATTAAGCTTGTTGCTTTCCTTTGGTTTTAGTTCAGAAAGCTCTTATGCAGTGGAGAAACAAGTTAAAGACCAATCTATTTCAAAAACATTGTCAAGTTCACAAGCAATGAGTGAAGAAGATGATCTTCAAGAGTATTATTTAAATATTGATTGGGGATTTGATGAAGCAAAATATGACAAAGGTGAATTAAAAATACTTCAAGAGCTTAAATCAAATGGTCTTTATTCTTATGTAGTAAATAATAGAAACGAGGCTGTAATAACTGCTTATAGCGGTGAGGTTTACAATGAAACAACTGGTGATTATGAAATTATTGCAAAAGAAGATTTAGTTATTCCAAATACTCTTGGTGGACATTCAGTTACAATGATTTATAAAAATGTATTTCATGATTCACATATTCAAAGTCTTACAATACCAGAAGGGGTAAAAGCTATAGGTTCAAAAGCAATTTGCGAGTGTGATTATTTAAAAATAATAAACATACCAAGTACAGTTACTGCTATAGATTTTCTAGCATGTACTTTAAATTCAAGTTTAAGACAGATAAATATACCTAAGGATAGTGTAGTTGAATTGGCCCCATATTCTTTAAGAGAGAATTATGTTTTAGAAGAAGTAACATTGCCAGATACTATGACTAAAATACCAGAAGGTTTGTTTCAGTTCTGCATATCTTTAAAAAAACTAGATATACCGAAGGGTGTGACAGAAATAGGAGACCTTGCTTTTGCAGCTACAGGCTTTGTTGAATTTACAATACCAGATACTATAAATAAAATACCAGAAGGTATGTTTTATTATGCTAGAGACTTAAAGAAAATAAATATACCAGATAGTGTAACAGAAATAGGAGGAGCTGCTTTTGCAGGTACAACAGAGCTTACTGAAATAACATTGCCAGATAGTATAAATAAAATACCTGAGTTTGCATTTTATGATTGTTTGTTATTAGAAAAAATAAATATGCCAAATAATTTAACAGAGATAGGTGCAGCTGCTTTTGCGCATACAGCGTTTACTGAATTTACAGTTCCAGATACTGTTAAGACTATCGGTAGTAGTGCATTTGCAGGCTGCGAAAATTTAGTTAAGCTTACAATACCAAAATCAGTTACTCAAATAGCTGAAGCACTAGTTGAAGGATGTACAAAAACAGTTACAATTTATGGTGAAAAAGGTTCATATGCAGAAACCTATGCAAAGAACAATAAAATACCATTTAAAGCTATAAATAATACGCCAGAACCTGAGTTATCAGTAATAGCAACAGGAGTAACAACAAACGGATTAAATGTAAGGGAAGGAGCATCAATAAATTACGATAAGGTAGGTTATTTAAACGAAGGGACAAAAGTAGAAATAGTAGAAAAATGTTCAAATGGTTGGTACAAAATAAAATACAATGATTCATATGGATATGTATCAGGAAAATATGTAAAATTAGATGAACAAGTGAGTGAAGTAATAGCAACAGGAGTGACAACAAGTGGATTAAACGTAAGAGAAGGATCAGGAACAAGTTACTCTAAGATAGGATACTTAACAAAAGGAACAAAAGTAGAAATAGTAGAAAAATGTTCAAATGGCTGGTATAAAATAAAATACAATGGAGCATACGGATATGTATCAGGAAAATATGTAAAATTAGATGAACAAGTGAGTGAAGTAATAGCAACAGGAGTAACAACAAGTGGATTAAACGTAAGAGAAGGATCAGGAACAAGTTACTCTAAGATAGGATACTTAACAAAAGGAACAAAAGTAGAAATAGTAGAAAAATGTTCAAATGGCTGGTATAAAAT
>NZ_JAXEWM010000153.1:0-9107 GCF_034113885.1 Intestinibacter sp.
TAACTCTTGTTTTAAATCTTCTAACAGTTTCTTTTGTTCTGTATTTAATTTAAAAGTTACACATAATGTTTGATTACCTTTTAAATATTTATCTGCTAATTCTTCTGCAACCTTATCAATCATAGGCTCAAAATAAAGTATAATCTTTTTATCTTTTAATTCATTCTCTTTATATAAATTTTTTTGAATTTCTTCATGAGCGATTGGCTCACATTTGCTATTTACAGATGCAAAATGAAACTTAGCAAATATAGGACAGTTTTCTAAATTATAATCAGTTTCTTCATTTGCTTTTTTACATTGTTCCTTGTAATCACAAACATCACATATCTTATCTAAATAAAAATCCATAACAGCATCTTGTGCTACATTCTGTTTATATCTAAAATGTCCATTATTTTTTTGTTTTTCAATTTTTTCATTTAACTGTGTATATACTTGTTTACTAATTTCATTTAATAAATTATTTTGTTCCATAAATTACCTCCAAATTTTTCTTTTTATTCTTTACACTAATACATAACGTACCTTTTTTTAAAATGTAAAATTATTAATCATATTCATTTGATTAATTTAATATTATATTCTTTACCAACGTTAAATCCTCAGGTGAAAAAAATATAAAAATTTTTTATTGTCTTGAATTTTTATTTACCTTATATTTTTGAATATTAATATTCATTTTTTAACTTAATTTCATAAATATATTTTCTATCATATTTATTTACCTTCTTTGAATAATCTTTATTAGTTACTATTTGAGTGCCTACTACTTTTAAACTGTTTTTTATTTTATAGAATTTATAATCGGATATATTTAAAATATTTATTACCTCATATTTAAAGCAGCCTAATTTAACTCTGTTCTCTTCATAAAATTTTAAGATTAATCTATCGTTCTGCTTTGGTAGGTTTTCTTTAAGTAGCTTTTGAACTTCACTATAATTTAAATTCGTATATCCTTTTAAACCTATTCTTCCTAATAACTTTTTACAAGTCGGTAAATCTAGTCGATGTATTAAACTGATCGTGTCATTTATTACCATTTTATCAACTACAGTTATCTCTCTATCGTAAAGGTTACAATACTGTAAAAATAGATTGAATAGTATATCGTGGTTTCCGGTTCGATTAATAGGAACTATCTCCATATCCTCTAATCTCAATACTTTCACCTCTTTTCATTTGTAAATATTAAGATATATTATTCTCTAGGCTTTCATACAACCAACGGACTCGAATGGAGTTCCATTTACAACAGCATATATCAATGTATTTAGCGATCCTGTAACTGATTTACATGAAAATATGGCTGCTGAGCAAAAAGCTTTAGCGACATATTATCAACTAATAAATTTAACAGACGACCCTGATATAAAAGATGTTCTAAGCTTTTTAGGTCAAAGAGAAATAACACATTATCAGAGATTTGGAGAAGCTTTGATGGAGGTATACGATTTTACCGAATGTAAAAAAATATTCTAAAATCTATAAAATCGACCATTTGGTTACAAAAAGTTACAAAACACTAGATATAAAATACCTATCTAGTGTTTATTTTTATATAATTTTTACCTCCTATTGTATAATTTTGCTACTATATTTAACATCAAAAAGAAAGTCTTTCTTATTTTAATATCAAAAACTATTTACAAATAGTTACAATTTTGTAATAATATATATAAAGAGAGAAACAACTTGTTACAATTTAGTTGTTTTTACCAAATGAGGAGAGTGAATATATGAATTTCGATTTAAAAAAGGCTCTTATAGGTACAGCTATAGTTTTACCTGTTATGGGTCTATCAATTTCAAATGCGGATAGTATAGAAAGTTTAATTATAAATGGATCAGTTAATTTTAGAGTTGCACCAAGCAAAGACTCTACTAAAATAGATAAATTACAAAAAGGTGAAAAAGTTGAATATTTAGGAGAATCAGGTAACTGGTATAAAGTAAAATACAATGAACAAACAGGTTACATATATAAAACATATGCATCAGTATCTTCTACTGCTGAAGAAACTAACAACTTAGTTAAAATTGTAAATTGTTCTTCTTTAAATCTTAGATCTGGAGCAGGAACAAATTATTCAATTATAAAGACTTTATCTAAAGGTACACAAGTTACTGTTTTATCTACTAGCGGTAATTGGTCTAAAGTATCAGTAAACTCAACTACTGGATATGTATATTCTTCATATTTATCTTCAGTTAGTAGTACTGCTGATGACCAAGTTGAAAATAATACTACAAATGAAGACACAAATGTAAAATATTATAGATATACAAGCACTACTTTAAACTTTAGACAAAATGCTAGTACAAGCTCTAGTGTAATATGTAAATTACCTAAAAATACTAAAGTAGGAGTTGTTTCTGTTTCAAGTACTGGATGGGCTAAAGTAAAATACAACGGTTCATTTGGATATGTTTCTAATTCTTATTTATCAGAAACTCAAGTTGGACTAACTGCTGAAAAAGATTCTAATTACGATTCTTCTACTACTAAGAGTCAAAAAATAGATAAAATAATAAGTATTGCAAAATCTAAATTAGGTTGTACATACGTAAGAGGATCTGAAGGTCCTAACACTTTTGATTGTACAGGTCTTACTTATTACTTATACAAACAAGTAGGTATAACTATACCAAGAGGAACTGCTGATCAAAAGAATGTTGGTTCTTACGTTTCTAAAAGCAACTTACAACCTGGAGATTTAGTATTCTTAGATACTAAAGGTAACGATGGTATTATAGACCATGCTTCTATATATATAGGAAACAACACTATAATCCACGCCAACTCTGTTGCAGGAAAGGTGTGCACATCTGACCTTACTACAAATTACTACAAAAATGCTTACGTTTCTGCAAGAAGAGTATTAGATTAATAACGAAATATCAGAGACCGATATAAAAATGTCGGTCTCTTTTTAATTTGCAAAACACGAATTAAATATATGAAAGTATACTTATTTTAGTTTCTTCATTTAAAGTAGTAAATCTCGATAAATTCTCACTTTCGGTATTTGTCAAAAACTGCATATAAAGTATCAGCTCTTTGATATCTTCACTCTCTGGCGTATTGTAATATGAAAAATACAAATTTTTTATATACTTTAGATAACATTTATTAATCCTCAAATGTACATAGCCCTTTTCTTCTTTTTCTAAAGCTTCACCAAATAATCGTTGTAGTTTCTTATATGCGTACTCGTATTCTCTATTTATAAATAAATCTTCAAAACCTTCATCAATGGATCTTTTGATATTTATTATTTTATCTCTAGTAAAAATCAAATTAAGATAATAATTATTTCGGCTGTACTTATATTGATAAAAATCAACTACACCTGCCATATAAACACTCCTTACCTATAACTTTCTTATTTACTATTATTTTCAAATTATATGAATTTAATACATAAAATATATTTATTTTTTTAAATTTTTGCATTAAAAAAGACTGGATTTCTCCAGCCTATTTTTCGACTCATTATAAAACTCTCTTAGCTCTAACAAATGCATTGTTGTAGTAATTAGAAAAATCAGATATAACAACCTTCTCCTTAGATGAAGACGAATGTATGAATTGATTAGAGCCTATGTATATACCAACATGAGATACATTTCCGTCATTTTCTCCACTTGTATCGAAAAACACTAGATCTCCAACCTTTAAATTACTCTTGCTTACAGTAGTGCCGTAGTTACTCTGTTCTTTAGATGTTCTCGGCAAGGTTATATTTGCAGAATTTTTAAATACATAATATGTAAATCCCGAGCAATCAAAGCTATTTGGTCCTTCAGCCCCCCACACGTAAGGCTTCCCTAGCTGTGCTTTTGCAAAAGATATTAATTTATCGACTTTTGCTGAAGAATCACTAGTATTAGATGAACCATTCGAAGATGAAGATCCCTTTGTATCACTTAAATATTTAGATGATACATATCCTACTGTTGATCCTACCTGTATTTTAGACCAACCACCATTCGTAGATATCACTTCAACCTGTGTATCTCTAGGTATAGATTTTATTATTGAATAATCTGTCCCTGGACCTTTTCTAACGTTTAATGATGAACAATTCACGTATTTTTTTACAGTCGATACAACGGCTTTTTCACTTAAATACTTGTTGTATACGTAACCTGTAGTAGTTCCTACCTTTACCTTAGACCAGCTTCCAACCACAGCAATTTCCTCTACCTCAGTTCCATTAGGTATCGTCTTTATTATGCTGTAATTTGTCCCTGCTCCACTTCTTACATTTAATACTGAGCAATTGACGTATTTTATTTTTGTCTCTATTTCTGAAATATACTTAGAATAAATATAACCTGTTTGATTGTTGTATTTTGCCTTTGTCCATGAATTCGATGTACTTATGTACTCCACCTTGTCGCCTTTGTTAAGCTTAGCTAAAGATTCATAGCTAGTAGATGGTCCCTTTCTAAAGTTTACAGAGTTTCCATTTACAACTCGGTATTCAATTGTGTTTGCATATGCTATTTGATTTTGATTTGTTAAAAAGCTACTCACTGGCAATAACGCTGCCGAGACTAATACAGTAGCTATAATATTTTTGTTAATAAAATTCATATTTTTCAAATGTAATATCGTTTAATATTATTAGATATTACAAATCCTCAACTCCTCTCCAATATTATAATTTTTTTTAAAATTTAATTTTACTCATTCAAGATATTATTATAACTTTCGTATTTTGTCCACCAAAATGGCTAAATAACTTTATTTACCATGTATATTTTCCATTTTTTTGTTTAGACTTTAGTAAATGATTTTTGGAACGTAAAATTATTTATACCAATCAAAAAACAATATATTTTTATCGAAAAACAATAAATTTATATTGTTTTTTAGTAAGTATCGTGATATTATATATATTAATAAATTATATTTTAAAAGGGGAATTTAAAAATGAAAAAACTTTTAACTTTAATAACATTTTGCTTATTTGCTATATGCCTTATAGCATACAGCATTATCGGCTCTAGAGTATTAGCCGATGGGACTTTAGATGAGCCATTTTTCCTAGTTCCAATCGCTTGGTTGTTCTTTTTTATAGGGGTTCTTATGGTCGTAGTTCAATCGATCTTCTATTTAAAAAATAAATTTTTTCCAAAGACATTTTAACATATAAGAAAATCTTTATTCTAAAAATGCATAATGTAGATTTTCTTGAAACATATACACGGAAATTATATTTATTAATATTCTTCAAATGAATATAATTTCCTATGTATTATAAATAGAGCTATTATATGAGTTTTTAGACTCGTATAATAGCTCTGTATTTTTCTATTTCTTTCCTGTACTTCCTATTCCGCCTCTGTTTTCAGATTCCATCTCTTCGACTTCTTTGAAAACTAGAGTAGGTTGATTTTTTTCTATTCTAAATTGACATATTCTGTCGTTAAATTCTATCTTAGTATCTCTAAGTGCATATGCTGGCATATACCACCAGTCATTAGGACCGCAGTAAGAGTTGTCTACTATACCGCAGTGGTTAGTTTGGATTATACCGAAGTTTTTAAAAGTACTGCTCCTAGGCACTATATGTGCTTCATATCCTGCTGGCAGCTGCATAGCCACACCTAATGGTATTAGCTTGAATTCTCCAGCCTTTAATTCAACATCTTCAGCAGCTCTTAGATCTATCCAGTCTGATTTTCCATCTATATATTCCAATCTCTTTATCTCGTCGTTGAGATATTTTATTTTGATTTCTTCCATATTATCTCTCCTTTTATTTTGACTAAATAATATTATAAATAAATTCAAAGCCCACTTCAAGGCATAAAAGTATTAAAAAAGTAATTTTTATCTATAATCTATATAAAACAAGAACGCTTGACAATATAAATTAATCTGCTTATCTTGAAATTTCTTGCTTTTTTATGATAACATAAATAGTATTTAATAAAGGAGGTTTGTATGAAACTTATACTTGCAGAAAAACCATCTGTCGCCAAAACAATCGCCTCTTTTCTAGGTGCGAAAACTAGACGTGATGGTTATTTTGAAGGAAATGAATATATTGTAACTTACGCCTTTGGTCATTTAGTTTCTTTATACGACATGAAGGATTACGACAAGGAAAAATACTCAGGCTCTTGGAAAATGGCTAATTTTCCCTTCATACCAGATAAATTTAGATTTAAAGTAGATGACTCAAAGCAAAAACAATTTAATATAATAAAAGAACTTTTAAATAAAAACAATATAGAATACGTAATCAATGCAACAGATAACGATCGCGAGGGAGAATTGATTGCATTTCTAATATTTTTACTAGCTAAAAATAAAAAACCAGTAAAAAGAATCCTTGTAAACGAATGGACTCCAAAGGATATTACTAGAGGTCTAGAAAATCTAAAGGATGAAGAAGATATGAGAAATCTTCAAGCTGCAGGATATACTCGTCTGATTACCGACTGGCTGATAGGGATTAATTTTACATCTGTCGCGACTTTAAAATACGGAAACGGCAAGCTTTTAAACATAGGTCGTGTAATACTTCCTACTGTCAAGCTAGTTTACGATAGAGATATGGAGATCAAAAATTTCGTTCCAAAGACGTACTTTGAAATCGAAGGTAATTTTAAATGCAAAAACGGTACATATAAGGGAAAATTGATGAAAGGAAAAGAAAGCAAATTCGATACTGAAGAGGAAGCGATGGCTGTCATAGAGAGCATTTCTTCCAAAGAGGGAATAGTTTCCTCTAAAAAGGTAACTAATTCCAAAGAATACGCACCAAAATTATTCAGTTTGACCTCTCTTCAAGGTTACATAACTTCTAAGTACGCTAATTTTACATCAGACAAAGTTTTAAACGTATGCCAGTCTCTATATGAAGGTAAAGGCAAGGGTGGATATATAACATATCCTAGAACAGATTCTGTATACTTAGAGGAGAGCTTAACTGACAAAGTAAGCCAGACTTTAAATAGATTAAAACAAGGTCTTCCATACGAAAATAAAATCAAATTTGCCAAGACTAAAAGAGTTTTCGATTCATCAAAGGTAGACAGCCACAGTGCGATTATACCTACTTACATAGTTCCAAATTCATTGACTCCAGACGAAAAAATAGTCTACCAAGCTATAAAGGACAGATTTATCGCAAACTTCATGCCACCTGCAGAATACGAAAACACAGAAATTAAAACGGATGTCGATGGTAATATTTTTCTAACTAAAGGTAAGGTCTTAAAAGTACCTGGATACTTAGAGGTCTACAACAAGGAGCAAAAAAACGACTTGCTTCCATACGTAGATAAAGGTGAAGCTGTAGATGTTTTAGAAATTTTACCTCTTAAAAAGCAGACTACACCACCTAAGTCATACACTGAAGACACACTACTTAAAGCGATGAAAAACTGTGGCAAAAACGTAGACGACGAAGATCTAGTCTTAGCTGGATACTCCATAGGTACATCTGCAACCCGCGGTGACGTACTTAAAAAAATCGCACAAGTTGGATACGTAGCCAAAAAGGGTAAATCATATTACATAACAGATTTAGGAATTAACTTAGTTGAAATATTCCCTGTAAAAGAACTTTTCGATGTGGACTACACAGGTAAGCTAGAAAAAAGCCTGAGCGATATTCAAAAGGGAAAATTCTCTCGTAAAGAGTATTTGACAAATATAATGAATTTTATAGTAAAAAACGTTAATTTAATAAAATACGATTCACCTAAAAAAATAAATACAGAAGCTTACATATACGACCCTAAAACAGGAAAAAGTAAATCTCAATCTGAGCTAAATAAAGCTGCTAAAAAAGCTAAATCAACTGATGCCAAAGCTTCAGCTAGTAAAACCGACACTAAAAATAATTCGCTAGGTAAATGTCCTGTCTGCGGCGGCGATGTAATCGAGGTCGAAAGCGGATTTTTATGTACAAACTACAAAACTTGCAAGTTCGGCATATTTAAAAACGACAAATACCTAGCATTTTACAAGAAAAAACCTAATAAGACAATGGTAAAATCCATACTAAAAAAAGGTGAGGCAAAGGTAAAATCACTAACAGACAAAAATGGAAATAAATTCGATGCTGTATTGACATATACTAAAAACCAAAATGGATATTTCAGCTGGTCGATTAAGAGATAAGAATAAAATTCGAAAATTTTAAAAATAGCTTTCTATGATAATTTTAACCTCAATTACAGCATAATCATAGAAAGCTATTGTATTTTACATAGTTTAAATTTTATAAAATTACTTACTTTTTTCATTTAATCCCCTTACGACATTGAATAAATTACTCAGAGCAATGCATCCCAATGCAGCAATAAGTGAATTATTGTTTGATTTATCCCCAAATATACTAATACACAAAAATATTATTCCTGCAATTAATAATCCCGCACTTGCTATAACAAAAAGTGTTTTTATTGTTTTATTATCCATAATTACTCCCCCGTTTAAATTTCCAAAATAATATATATCGTCTTTCAATATATCGCTATATGATATATTTATAATATATCATGTTACGATATATCTGTCAACGAGTTATTCTATTTCAAAATAAGTTTCCATTCATCCTCTTCAACTACATATTGAAATTCGGTTAATTTCTCATCTAACATTACTTGCAATAATTCCTCGAAGTTATTCACAAGGTCGAATTTAGATAAGTCATCCTTTTTAACCCAATGCATCTCGCCCTCTTTTGAGCTTATAACATCTCCAGTATATTCATCTGTTCTAAAAAGAAATACAATATATCGCCCATCTTCTATAGGAAACTGTTTTACCCCACACAATTTAGGATCTTTTATCGTAAGACCTGTCTCCTCTTTCATTTCTCTGATTACAGCATCGACAATAGACTCTCCACTTTCGATATGACCGCCTGGAAGAGTATATCCTTTCCAATCTTCGCCGACTCTATCCTGTAATAAATATTTATCTCCATCATAAATTAAACATAATACTGTTAATTCAACATTTTCTGTTCTACTCATTTATATCCTCCATATCTATAAATTCAAATTCACAAAAATAATTTAACACACAATATAAATAAACTGTGCATTAGATCTTATTTATATTATAAAAT
>NZ_JAXEWM010000154.1:0-7122 GCF_034113885.1 Intestinibacter sp.
GCTTTAACAGAAAAAGACATAAGCGATATAGAATTTGGTATAGAACAAGGAATAGATTTTATAGCTGCATCTTTTGTTAGAAAAGCATCTGACGTATTAGCTATAAGAGAAATCTTAGAAAATAACAATGCTACACATATACAAATAATATCTAAAATAGAAAACCAAGAAGGTGTAGAAAACTTAGATGAAATACTACAAGTTTCTGACGGTTTAATGGTAGCAAGAGGGGACTTAGGTGTTGAAGTTCCAACAGAAGAAATACCAATAATACAAAAGAATATGATCAAAAAATGTAACGAATTAGGAAAACCAGTTATAACTGCTACACAAATGCTAGATTCTATGATAAGAAATCCTAGACCAACAAGAGCAGAAGTAACAGACGTTGCAAATGCTATATACGATGGAACTGATGCAATAATGCTATCAGGAGAAACTGCGGCTGGTAAATATCCAGTTGAAGCTGTTAAGGTTATGGCATCAATAGCTAAAAGAATAGAAGAAACTTTAGATTATGAAGAATTATTAAAAGCTAGTAACTTAAAAGGATCTACAGTAACAGATGCTATAAGTTATGCTACTTGTACAACAGCAGTAGAATTAAATGCATCAGCAATAGTAACATCTACTTCTTCAGGACATACAGCTAGAATGGTATCTAAATTTAGACCTAAAACTCCTATAGTGGCTGCTACAGATAGTGAAGTAACTAAGAGACAATTATCACTAAGCTGGGGTGTTTATACTGCTAAGGCTCCTAAAGCAAGCAATACCGATGAAGTTGTAGAATATTCTATAGATGTAGCTAAAGAAGCTGGTTACGTAAATGAAGGTGAATTAGTTGTAATAACAGCTGGTGTACCAGTTGGAGAAAGTGGAACAACTAACCTAATAAAGGTTCATGTAATAAGTGAAGAAATAGCAAATGGTATGGGTGTAGGTAGAACTAGTGTAGAAGGAAAAGTTAGAATCGTGAAAAATGGCGAAACATGTGATAATTTTAATGAAGGTGATATACTAGTAACATCTATGACTGATTCAGATATGAACCAATATATTGAAAAAGCGGGCGCTATAATAACTGAAGAAGGCGGAATGACTTCGCACGCTGCTATAGTAGGTATAAATTTAGGTAAACCAGTAGTAATGTCAGCGGTTGATATAATGAATAAAGTTACAGATGGAGAAATTGTAACAGTAGATGCTCTAAGTGGAGTAGTTTACAGAGGTTCAAGTAGAGTATTATAAAAATATTTTATAGTATTTGATTAAATATTAATAAAATTTTGAAATATTTATTGAAATTTCATAAAAATGGTGATACTATAATTCTATAAGGTGGGCCACTAAATTAGCAGATGCTTTATGTTTTAGTGGCCTTTTTTACAAAATTAATAGTCAGAAAATTTAATAAAATATTAAGATTTATAATCTTATAAAAAAGTATAATTTATATATAGATATTTTATAAATACTTTATTAAATTATCATTATATTTTCTGATTTATTTTAGTTATATTTGTTTTGTTTAGGTCATAATATTAAGTAAAAAGGAGGGGTAAAGATGGCAGATAATCAAAACAGAGATCAATGGGGTTCGAAGATAGGTCTTATTCTTGCGATGGCAGGGAATGCAGTTGGGCTTGGTAACTTCTGGAGATTCCCGTATATAGCAGCCACTAATGGTGGTGGAGCATTCATGATTCCTTATTTCTTTGCACTAATAGTTATAGGTTTACCTACAATGTTGATTGAATGGAGTATAGGACGTTATGGTGGTGCCCATGGACATGGTACAGTTGGTCCAATGGTATATATACAAGCTAAAAAAGCTATATCTCCTAAAAAAGCAATCATACTTGGTTCTGCATGTGGAGCTATAGGATTTGGGGTAACTATATTAGTTAACTCATACTATACTCATATCATAGGATGGTCATTAGGATATGCAGTACATTCATTATTAGGAAGTTATGTAGGTGTTGATTCAGGTGCATTCTTCGTAAGTTATGTAACTGATCCAAAGATGTTAGTATTCTGGGTTATATCATTAGCATTCTTAGGATGGGCAGTTATGAAAGGTGTATCTGAAGGTATAGAAGCTTGGGCTAAAGTAATGATGCCAACTATATATGTATTTGGTATTATATTAGCAATAAGAGCCGTAACATTAGGCGCTCCAGTAAATCCTGATTGGAGTTCTTTAAGTGGTTTAAATTTCGTTTGGAATCCAGATTTGAGTAAGTTAACTTCAGCATCTGTTGTTACTGCTACAGGTCAAATATTCTTTACGTTATCATTAGGTATGGGGATTATCTGTAACTATGCTTCATACTTACAACCAGATGAAGATATAGTAACAGCTTCTGTAGCAACTGTAGCATTAAACGAATTTGCAGAAGTTATATTAGCTGGTACATCTGTTATACCTATATCTTATGCATTCCTTGGACCAGAAGGTATCAAAGGTAGTATAGGATTAGCATTTATGGCATTACCAAATGTATTCACTACAATGGCTGGTGGTAGAATATTCGGTGCTGTATGGTTCTTCTTATTATTCTTCGCAGGATTCACATCTGCAATAGCAATGTACAACTACTTAGTTGCATTACTAGAAGAAGAAATGGGCATAGACAGAAAGAAAGGTGCCGTAATGATATTCATATTATACTTAATAGTTGGTGCTCCAATAGCAGCAGAAGGTGTTGTAACTGGTGAAGCTAACTTAATTTACTTCACAGAAGTAGATAACTGGATAGGTAACTACTTATTAATAGTTCTTGGATTATTAGAAGTTATAACAGTTGCATGGTTAGTTAAGGATGAAGGTCTAGAAGAAATGAATAAAGGTGGATTATGGAAGGTTCCTAAATGGTTCTACAGAGTATTCCCTCAATTCTTAACTCCAGTATGTATAATAGTATTCTTAGCTATATTTACTAGAGATTATTGGGTAGCTGGTAACTTCAAGTTAGTGCCATCTTATCTAGCAGGTATAGAATATATGGCTCCTTGGGCTATAGCAGGTAGATGTGTAGTTATAGCCGTATTAGTTATAGGATTCATACAAACATACAAAGCTATTAAACGTAAATATAAAGATGAAATAGATTCTAATCAAGCTAAAGCTTAAGTCATGTTTTAAAATTAAAGGATGGTGAATAGTCATGACAGGTGCAGCATGTACATTTATGGGTATTGTTTGGGTTGCTATATTAGGAACAGCAGCAATAGCTTTAAAGAAAATAGTTAGTAATCAAGGATAATATAAATTTAAAGCTGATGATATTATAGCTAAATGTTGAAAAAAGAAAACCCTACAAATTTTTGTAGGGTTTTTTAATAAAATGTAGAAATTATAATTATAATAGACAATGTTTTTTACATATTATATATTTCGTAGGAGGAGGTGTATTAATTGAGTTCAAACGCAGTAGTGATAACAATTAATAATTTAAGTAAAGAGATCAAAAAAATAAAAGGCATTAAAGACAACAAAAAAAATAAATATTTATCTGATTTAGATAAATTAAGCAATCAATACAAGGATTTAGAATTACCAGAGTATTTTAGAACTCAATATAATCAACTAAATTCGAAGGGGACTGAGCTTCTTAAAGATATAAGAGGTGGAAAAAGTGTAGATAATGTAGCAAATGATATACCTATTTACATAAGATATTTAAAAGCCTCATTAATGGACTTTGAAGGTAAAACAAATAATTTAAAATGGTATCTTTTTAGTTTTTATATAACAGGAGCATTATTCTTTGCACTAACTCCTCAATTTTATGGATATATTTTACCTTTGATATTTATAGTACCTATATTTTTAGGGGTTAGAGGATGTAAAAAAAGATCTATGAATGGATTTTTAATGAGTATGAGTATAGTTCCAGTAGCAATTATGACTGCTGCTACATGGATAAGATATGGAATACAAGCTATGGGTGATTTCCAAAGATATGTACAAGCTATAGTAGATTCAGGGATAGCTCAAGGTTTAGCTGAAAAATTAGTTTATATCGGCTTTGTAGGTGGAATAATATTACTTATAGTAGCTTGTTGTCAATTATATTTCGGATTTAAAAATAAAGATTTATTCATTTAAGGACTTTATAAGTCCTTATTTTTTTGGTAAAATAAATTTTTGAAGTCTAAAAAAATTGTTCGGAGGATAGAGCCTATGTTATCAAAAAATAAAGAGTATATAGTAGATATAGTGGATATAGGTCAAGGTGGCGTAGGAATTGGAAAATACGATGGTTTTACTGTATTTGTTGATGGCGGACTTATAGAAGATAAGATAAAGGTCAAAATTACAAAATCTAAAAAAAACTATGCAGTTGGAGATATAGTAGAAATACTTGAAAGATCACCATTTAGAGTGGCTAGAAGATGTAGTGAAGGTCTTAGACAATGTGGAGGATGCCAAATTCAAGAATTAGATTACCAAAAACAGCTTGATATAAAGACAAACGAAGTAAAGCAGGTTATATCTAGGATTGGAAAGCTAGATGATGTGGTAATTCACGATACTTTAGGAATGGAAAATCCTTTTAGATATAGAAATAAAGCACAATTTCCGATTCAAAAGAAAAATGATATGCCTATCATAGGATTTTATAAAAAGAAAAGTCACGACTTAATATCGACTGATGAATGTATTATACAACATGAAGTAAACGATAAAATAATGAAAATAATAAAAACTTATATTAGAGCATACAATGTAAGTATTTATGATGAAAAAACTCACAAGGGATTATTGAGACATCTAGTAACTAAGGTTGGATTTACAACAGGCGAGGTCATGATAGTTTTAGTTGCTAATGGAAGAAAGCTACCTCACTTAAATGAGCTAGCATCGGTTTTAAAGGAAAATATTCCTGGATTTAAAACTCTTGTTGTAAACGTAAATACACAAAAAACTAATGTAATTTTAGGTAAAGAAAATATTGTTGCATATGGAGACGGTATAATTAGAGATTATATTGGAGAACTAGTATTTGAAATTTCTCCATTATCCTTCTTCCAAGTAAATCCACTTCAAACTGAGGTTTTATACAATAAAGCTTTAGAGTACGCAGATTTGGGAGAAAATGATACTGTATTTGATATTTATTGCGGTATAGGTACTATATCATTATTTTTAGCTCAAAAGGCGAAAAAGGTGTACGGAATAGAAATCATAGAAGATGCAATAAAAGACGCGAAGAGAAACGCTGAGATAAATGATATGGATAATGTCGAGTTCTATGTTGGAAAGGCAGAGGAAGTCGTTCCTAAGATGTATAGAGAAGGTAAGAGAGCCAATGTGGTAGTTGTAGATCCTCCTAGAAAGGGATGTGATGAAAAGGTATTAGATACGATTGTGTCTATGCAACCTGATAGAGTTGTTTATGTGTCATGTAATCCATCGACTCTTGCTAGGGATTTGGCTTATTTGAATGATAGAGGATATAAGTGTCATGAGGTTCAACCTGTAGACATGTTCCCGCATAGTGTGCATGTCGAGAATGTAGCGCTTATAACTAAAGCAGGTGAAGAAGAAGTTTTTTAGGAGAATAAAAGATGAAAGTTGGATTAGTATTGGAAGGCGGTGCTATGAGAGGAATGTATACCGCTGGAGTTTTAGACGTTTTTTTAGAAAAATGTATTTCTGTCGATGCTGTTGTAGGTGTGTCTGCTGGTGCGTTATTCGGGGTGAATTACTTATCAAGACAAAAAGGAAGAGTTATACGATATAACAAAAGATTTAATAGTGATAAAAATTACATGGGATTACGTCCATTGCTTAGAGAAGGTAATATTGTCAATACAAAATATGCATACGAAGAAGTACCACGTAAACTAGATCCATTTGACGATGAGAGTTATAAAAAATCTGGGATACCTTTTTATGCAGTTGTAACAGATATAGAAACTGGTGAGCCTGAATATATTCAGGTTTACAGTGCATTTGAGCAGATGGATGTTTTACGCGCTTCTGGTTCTATGCCTTTTGTTTCAAAGCCTGTGTTATATAATAATAAGATGTATTTAGATGGCGGTATCTCAGATAGTATTCCATTTCAATGGCTTTCATCGCAGGGATATGATAAATTGATTGTAATATTGACACGTGATATGGAGTATCGTAAAAAACCTATGTCATCATCTCTTATAAAATTATTTTATAAAAAACAACCACAGCTATCAGAAAAATTGCTTAAAAGACATGATGTGTATAATAAATCAGTCGAGCTATTGAAGCAGTGGGAGAATGAGGGTAAGGTTTTTGTAATACGTCCTTCAAAGCCTATAGAGATAGGTAGAATAGAAACAAACCCTGACAAGTTACAGGAAGTATATGACCTTGGTCTAAAGGATGCCACAGAGAGCTTGTTGGAATTACAAAAGTATATATCTAGATAAAAAATATATAATGTTTATAGAGGATTGGAGCTTAGCTTTAGTCCTTTTTTTGTATTAATTAAGTTGTTATAATATTATAATTAAGATAGAGGTTTTATAAAAATAAAAGCTATTATAGAAAGGTGGTAAGATAAAATGAAAGTAGTAATTATCGGTGGTGTTGCTGGTGGTGCAACAGCTGCAGCTCGTATAAGAAGATTAGATGAAAATGCAGAAGTGGTTGTTTTTGAACGTTCAGGACATGTATCTTACGCAAATTGTGGTCTTCCATATTACATAAGTGGTGTAATATCAGACTCAAATGCACTTACATTACAAACTACAGAAAGCTTTTGGAGACGTTTTCGTATAGATATGAGGGTACGACATGAAGTAGTTGATATTCATCCGTATAAAAAAACAGTTACTGTTCACAACTTAAATACTGGAGAAATTTTTGAAGAAGGCTACGATAAGCTTCTTATTTCAACAGGAGCAAAGCCAACTCAGCCAGATGTTCCTGGAGTAGAATTAGACAAAATTTTCAAGCTTCGTACTGTTGAAGATACATTACAAATTCATGAATTTGTGGAAAAAAATAAACCAAAATCTGCTGTTATTGCAGGTGGAGGATATATTGGATTAGAAGTAGCAGAAAATTTACGTGATTTAGGTATGGAGGTAACAGTTGTCCAACGTCCAAAACAATTATTAAATCCA
>NZ_JAXEWM010000155.1:0-12524 GCF_034113885.1 Intestinibacter sp.
ATATTATATTTTTATTTTTTCATATATTTTATATATTTATATTTAGTTAACATTTTATAATAGCTAAAAGCTATATCAAGCTATACTTTTTTAGTTATACCGATAGCACCCAATATCAAAGTACAATTATATTAAGAATTACTTATAAATTCTTTTAATTGAATAAATATTCATTTTTAAAAAATAAGGGGGTCTTTAATAATGAATAAAAAACAAGGATTTGCAACTACATCAATTCACGCTGGTCACCATAAAAACGCTGCTGGTGCTCTATCATTACCAATATATCAAACATCTACATTCGTATTCGATAATGCAGAGCAAGGTGGAAGAAGATTTGCAGGAGAAGAAGAAGGCTACATATATTCTAGATTAGGTAATCCAACTAATACAACTTTAGAAGAAAAGGTAGCTGCTCTAGAAGGTGCAGAAGCTTGTGCATCTACTTCATCAGGAATGGGAGCTATAGCTGCTGCATTGTGGACAGCTTTAAAAGCAGGAGATCATGTACTTGCTTGTGATACACTTTATGGATGCACTCAAGCATTACTTAGCAAGGGATTAACTAAGTTTGGAATAGAAGTTGATTTCGTTGATTTCTCTGATGTGGACTTAGTTAAAGCTAAAATTAAAGATAACACTAGAGTTGTTTACTTAGAAACACCTGCCAATCCAACTCTAAAAATATCTGATATAGAAGCTATCTCTAAAATAGCACATGAAAAAGAAGGCAGAATAGTTATGGTAGATAATACATTCTGTTCTCCATATATACAAAGACCACTTGAATTAGGGGCTGATGTCGTTTTACATTCTGCAACTAAATACTTAAACGGTCATGGTGATGTTATCGCTGGATTTGTAGTTGGTAGCAAGGAATTTATAACTGCAGTAAAAATGGAAGGTATAAAGGACTTCACAGGTGCTGTACTTAGCCCTAATGATGCATTTTTAATCAACAGAGGACTTAAAACTCTTCCAATAAGAATGGAAAAACACTGTGCTAATGCCATGAAGGTAGCAGAATTCTTGGAAAATCATCCTGCTGTAGAATCTATAGCTTATCCAGGATTAAAGAGCTTCCCACAATACGATTTGGCTAAGAAGCAAATGTCTCTTCCAGGAGCTATGATGTCATTTGAGGTTAAGGGTGGAATTGAAGCTGGAGCTAAATTGATGAATACTCTAGAGCTTTGTATATTAGCAGTAAGCTTAGGAGATGCCGAAACATTAATCGAGCATCCTGCATCTATGACTCACTCTCCTTGCACTCCAGAAGAAAGAGCTGCAGCAAATATCACTGACGGATTAGTTAGACTTTCTGTCGGACTTGAAGATGCCGACGATATAATCGCTGATTTAAAACAAGCTTTAGATAAATTAATATAAATTAAAAATTTTTAATTTGTATATGCACAAATAAATTCAATGTTTAATTAAACATATAAAAACTATGGAACTTAGATCTTGTTCTAAATTCCATAGTTTTTCGTTATTTTTGAGAGTTAAGATTTTCTACTTCAGGATATGCTTTGATTAGTTTCTCATTTGCAATTTCTAACTTCTTGTAGTACTCTGCATAGGAAGTACTCAGCTTTTTCATAGCAGGTATAAATACATTGTAGTATCCACTAGTGCTATTGAATTCAGTCAATTTTTTTTGAATCATATAAGCCGGTGAACTTTTATATTCATCAGATTTTTTATATTGAATATAAAATTCTAACATATCTTTATTTTCTTTTAAAAAATTATCTGTATCTTTAATTGATTTTTTAGTGTTGTTGTCGATTTCCAATATATTTTGCACACTAATGTGCTTCGTATTTTCTATAAGAAAATCCTCCAATTCCTCTGGCATATCTAAATTTGGAGCTTCATCTAAAAATTTTACTATCTGGTCATATGCCTCCTGTTGCTCAACTGTAGATATAGGCTCGTTTAGAAATGCAGAAAAATGAAGAGCTATAAACCTTCCATAATATCCAGGAAATGCTTCTAACAGTTTTTCAGTTATCGTCTTATTTTTTTCTATATTCTTTAACTCTTTTAAAATTTCGCCCGTATTTGCACCTGTGCTTATCTTATCTATCAAATTTTTCTTAGCACTTTCTGTGTTTAAATTCAGCTCTCTTTTGACAGCTATTTTATTTAGTTCTTCATTAGAATCGATTGCTCTTTTAATTTCATCCACACTCAATCCTAGTTTTCTAAGCATGGATATTTTCTTCAGCTTTTCACAGTCATCATCGCTAAAGTCTCTATATCCATTTTCCAAAATTTTAGGTGTTATTAATCCCTGCTCTATATAATATTCAATCGCCTTTTTTGTAACTTTAGCTTCTAGACATACATCCTTTATAAACATATTATCCCCTCCTCTCAATCATAATTTTAAACCGACCCCCAAGGTTCTAGTCAACAATATTTACACTAAAAAAGAGGCTATCTACATAAATAACCTCTTCTTGTAAAATTTCATATTATGTTTATCTTAAAAAGAAATAATAAACTAAAAGTATCACACCAAGTATTATTCTATACCATCCAAACGCTTTGAAGTCGTTTTTCTTTATGTAACCCACAAGGAACTTGATAGCTAGTATTGATACGAAGAATGCAACCACACTTCCCACTAGCAATATAACCATCTCAAAGCTAGTAAACGCCAATCCAAATTTAGCCAATTTAAGCACGCTAGCTCCAAACATAACTGGTATAGCTAAGAAGAATGTAAACTCTGCTGCTACCTCTCTAGAAACTCCTATAAGTAAAGCACCTAATATTGTAGCTCCTGAACGTGAAGTCCCTGGAAAAACTGCAGCTATTACTTGGAATAAACCTATTATTATAGCCATTTTAAAAGTTAAATGATCCATATCATCTACTATAGGCTTTTTACCTTTATTGTAATTTTCAATAACTATGAAGAATATACCAAATAAAATTAGCATTATAGCGACTGTTTGGAAGTTGTAAAATAGCTCGTTAACCTTATCATCAAATAATAAACCTATAACTGCTGCAGGTAGACAAGCAACTACTATTTTTATCCACATTATTATTATATTTTTTTGGACAAAAGGCTTTTTCTTAAATGAAAAAGGAAAAATTTTCTTCCAATATAAAACTACTACCGCTAAAATTGCTCCCAATTGTATAACAACAAAGAACATCTCTTTAAATTGAGGAGACATATTTAATTGTAAAAATTCATCAACTAAAATCATATGTCCTGTACTACTTATCGGTAGCCATTCTGTAATACCCTCAATTATACCTAAAATTATGGCCTTAAATATTTCTATAAAATCCATATTTCACCTCTCATTATCATTTTTATTTATTTTTCAATTTTTCCATTAAAATATCCTGCTATGACACAGGATATCTCTATATAGTATATCACCAAAATTAACTTTTTTTATTACAAAAATATTAAACTTTTCTAATCTATAAAGGTTACGACATCTTCTAAAGGAAGTCTCTTTGGTTGTGGCGCTTCTTTATCCTCTGGAACTCCGACTGGAACTAGCGCCATTAGTTCCCCTTCAGATTCATCGTGACCTATGATTTCGTATATTTTATCTTTAGAATGTATTGGACCTGTCATATAACAAGCTCCATATCCCATATTAGCAGCTGCCAATAGGAAATTTTCAATTGCAGCGCCTATAGTTTGTATTTCTGATTTACTAGAAATAGCTATATCGTACAAATCTTTACATTCTGGTTTATCGTTTAATATTTTATATTCAATACTTTTATATGATTTTGCATAGAATAAAACAAGAACTGGAGCATTTTTAAATACTGTATAATATTTTAAAAATTTGTTCATATTATCTCTATCTTTTTCTTCCTCAGCTAAATCGGCAATTTCTGTATGTCTATCTGCTACTACCTTAGCTATTTCTTCAATTTTATCCTTATTTGTTATTACTGTAAAATGCCAATTTTGTTGATTTTTAGCTGATGGAGCATAAGTCGCAGCCTTTAGCATCTCCATCAAATCCTCCTTTGGCACCTCTTGATCTTTAAATTTTCTTATACTTTTTCTCTTATATATAAAATCTAAATCGGCCATTTTTTCATCTCCTTATTTATAAAAAGTTTTAATAATAAATAATTATATCTAATTTTATATCAATTATGTAATTATTACTATAAACTTTAGAAATTTTAGTATTTTATTTTTTACTAAAGTATAAATTTAGTTATTTTTCCTTTTTCATCTTGTATAGTTAGAACTTCTAAATCAGGGTAATTTTTAAACAACCACTTTATTTCTGTCATAGTTTGATTTACTTGTTGTTTATTTAATTTTTTTATAAATAAACTCTGCGCTATTTCATTAAAATCTTTACCGTTGATAAAATTTCTTATAAATTTATACGCAATTGAATTTGGCACGTTGCTTACACTTTCTCTTGATCTTGAATTTTTTTTAGTATATATCTTCATGAAAAAACCTCCTAAATATGTATTTTTCTTCTATATATTTATTGTGGATGTTTTTCTTTTATGAAGAAAATTGATATTTATTTAAAAAAACCTATACGAGAAATCTCTCATATAGGTTTCGCTTTATAGTATTAATTTTTCTAATTTAAATATATTTTAAGAAGCTTTTCTATCTAAGCTGTCAAAATCATCATTGTCATTTATTATATAGTTTTTCCATTCTGTAAATGTGAATATCATAAGTGCAGTTACGTTTATTCCACAAAGAACAAATAAAAGTAAATCAACTGCCTCAAATACCACATTAGCTCCAAATACAGCTAAAGTTCCAGCTGCTATAACTAATGTTAGATATATAGCTATATTTCTGTTTATTGGATTGTTTTTAAATAATTTTGTCATATAGTAATATGAGCCTAATATAGTTGTCAGCGCTGATAAGACAGTAAATGCTGAAAATACTATTAGTCCAAAAGTACCTGTTACACTTTGTGCAGTTTCAAATAATTGAGTTAATCTAGTAACTGCATCTGCTGGGAATTGTATCATTCCATTTCTAACACCATATGATGCTATATAAGAAGTAACTATTATAGAAACTATTACAGTTACTATTGTTGGTATTAATGATATCATAGCTCCCTCTCTAGGTGCTGAGTCTGATTCTTGTGCTGCCATTGCTAAAGCTCCAAGACCAGTTTCTGCAGTTTGAATAATTTTTTGCATACCTAATATGAATCCTAGTGGAACACCAAACATAGCATTTACTGGATTTAACATACCGTCTATCATACCTTGTAAGTAAGTTGGAACGTAAGACGCTGTTTTTGTTAAAAATATTAAGAAGAATATAAAATATCCTGTTATTGCAGTTCCTATCATGTAAGTCATCGCACTCATAAATATCTCGTGTTTTTTAGATAATACCAATACTGCAATGACAGCTATTACCGGTATTACAATAAATAGATATCTCTGCATTAAAGTAGTCTCTATTCCCATAAATTTAGATGCAACTATCGCACTAACTGAGTCTATACCACTGAATTGGAATCCACCAAATCCGAATACTGCAAGTGCCACGAAGCACACAGCATATACCATCCCTAATTTTGGACTTATTAAAGATGAAATATATTCTTTTGGTGTTTTGCCCATTATTTTAGAATTTAAAGTTTCTGAATAAGAAACAGGAACCATTATACATGCTCCTATTAATGCCCATATTGCCATAGCCTCTATGTTATTTTGTCCGGCAGCTGATAATTTTGATAAAGCTCCCATGACACCTACTACAGCTCCTGTACCTATCATAGCACCTAGTGAAATTGCCGCTGGTCCTATTGCATTTTTAAGTGTTAATTTAGATGGTAAAGTTGCCTTTTTTTGAACTATAAATATAGTTCTTATAGAAGTTATCGCACCTACCACTAATATAAAAGGTAAAAATACAGGCCAAATAGCATCAGAAACATTAGTTATAATATGTTCTACTTGTAATAAAAAATTAGCCATTTAATTTCATACTTGCTACTGCTTAAATTTAATCAGTAGCTCTCCCTTCTTTAATTTTTCTTAATTTAGAAATTTTTACTTTTTATCGTTTTTCCTTGTACTTTTTCGACAATAATTTACTTTATTCGATATTTAATAATTTTATCAAATTGTAAATTTACATGTCAATATAAATTTTAAATCTGTGTTATTTATTATACTCAAATCTTTATTTTTTATAAAAAGACCTTTGATTTTTTATAAAAATATGCTATGCTAAAATTCCCTTGTATTAAAATTTAATTTTAATTTTAATTAAATATTTTTATTTAATTTATGTGTCTATATTAATGATTATTCGGCAATAATAATAAACAACACTTATATTAAAAACATAAAAGGAGAAATAATAATGGAAAATACAACTAACAAAAAACCATTCTTTTATGGTTGGGTAATAGTTGCGGCATGTATGTTAATCCAAGCTGTCCCTTATGGTATAGCGATGAATGTTCAGCCACAATTTATTAACTTTGTAACTAGTGGAGAAGGGTTTACATTAACACAATTCTCTTTATTATTTACAATAGGTACAATAGTATCAGCAATAGCATCACCATCTATAGGTAAAATGCTATCTAATCCTAAAAGCAATATAAAATTAATCTATGTAATAGGAGCTATATTATGCGGTGGTGGTTTCTCACTTTATGCATTTGCTGGAGGTAACTTATGGGCTTACTACGGTATATCGGCTTTAGTTCAAGTTGGTACTGCTATAGTATCTTCTATCGGTGTTCCTCTGCTTGTAAACGCATGGTTCAAAGAAAACAAAGGTATAGCTATGGGTATAGCATTCTGTGGTAGTGGAATTGGTAATATATTCCTACAACAAATAGCTGCTAGATTACTTAGTGATCCAAATTTCGGATATGCCAAAGCCTACTTTATATTTGGTATAATTTCGCTTATAGTTACTCTACCAATAGCTTTATTTTTAGTTAGATTACCTAAGAGCGAATCAGAATTAGTTAGACCTTCTTCTAAGAAAAAGTCTGACCGCGCTAAAGTTAATTTAAGTTCATGGGGATATACTCTTCAAGAAGTAACTAAAATGAAATTATTTTGGATATTAGCTACAGGATTTATCTTCGTAGGATTCTATGTAAGTGGTCTATCTATCCAATATATTTCTTATTTATATACAATAGGATTCGATGCTACATTCGTAGCAAATATAGGTTCAGTATTTGCATTCTTCTCTATATTTGGTAACTTATGTGGAGGAATATTCTTTGATAAATTAGGCATCAAAAAATCACTATTATTATCTGGTGCGATGGTTGTGATATGTTGCGTAAGCTTACTATTTGTAGGTTATATACCTGCTTTAGGATACTTATTCGCTGCATTTTTAGGTATATCTATATTTGCTTATATAATAGGACCTTCTTACTTAACAGGTGCATTATTTGGAGATAGAGAATTTGGTACTATATTAGGTATAGTTCAAGTATTCTTTGCCATAGGATATGCTATAGGTACAGTTCTTTTCGGACTTTCTGTTGATAACTTAGGATATCCAGTTTCTTGGATGATCACAATGGTTTATGCTATAATTGCATATTCTTGTTTATTAATCGCATCAATACGTATACAAAAACACAACCGAGAAGAAAATGTTACAGAAACAAAAAAAATAGCTTAATCTAAACTAAAATTTAATATATTAAAAAGATTTTTACCAGGGGAGTATTTTTTAATACTCCTCTTCTTATTTTTTATCTTGCATTATATTACATTATTTTACATTCTATTTATTTATGTTTTATAAAGTGATATACTTATACTGTTAACTGACTGACTGGTCAGTCTGTAAAAATTTTAAAGAGAGGTGAAGTAATTGTTACCAAAATTTAGTGTAAAAAAACCACTAACAGTATTCGTTGCCATAATTATGGTACTTGTTCTTGGTGTTGTTTCCTTTACAAAAATGACAACAGACTTGCTTCCTAGCATGAATTTGCCTTATGTAATTGCTTACACAACATATCCTGGAGCAAGTCCAGAAAAAGTCGAAAGTACTGTTACAAATCCACTAGAAGAAACCTTCGCCACAGTAAGTGGTGTAGAAAATGTTACTTCTGTTTCAAATGAAAATGTAAGTATTATAATACTTGAATTTTCACAAGATACTAATATGGATTCTGCAATAATAGATCTTAATGGAAAGGTCGACTTAGTAGAAGGATACTTCGATGATGCTGTAGGCTCTACTACTCTTATGCAGTTAAATCCAGATATGATGCCAATAATGATGGTCAGTGTAGACGTAGATGGAATGTCTATAGATGAGGTCTCTACATACGTCAATGACGAGGTTATACCTAATCTAGAGCGTATCGAAGGTGTAGCATCTGTAAGTGCTACTGGTCTTGTTGAAAATCAATTACAAATTACTTTGGACACAGACAAAATCGATTCACTTAATAAAAAAATTCAAAACAATATTAATTCTGAATTAGATAAAAAAGAATCTGAAATAGACAGTGCCTTATCAGATTTAGAAAAAAGCGAATCAGAGCTTGAAAGCCAAAGTAAAAAACAAATATCTCAATTAACTGAAGCCAGTGTTGAATTAGAATCAGGTTTAACACAATTATCATCTGCTATAGCTCAAATACAAATGATAGATTCAGTTGGAGATTCTGTAGATCCTGCTCTTTCTCAAGCTAAGCAAATGCTCAAAGAAGCTAAATCTAAACTAAAGGAATTTAAAGAGCAATTAAAAATAGCAGAAGAAGCTGGACTTGATACATCAGCTATCAAGGAAAATATCGCTGCATTAGAATCAACTATAAATACTATAGATGATACTATAAAAAATGCAGAAAAAGGTCTAGATGCTTCTTCAGCATCTGCTTATGAATTAAAGGCTAAGCAAAAAGAATTAAAAAACAAACAAAAAGAGCTTGAAAGCGCGAAATCAACACTAAATCAAGAGCTGACAAAAGCATCTATAAAAATAATCCAAGGTAAATCTCAGCTTGAAGCTGCTAAAAAGGAACTCGAAACTGCAAGAGAAGAAGCTTTAAAATCTGCAGATTTATCAACTAAGATTACACCTGAAATGATTAACTCTGTGCTTGCAGCAGAAAACTTCTCTATGCCTGCTGGATACGTTTCAGAGGATACATCAAAATATTCAGTTAAGGTCGGGGATAAATTTACTTCTATAGACCAAGTTGAGGATTTACTTCTATTCTCAATGGATGGTGTTGGAGATATCTACCTTAAAGATGTTGCCGATGTTAAATATGTAAATAATGTAAATGACTCTTACACAAATATAAATGGAAACCCTGGTGTAATGCTAGCTATAGAAAAAACTAGTACAGCTTCTACTGCCTCAACTTGTAAAAAGCTAAATGAAACTATTAATTCTATGACTAGTGACAATAATAAATTGCATATTCTTTCTCTAATGGATCAAGGAATATATATAGACATGGTTGTCGACAGTATATTAAAAAACTTAATGTACGGTGGTGTCTTAGCTGTAATAGTTCTTTTGGTGTTCTTAAGAAGCATTAAGCCTACTATAATAATAGCCTTCAGTATACCTATGAGTTTATTATTTGCAGTAGTTCTAATGTATTTCACAGGAATTTCTTTAAATATGATTTCACTATCTGGTTTATCTCTAGGTGTAGGTATGCTCGTAGATAACAGTATAGTTGTCATAGAAAATATATACAGGCTCAGAAATAACGGTGTAAGCAAATTCAAGGCCGCCGTCTACGGTGCAAAACAAGTTTCCGGTGCTATATTCGCATCTACCTTGACTACTATATGTGTATTCTTACCAATAGTATTTACAGAAGGTATAACAAGACAATTATTCGTGGATATGGGTCTTACTATAGCTTTTTCATTAATAGCAAGTTTAATAATAGCACTTACATTAGTTCCTTGTATGGCATCTAGAATTTTAACTTCTACAGATGAAAAAGAACATAGATTTTTCGATAAATTTGTAAATGGATATGAAGCACTATTAGAAAAGGCACTTGACCATAAAGCTATTGTACTTATAGGAGCATTACTGCTTCTATTATTCGCAGGGTTTAGCGTTACAAAAATGGGAACTGCATTTATGCCAGAAATGAGCTCTACACAAATGACAGCTACTATCTCTGCTAAAGAAGATCAAGAGCTTTCTGAAGAAGACTTAGAAAAATTAGGCGATCAATTTGTACAAAAGGTTAAAAAGCTTGAAGATGTAGAAGGTGTCGGAGCTATGAGCGGTTCTGGTGGTATGATGAGCGCTATGTCTTCTGGAAGCGACGAAAGTCTATCTGTTTACATTGTTTTAAAGGAAGATATGAAGCACACAAATAAAGAAATAGCAAAAATGATAAAAGATGAGACATCTTCTATGAACTGTGATATATCAATTTCTGAGTCCACTATGGACATGGGAAGTATGCTAGGCTCTGGAATAAGTATAGAAATTAAAGGAGATGACCTAGATAAGCTTCAAGATATATCAGCTGATATGACTAAATTATTAAATTCAATTGAAGGTGTCACAGATATAACTAGTACTTTAGATAATGCCGAAACTGAACAACGTATCTCAGTTGACAAAGAAAAAGCTATGAAATACGGTCTTACAGTCGCACAAGTATATGAACAGGTTTCTAAAAACCTAAAAACAGAAACAAATTCTACGACTATAACTTCAAACGATAAAGATCTATCTATAGTTATAAAAGACAACAAAGAAACAACTGTAAAGGACTTAAAGCTTTTAGATATAAAAGGAACAAAAGACAACGAAGAAGTCACTATAAAATTAAATAAAATAGCTACTATAACAGATGCTACTACTCCAGCTTCAATAAACCACAAGAACCAAACTCGTTACATGACAGTATCAGCATCAGTCGATGAAGACCACAATATAGGTCTAGTCAGTCGTGAGGTTCAATCAAAAATCGATGATTACAAAATTCCTACAGGATATAGCATTGATTTAACTGGAGAAAGTGAAACTATAAATTCTACAATGAGGGATTTAGTTCTTATGATACTTCTTGCTATAGTATTTATTTACCTAATAATGGTTGCTCAATTCCAATCATTGCTATCTCCATTTATAGTAATGTTTACTATACCTCTAGCCTTCACAGGTGGTATATTGGGATTATTAGTTACTAGACAAATACTAAGCGTTACATCTATGCTAGGCTTCTTAGTACTTGCAGGTATAGTCGTTAATAACGGTATAGTTTTCGTAGATTATGTAAATCAACTGAGATTAGATGGATACGATAAACGAGATGCTTTAATTCAAGCTGGTAGAGACCGTATCAGACCAATACTTATGACTGCAATGACTACAATACTTGCGATGTCGACTATGGCATTTGGTGTAGGTATGGGCTCTGAATTATCTCAAGGTCTATCTATAGTTACAATAGGTGGTTTATTGTACGCTACATTATTGACACTATTTATAGTTCCAGTTTTATATGATATTTTCCAAAGAAAAAAAATGAAAAATATCATTATAGATGATGAGGAGGATTAATATGCATTATGCCGAAAAAGAGCTTTTAATATTTAAGGCATTTAAGGATATTCTTTATTCTGATTCTGATATAACTAAAATTACTGTATCTGAAATTGCAAAGAAAGCAGGAATAGGAAAGGGCACAGTATATGAATATTTTGAAAGTAAGGAAGAGATTATAGCAAAATCTTTAGTATATAATTTTTATGAGGAAGTTAATATTTTTTCAAGTAAAATTGATGAAAATCTTACATTTAAAGAAAACTGCTATATATTATTTGATTTCTTGACAAATAGGGTTATAGCTATTTCTCCATATTTTCAATTACTTTCTAGTAACCTTAAAATTAAGGAACTTTGTAATTATTTAAAGAATGACTCTATATTAGATAATCTAAAAAATGATCTTGATTATGTAACATCAAAAATTATATCTATAGGTATAACTGAAGGTATAATCAAAAAAAATGACAATAAAGATTATCAAAAGTTTGTAATTAGAAGTGCCTGCAGTGGTATCGCAAATTCAATCTGCGAAAATAAATCTACAGATTTAGAAATTTGTAAATCCTATGCTTATGAATTTATAAAAAGAGCATTAAAATAAAATTAAAACGGGGCTATGATATTTTCACATAGCCCCGTTTTTTGTTTAGTTTATATTATGTAAAAGCTTTAGAGGAAAGCTAATTTATAGTGATATTACTCTAGTCATTAGTTCATTACTTCTCTTAATAAATAAGTCTAATTCATCTGCGCTTAATTCTTTATTAGCAAGTAATGCTAAGTCTACTATTTGATTACAGATTACTTCTACGTCTTCTTTCTTACCTTCGTCATCCTTCATAGATAATACCTTTTGGATTAGAGGGTTCTTGTCGTTTATAACTAATGTTTTTTCTTCATGTAAATCAAATCCATAGTTAAGGTCATTAAATCTCTTTTGCATTTCCATCATTCTTCTAGATTCTTCTGAAATCAATATAAC
>NZ_JAXEWM010000156.1:0-20077 GCF_034113885.1 Intestinibacter sp.
AGATGGTAAGAGAGCTATTGATTTTTTTGAAAACAAGATACAAGATCAAATGGTTCTTGCCGATATGCAAAAGGCTGGAAATGTGAGCACAGATGTAATTCTGTTTAATATAGATTCTAAGAGCGAGTCAAATTACAAGACTTCAAAGGATGCAATTCTTAAAGTTTTCAATAAAGTATTCGACGAGATGCAGGGATACTGCGGAGTTTTGCCATGGGTGGCTGATTTGGAGCGACAAATGGTCAAGGAAGGAGTATACGACAAATTTAAAGAGGTTTACAAGCAAGAAAGCGGATACGATTGGGAAAAAACTAGAGAAGATATATTCTATGAAGGCGATGCAGTAGTTGCAGCGTTAAATCAGGCTAGAGGTATGAGTGAAGAGGCTGCTAACAACTGGCTGGAAAAGGCAGATGAAAATTACAGTCTTAGTATAGAAAAATTTGCCAAAAAGGTAAATGAATATATAGAAAGCAAGGGCAACAACCACCATGTAGTGTTTTTAGTAGATGAAATTGGACAGTATATAGGTGACGACAGCGGTCTTATGTTAAATCTTCAAACAGTTGTCGAGGATTTAGGTATATACTGCTCAGGCAAGTGCTGGGTTTTGGTCACTTCACAACAGGACATAGACGCACTTACTAAGGGACAAGTCAAGGGAAATGATTTCTCTAAGATACAAGGGCGATTTAACACTAGACTTAGTTTATCGTCTTCAAATGTAGATGAGGTTATCAAAAAACGTCTTTTAGATAAAACTGACGGAGCTAAACAAACTCTAGAAATGATGTATTCAGACAAAGAGTCCGTACTTAAAAATATAATAAACTTCACAGCGGACACAGCTGAGATGAAGAAATACCAAGATTCAAAGGACTTTGTAGAAACTTATCCATTTATACCATACCAATTTAACTTGCTTCAAAAGGTGTTTGAAGGAGTTAGACAACACGGTGCGAGTGGTAAGCATATATCAGAAGGAGAGAGATCTCTACTTGGAGCATTCCAAGAGTCTGCTGTCAGATACAAGGATTGCGAACTAGGGACTTTGATACCTTTTCACGTGTTTTATGAAACTATAGAAAACTTTCTAGATGGAAATATAAAATCAGTAATCTCTAAAGCTAAGAAAAACTCTAGACTAAACGATTACGATGTAGATGTTTTAAAGGTTTTATTCCTATTAAAATACGTCAAAGAGGTAAAAGCGAACTTAGAAAATCTATCTACTCTTATGCTATCTAACATAGATGACGACAAGATAGAAATCAAAAGAAAAATACAAGAATCAGTAAATAAATTGATAAGAGAGACTTTAGTTCAAAAAAACGGTGAAGAATATGAGTTTCTAACTAACGACGAACAAGATATAAATAAAGAAATCCAAAACATGCAGGTAGAAATCGGCGAAACTATCGAAAAGGTAAAGGAAATAGTATTTGGAGATATCTATAAAACTACTAAATTCAGATATTCTAACAAAAAAGACTTTGCATTTAACAAATATATAGATGAAAGCCCTCATGGAATTGCAAACAACGAAATCGGGGTCAAAATAATAACACCACATTATGACATAGACGATGTGACAGCCTATGATTTGAAGCAATTATCATATAGAGAAAACAATGTAGTTATAAAGCTAAGCAATGAGATGTCTTATTTAGAAGAAATAGAAGAAGCTCTAAAAATAGAAAAATACCTAAGACTCAACAGCGGTTCAAAATCAAATTCTACAGTAGAAGCTATAAAAGACCGCAAAGGAGTCGAAAAAATCGAGAGAAGAGAGAGAGCAGTTTTACTTTTAAGAGAAAATATAAAAACTGCCGATATTTATATAAATGGTTCTTTAGCAGAGATTAAAGAAAAAGAAGCCGAACAGAGAATAAACGAAGCCTTGAGAGCTTTAGTCGACGGTGTATACCACAAATTTAATTACATTAAAAAGAACATAAATTCATCTAAAGAAATTGTAGAAATATTATCTAAAAATCCAAAGAGCGTGCAAATGTCTGTAGAAGGCTTAAACGAAGATCCAAACAAACTAGCTATAGACGAAATTTTGAGATATATAGAAAGATACAGCGCAGGAAGCTCAATAACTATAAAAACTATATTGATGTATTTTGCAAAATCGCCTTATGGATGGGAGGATTTAGATATACAAGGCATTATAGCTAAATTATTTAAATCACAAAAGATAAAATTAGAATGCAGCGGCGAAAACATCACTATAGACAACAGAGATGTAGTAAATTATATAACTAAAAAGGATTACGTCGAAAAAACTAAGGTCAAAGTCAGAAAAGGCGTTCCAAATAGATATATAAAGGATGTCAAGGAAATATCTAAAGACGTTTTCAACCACACTATAACTGAATCCGACGAAGATGGAGTTATGGCTAATTTTAAAGCAAAGGCAAAAGAAGTAATCCTCGAAATAGATAGACTACTTGACGAGTACAGATTTGGACGATATCCAGATAAGAAGGTTCTACAAGAAGGTAAGCAATTAATAGAAGGCGTAATCCAAAACAGAGAACCACTTGAATTTTTCAAAGAAGCGAGCGATTTATACGATGATTTTGAGGATTACGGAGAAAACAGCGAGGACATCCGCAAATTCTTCAAAAAAGACAACGGCAGAGATAGCGCACAAAAGGCGAATTTCGATAAAGGTCTAAGTACTATTAAGCATGCCAAGGAGAATATGGATTACTTAGACGCTGAGACTAAATCTATAGTAGATGGCATCAGACAGGTAGTAGAAATGGATAAGCCTTACAACAAAATCCACGAGCTTCCGATGATGATTGAAAAATACAATGACAAATTAGTTGAGCTATACGAAGGTGAAGCACAGGCTATCGAGCCTACTTTGAAAAATCATAAGGCAGAGGTTATAGATTATTTAAATGGATTTGATTTTGCAGATGAGTTCAGAGGAAAATATGCTAAGAAGTTTGACGAGCTTATCGATAGACTTAGAAATGCTAAGCAGTTTAATGAGATACTTGCTATGCCACAGCTTTCTGATAGAACTAAGAAAAATTGTATTGATGAGATTGATAGGGAATATGATAGAAGAAATGAAACTCCTGGAGGTGGTGGAAAAGTTGTTGATCCGCCAGTGACACCAGTAGTTAAAGAAATTAGAAAAGTTTATAAATCTAATTTAATATCTGATTGTCCTGTTATAAGTAGTGAAGATAATATTGATAAACTATTAGATAATTTAAGAAAAAAATTAGAAAAAGAGCTTAAAGAAAAAGGAGAGTTTAAATTAGTATAATATATAAAAGGCTGGGTAAATCTAGCCTTTTATAAAATAAAGATAAAGAGGTAGAGTATGAACAAGAGTGCAATTAAAAATTTCGCCGTAAATGCCAGAAGAAAGCTGATAGATGCAGTCAGTCAAAAAGCATACGGTCTAGGAATTAGTATAGATGAAATAAAAGAAATAGAAGAAGTTCCAAACGGTAGCAGAGTCAAAATAAACAACGATTACGTTTATTTAACTGATATAGAAACAGAACATAGAGAAAAATTAATAGAACAAATCGAGTACAAAGGCTATGAACAAGTCATGGAGGAAGTCGCCTATACTTGGTTTAACAGAATCATAGCGATAAGATTTATGGAGGTAAATGAGTATTTACCTACTCGCATCAGGGTTTTATCTAGTGAAGACGAAAATAAAGTAGAACCAGATGCAGTTACTGAAGCATTGGATTTAGTAGATGAATTGAATTTAGATACAGAAAAAATATACAACTACCAAGACAACAACGACACAGAAGGATTATTTAAGTACATATTTATAAAACAATGTAATGCACTTGGAAAAATAATGCCTGTGATGTTTGAAAAAATTCAGGATTATACAGAGTTGTTGCTGCCAGATAATCTATTAGTAGAAGGCTCTGTAATTAGAGATTTGATAATAGGTATTGAAGAAGATGATTTTAAGGATCAAGTTGAGATTATAGGTTGGCTGTACCAATATTATATCTCTGAGAAAAAGGACGAGGTATTTGCAGGGCTTAAGAAAAACAAGAAGATAACTAAGGAAAACATACCAGCAGCTACACAGCTATTTACACCAGATTGGATAGTTAAATATATGGTCGAAAATTCACTCGGCAGACTTTGGCTAGAAGGTCATCCCGATGAGGAGCTTAAAAGTAGCTGGAAATATTATTTAGAGGAAGCTGAGCAAGAGTCTGATGTAGAGAAGGAGCTTGAGAAAATCAGAGAAGAGAGCAAGAAGCTAAGTCCTGAGGATATAACTGTGATAGATCCAGCTATGGGAAGTGGTCATATTCTTGTGTATGCTTTTGATGTGCTGTATCAGATTTATTTGAGTGTTGGGTATTCTGAGAGGGAGATTCCTAGACTTATTTTGGAGAAAAATTTGTATGGGCTTGATATAGACGATAGAGCTGGTCAATTGGCTTATTTTGCACTTATTATGAAGGCTAGAAGTTATTCTAGAAGATTTTTTAGGGATATTGAGAGAAATCCTATTGAGTTAAATGTCTGTGCTATTCAGGAAAGTAATGGTATTAGTAAAGAGGATATTGAGTATTTTGCTGATGGCGATGAGGAGTTGAAGAAGGATGTTGAGTATTTAGTTGAGGTGTTTACTGATGCTAAGGAGTATGGGTCTATATTAGAGGTTGAAAACATTAATTTCAATAGAATTGAAAATAGACTAACTGAGATTAAGATGGATAATGATGATTTATTTATTAAGGATAGAAAAGAACGAATACTTAGTAAGATATCTATAGTTGTTAGGCAAACAAATATAATGTGTAAGAAATATGATATTTGTAGTACAAATCCACCATATATGGGAAATAAAGGAATAAATGTAAAGTTAGGAAATATGATAAAATCAAATTATCCAAATAGTAAAATGGATTTATGTGTTGCATTTATAGAGAGATGTTTAAAATTTACTAAAAAAAATAAATATACAGCAATGATAACTATGCATTCTTGGATGTTTTTAGGTAGTTTTGAAAATTTTAGAAAATATCTAATTAAAAAAATATATATATGTAATTTGATTCATTTAGGAACAAGAGCATTTGATGATATTGGGGGAGAAGTCGTACAAACTGTATCATTTGTTCTAAAAAATAATTTTATGAATCAAAAAGGAAACTATGTAAGGTTAGTTAACTATAATACGAGTGCATTAAAAAAACAACAATTCTTTAATATAAATAATAGATATAATATTAATCAATCTATATTTTATAATATACCTATGAGTATAATCGGTTATTGGTTAAATGATAACTTATTAGATGCATTTAAAAATAGTACTATTGGATCTGTAAGTGATGTTGTTAAAGGTTTAGATACATGTGATAACGATACATTTGTTAGGTTATGGTTTGAAATAGATTTTTATAAAATTGGATTTGGTATAACGACAAATAAAGAAACGTATAATAATAAATGGTTTCCTTATGCAAAAGGTGGAGAGTTTAGAAAATGGTATGGAAACAATAATAATGTTGTAATGTGGGAAAATGATGGAAATATATTAAGAAATTTAAAAACATCAGATGGAAAACAAAAATCAAGACCACAAAATACTAGATATTATTTTAAAGAAGGCATAACTTGGTCGAGTATAAATGGTTCGACGTTGGCATTACGATATATGAATAATAGTATTTTTGGTGGAGGAGGTTCAGCTTTATTTTTAAAAGATGATTTATATTATATATTGGGTATATTAAATTCTAAAGTTTCTTCAAATATAATTGATATATTAAATCCGACTTTGAATGTATTAGTTACAGATATAAAAAATATACCACTTAAAAAAAATTTTAACTTATTAGAGAAAGTACATTATACAGTGAATGAAGCTATAGAAATATCTAGAAAGGAATGGGATTCATTTGAAACTTCATGGAATTTTAAGAAACATCCTATAATTGAATTTAAATCTAATAACATAGAAAATTCATTTAAAAATTGGTCAGATTTTGCAGAAAAACAATTTAACCAACTTAAATCTAATGAAGAAGAATTGAACAGAATTTTTATAGATATCTACGGATTACAAGATGAATTAACACCAGAAGTTGAAGACAAAGACATAACTATCCGTAAAGCAGACAGAGATAGAGAAATGAAATCTTTTATATCTTATGCAGTGGGATGTATGATGGGCAGATATTCTCTTGACGAAGAAGGATTGGTATTTGCTGGTGGAGAGTTCGACATAAATAGATACAAAACCTTCAAAGCTGACAAAGATGCTATAATACCGATAACAGATATGGAGTATTTTGAAGATGATATAGTTTCTAGATTTGTTGAATTTGTGAAGGTAGTGTTTGGAGAAGAAACTTTGGAAGAAAATTTAAACTATATAGCTGATACTGAGTGTTTCAAAAGAAAAACCAATGAAACAAGTAGGGACTGCTTGAGAAGATATTTCTTAAAAGGATTTATGGAGGATCATCTAAAAGTTTATCAAAAGAGACCGATTTATTGGATGTTCGACAGTGGCAAGCAAAACGGATTCAAAGCTCTCATTTATATGCATAGATATGATGAAAATATGGTCGCTAAAGTTAGAGCAGATTATTTGCATGTTTTGCAAAGAAAGTACGAATCTGAAATCAATAGATTAGATAATGACATAAATTCTGAGATATTGTCGACTAAAGAAAAAGCTGCTGCTAAGAAGCGAAAAGAAAAAATACAAAAGCAATTGGCAGAGTGCAAACAATATGACCAAGTAATCGCCCATGTCGCTCATCAGAGAATAGCGATAGATTTGGACGATGGAGTGAAGGTGAATTATCAGAAGTTCCAAGGTGTTGAGGTACCACAAGGTGATGGTAAGAAGGATTTGAAACAGGATTTGTTGTTTAAGGTTAAGATGTAATAAATTTATTTATGTATAAAAAGCATTTTCGAATATATTATTTGGAAATGCTTTTTTGATAAATGTACAAAAATAGTTTATAATATATATAATCGAATGTATGTTTTGCTTGAGATTGAATTGTTTTACGAAAGAGGGGATAAATTTGAAGTTAAGAGAAATTTCTTATGACAAAATAGGATTATTGATATGTGGTGATGAGGGACCGTCACAATATTTATCAGGACCTCAATTAGTTAAATTTTTTAATAATTTGGGTTCAACAGATGAGTATAATGCTGCTTCATTTCCAGTTAGACGTATTTATGCGGCTGATAAAGCTAAAGAATTTATTGAAAATGGCAAAATAAATGATTTAGTGAATCAGTTACTTTATCCAATTAATTATTTAAATAATGATATAGATCCTAAAGAAGTACTTGATTATTTTAATAAAATATTAATTATAGAGGGATATAAAATTAAAGAAATATCTGAAAATGGTGTATATAAAATAGTTGATATTAACAATAAAAATATAATAGTTAATGATAAAGATTTAAAAATATTATCATCTGAATTTTTAGATGATCAAATTAATAAATGCAATCAAAAAATTAGTCAAAATGATTATTATGGTGCAATTACAAATGCAAGAAGTATGGTTGAGGAAGTATTGTTACTTATAGAAGAAGATATTGATGGTCAAAGAGGGACAAATAGTGGAGATATGTCAGCATTATATAAAAGGGTATCAAAAAAAGTAAATTTAAATGCAGGGCAAAAAGGTTTAACAACTCCATTGCAGCAAATCCTTTCTGGTTTAAATAATGTAGTAATTGGTCTTGCTGGATTGAGAACAAAAGCAAGTGATTCTCATGCACCAGAATATAAACCGTCTAAACATCATGCTGAGTTAGCGGTAAATTGTGCAATGACTTTTACCAGTTTTATTTTAAATTCATATCAATATCAAAAACAAAAAAATTGTAAATAAAGTAGTATAAAAATACAGGAGGAGATATTAGTGAATATTAAAGAAAAAGCAAAAGATATGTTTGATGTAGCTAAAGAGCCTGCATTTGAAATGACATGTGAGTTAATGTTAGATGGAGTAGTAGGAACTGTTGTTCCTGGAATTTCTAACATATATTTATCATATAAACAAAAAAGACAGGAAAAAATGTTTATAGAGTTTATGCATCAGATTAAAGATAAGATTGAAATACTAGAAGAAAAATTAAATAATATGAATCAAGAACAATATAATGAATTTAAAGAAAAATATTTTGGTTTAGTTAGTGATTATGTTTTAAATGAAGTTCAAGAAGTAAAAATAAAATATATTGTAAATGGATTTATTAATTTAGCCGATATTGATAAAATTAATGAAGATTTTGTTCTGACTTACTATGATACTTTAGAACAGTTAAGAATTATAGATATAGAAGTTCTTAGATTATATTATGATAATCTTTATGTAATTGATAAAGAAAGAACATATATTGATATAATGAGAGAATATAGTATTGATAATGAACAATATACGGCTATAAGAGAAAAATTAGTTAGATTAGGTTTATTAACAACTCAAAGAGAAAAAGATATGGATAACCTTTTTACTAATATATTAAATATGCAAGAATATTTGGAAAAAACATATAAAGGAAAAACGACAAAATTAAAATCTTTTAAAAGAATTAATAAAAATGATTCTTTTAAAATTTCAAAATTCGGTAGAGAGTTTATTAAATTTTTTATAAATGAAGTAAATAAAAGTTAAAAAATATAAAAATATGATATAATAATAGTGCCTTAAGATATAGGCTTAAGGGTATAGTGTAGTCAAGATTTCAAGTGTGAACTTGGTATCCTCTAAACAAGCCTGTATAATTTCAGCAAACAATAAACTGATGTTGTACATGAGTTTGAGCCTCCAATCTGAATCTAATAATAATTCAAAGAATATTATACAAAGATGATAACACAGCGTTTGTGTTGGGAGGAATAAGTAGCCCTGATAGAAAATCTATCATTGGAATTTATGTATGTGCTTACTAGTTAAACCTTATTATAATAGCTACGAATTATATAACTAGTAAGCTCTACAAAGGGGTATAAAGTATGAAGAAAAAGTTTAAAAATCCTTTAAAAAATAAAAAATATGTACATTTTGATTCTAAAAAGAAACCTAGTCAATGTATAAAAAATATAAAAAATAGTGAGTGGGTTGCACATCATGGATTTTATCCATTCATACATTATGTAATAAAGTCTAAAAAGTCTATTTCAAGTGAAAAAATTAGAAAAAATAAACCTAAAACGAGAGAGATATATTATTCATCACATATTGATAGATATATATATCAATATTATGGAAATAAATTAAATAATGCTTATAATAAAATTGCAAAAAGATATTGTATAAATAAATCTGCCATAGCTTATAGAAATATATTTAATGGTAAATGTAATATACATTTTGCTAAGGAGGTTATAGATTTTATTTCAAAACAAGAAAAAGCATTTGTATATGTTAGTGATTTTTCTAAATTTTTTGATCGATTAAATCATAAATATTTGAAAGAAAAATTATGTGAAGTTTTAGAAGTCGACAAATTACCAAAAGAACATTATGCTATATATAAAAATATAATAAATTTTACTTATGTTGAAAGAGATGATATTTTAAGTTATAAAAAAATTGATGAAAAAAAGTTTAAGAAATTAGATAAAATATTTGATACAACTCAAGAGTTTCAAGAATTCAAGAAAAATGGATATTTGAAAAAACATAAAGACAGTGAAAATGGAAAATTAGGAATAGGAATACCACAAGGTTCTTCTATTAGTGCAGTTTATTCAAATATATATATGATTGATTTTGATAAGCAAATAAATGATTATGTAACGAGTAATAAAGGTATTTATCGCAGATATTGTGATGATATTATAATTGTAATTCCTATTGAAAATAGTAATGAAGATTATATAAAACATGTAAAAAAGATTGAGGATATAGAAAGTAAAGTTCCAAATTTAAAAATTAATAAAGTAAAAACTTCTAAATTTATATATAAAGAAAAAGAGTTAGTGGATGTAGAAGGAACAAATAAAAAATCGTTTAACTATTTAGGCTTTTATTTTGATGGAAAAGTAGTAAAAATAAGAGATAGAAGTTTATTTAAATATTATTCTAGGATGTATAGAAAAGTTGATATTGTATGTAAATATAGTACTAAATTTGGAAGAAAAGTTTATAGAAGAAAGTTGTATAGATTATATTCTCATTTAGGAGCAAAAGTTTCTAAAAATAATAAAAAGAAACATAAATATGGTAATTTTTTAACATATGCATATAAAGCATATGAGATATTTGGGGAAGATAATAATTATAAAAATTTAATAAGACTTCAAGTTGCAAGACATTGGAAAAAGATGAATAAAAAGTTAAAAGAATGTGAAAATAAATATAATGTATAAAAGGTGTTTAATTTTAGACACTTTTTATTTTTTGTAAAATACCTACAAAACCACAACACAAAATTATATAATATACTAGAAACAAAACAATGAAAGACGGTGAACCCATGAATCTTGACGAAATAACAAAAGTACTATCAGAAATATACAACGAACCGCTGATAAACGAAAACCTGCGCCACATAGTATTCTGGTACGATGCAGATGGCGAGTTCGTTGAAGATATAGATAACATAAACCTACAAAACGTAAGAACTCTAAAACTTACACCAAACAACTACTTCAAAACTAGATACATCCTAGAAAAAGAAGATCCAACATCAAACATACTAATCTACGCCAATATGCCAAAGCCAGCGCCTAGAGAGGACTGGCTGCTTGATGTGTTAAAATACAGCGTGGAATTTTCGACAGATAAGACTACAGTAACAATGAGAGATTTAAACATAACAGACAAATCGCTGACTCCTGTTATAAAAAATTACTCAAAATTCTTCAACAACAAGGACAGATATGCAGCCTTCAAAAAGCTAGATATAGGCGATTACACAGAGGATAGCATACATATAGCAGCACTATCAGCTCTTTGCAAGTTATCTGTGCCTGATTTTGAAGAAGTGACTAAGGTATTGCTAAAGGAATTTTTAAACAAAGATAAAAAATACCTAGAAAGCATTGAAAAATTCGGTGACATAGATGCTTTCTGGGAGTTAGCTTCTAAGTACTACGGATATAATTTAGAAGAAAAGAATATCGGCAAGCTGATGATACTTTTGACTATTACAGATTTAGACGAGAAAATAGACAAGCAGTTGCCAAAGAGCTACACAGAATATATATCAGACAAAAAATCTAACTGCTCTATATTTATAAACCATTTTATGAATGATAGAGAGGATTCAGATATATACAAAAAACTAGCCGACAAAGTTCAAAATGTGATCAAGCTGGAAAATGTAGTATCTAAATTAAATGAAGAGGATTTTATAAATTGTGACACGTTTAGATATTTCGATGAAGCTACAATCAAAAAACTAGTCGATGTGCTTATAAGTGGTGCCGACGAGTTTGACAAGTATGAGGAAATCATAAACAAGAGAAAGAGCTTGAATTGGTATCCTGATTATAAAAATTACTACGATGCATTGGAGCAAGCTATAAATTTATTTAGAATCAAGGCGAATGTAGATTATATAAAGGAAAAGACTCCTTATGAAATGATAGAAGCATACTATAACAATGATGCGAATTCTTACTATTTAATTGATAAAGCTTACAGAAAATTCTATGTGGCTTATGATCAAATCGACGACAAGGACATGTTATATTCTCTTATGGAAAAAATAGAAGAGATCTATACTAATTGGTATTTAGACGAATTATCAGTGAAGTGGTCTAGTTCTGTGGAGGCTAATTTGGGAACTAACTGGAATATACCTGGAGTTATATCTCAAAAGGCATTCTATCCTAATTATATAGAGCCTCATAATTTAAAAAATGAGAGGGTGTTCGTGATAATTTCTGATGCACTTAGATACGATTGTGCTATGGAGCTTGCAGATATACTAAATGTAGAGGCTAAGGGAGCTGCTACTGTAGATATACTTCAAGGAGTGCTTCCTTCTTGTACTAAACTAGGGATGGCGAGTTTATTGCCAAATAAAAATATAACACTTGACGATAAGCACAACGTATATGTAGATGGCATAAGCTCAGAAGGGACTGCAAACAGGGATAAGATACTTAAATCGAAAAATTCTAGTTCGCTGGCTGTAGCTTACAAGGATATAGAGGACTTACCTTCTAGTGAGTTTAAGAAAATATTTACGGGTAAGAAGGTAATCTATATTTACCACAATGTAATAGATGCTAGAGGTGATAATGCTGCTACAGAGAGAGAGGTATTTGAATCATGCGAGGATACTTTTGTTGAGCTTAAGCAATTAGTAAACAACCTCGTGACTAGATTAAATGCGGTCAATATCTATATAACCTCTGATCACGGATTTTTATATAGAAGGGGCAGCATAAAAACTACTGAAAAAATCACCTACAAATCAGATGACAAGTATTCGAGAAGATATGCTATAAGCGATGATTTTGAGAGACAGGAGGGAACTCTTACTTTCTCTATGGACTATATCTTGTCAAATAAGGGCGAGAAATTTGTAACTGTCCCAAGAGGTGAAGTCAGATTTGCAAAACAAGGTGCAGGTAGCAATTATGTCCACGGTGGAACTATGCCACAGGAGATTGTAGTGCCGGTTATCAAGTTTAAAGGAAATAAAAAAGCAAGTAAAATAGAAGAATCCTATGTAGAGGTTGAGATGAGCACTATAAGCAAGAAGATAACTACACCTAGGTTTACTATAAACTTCTTCCAAAAAGATATGGTAGAGGATAAGAAGCAACCGATTATGCTAAAGGCTCGTTTTGAAGACGAGGCTGGAAATGTGATTTCTAATGAAATAAGCATAATCGCCGACAGCAAATCGTCTAATGCTGAAGAGAGGGTGTTTAAAGAGAGATTTGCGTTAAAGAGCAGCATAAAATACGACAAAAAATCTAAGTATTATCTAGTTATGATAGAAGATAATCACGAGGTAGATGAAGAGTATAAACGATATGAATTTATTATAGATATAGCAATCCAAGATGATTTTGGATTTTAGTGTTTTAAATCGTCTTATAGGACTATAATTATAGTATATGAGGCGATTTTTTTAGATGAGGGGTGACATGATGGACAATTTAGATAAAAAATTAAATGAGTATTTTGCTGGCAGAGTTGTCCGCAAAGATTTGACTAAGAAAATTAAAGAGGGGGCAAATGTGCCTGTTTATGTTTTGGAGTATTTGCTTGGGATGTACTGTGCAACTGATGACGAGGACAGCATAAATGAGGGTGTTGAGAGAGTTAAAAGGATATTGGCTGATAATTTTGTGAGACCAGATGAGGCTGAGAAAATAAAATCGAAAATTAGAGAGCTTGGGAAGTTTACTGTTATAGATAAGCTGACAGTTAAGCTAAATGCCAAGAAGGATTTGTACGAGGCTGAATTTTCTAACTTGGGGTTAAAGGGTGTGCCTATAGCTCCTCATTATGTCAAGGATTACGACAAATTATTATGTGGAGGTATATGGTGTATATTAAAGATGGATTACTTTTTTGATGAGGATGCAAAGGATGCATCGCCTTTTAATATATCTGATTTGACACCTATACAGATGCCTAATCTTGATTTAGATGAAATAATGGAGGGTAGACGTAATTTTACTAAGCAGGAATGGATAGATGTTTTGATTAGAAGTATAGGTATGGAGCCTACTACTTTGGATGAAAATGTCAAATGGCATTTGATACTTAGAATGGTACCGCTTGTCGAAAATAATTATAATTTATGTGAGCTTGGACCTCGTGGTACAGGTAAGTCGCATTTGTACAAGGAGATCTCGCCTAACTCTATATTGGTATCAGGTGGACAAACTACTGTCGCAAATTTATTTTACAATATGAGTTCCAAGCAAATAGGACTTGTAGGAATGTGGGATACGGTTGCTTTTGATGAGGTCGCTGGTATTCATTTTAAGGATAAGGATGGTATACAAATTATGAAGGACTACATGGCATCTGGATCATTTGCTAGAGGTCGTGAGGAGAAAAACGCATCTGCATCTATGGTATTTGTCGGAAATATAAACCAAAGTGTAGAATCACTTATAAAAACTTCTCACTTATTTGAGCCGTTTCCAGATGCGATGAGTAGTGACAGTGCGTTTTTTGATAGAATGCATTACTATCTGCCTGGCTGGGAAATACCTAAGATGAGACCTGAGTTTTTTACTAATCAATATGGATTTATAACTGATTATCTATCTGAATTTCTAAGAGAGATGAGAAAACGTAATTTCTCTGATAGTATAGATAAGTATTTTAAATTAGGCAATAATTTAAACCAAAGAGATACAATCGCAGTCAGAAAAACTGTATCTGGTATGGTCAAATTACTATATCCTAATGGTGAGTTCGACAAAGAGGACATCGAGGAAATTTTAAGATATGCTCTAGTCGGTAGAAGACGTGTCAAGGAGCAGCTTAAAAAAATCGGCGGCATGGAATTTTACGATGTACAATTTTCCTATATAGATAATGAAATCTTCAAAGAAGAATTTGTATCAGTACCAGAGCAAGGTGGAGGTAAAATCATACCTGAGGGCATGAACCGCGCCGGTCATGTCTACACTGTTGCTAGAGGAAAAAGCGGCATGATAGGTGTCTATAAAATCGAGACCGAGGTCATAAACGGAAACGGGAAATTTGAAAAAAGTGGACTAGCATCCGATAGAGACGCCAAAGAAGCTATAGACACTGCATTCAAGTACTTCAGAGCCAACAGCAAAAATATCAGTGCATCTATAAGCCTGACAAATAGAGATTATATGATGTATGTACAGGATATTGCAGGAGTTGGGTTAAATTCTGAGCTTTCACTTGCTGCATTTGTAGGCTTGTGCTCTGGTGCTATGAATCGCCCAGTTCAAAGCCAGCTAGTCGTGCTTGGATCACTTAGTATAGGTGGAACTATCAATAAAATTGAAGAGCTCGCAAACGTACTTCAAGTATGCTTCGATGCTGGAGCTAAGAGGATTTTGCTACCTATGAGCAGTGCTGTTGATTTGCCTACAGTGCCACCGGAGTTGTTTGCTAAGTTCCAGACTTCGTTTTATACATCGCCTGAGGATGCTGTATTTAAGGCGCTGGGGGTTGATTAGTTATATATGAAATTATCATAAGAATACATCTAACTTTATTTTATTTATATAAAGTTGAATGTATTTTTATATAAAAACATATTAAATTTATTGTTAATTTATATTTAAAAGTATTTATATATAAATAGTTGTATACGAATTTAAAATTATTTTTTAGTTTATTTTATTGTAAAATGAAGGAAAATATCGATTTATCAAGAATTAATTAAAATAAAAAACATAATATATTAGCTTGGGAAGGAGGGCGCCATGATTAATGTTTTATTATGTTATAATTCATATGAAGTTGAAACATCAGTATCTATAGATGGAAAAGAATTAGGTGAAGATAGTTATTTCTCAAAATATAAGAATGAAAAAATAGAAAATTGGGTACAAAATTTGATACCTAAAATTATAAATCAAATAAATGAAAGTGAATTTAAATTAACATTTGCTGGGACAAAAGAGGATTATGAAAGTATATTACACTACTGTAATTATTATAATTCAAAAGGATATGATGGAGAAAAGGTAAATGTATTAACAGAGCATATTTATGTTGATCAATATGATAAAAAAATTAAACAATTAAAAATAAGAAAAATTATAAATGAAATAGTTAAATGCTTAGGGTTTAGAAGTAAAGTTATACAAAATATAGAATCTAAACTTGATTTAATTTCAAGTTCAAAAGAAGAGTTAAAAATAATTGATTACTTAACAGGCATAGTAAAGGAGAATCAAAAATTAATAAAAGATGATATAAGTATAAAAAAAGAAAGTGTAAAATCTATAAAAAAACGAATAGATGATATAAATAATTATATTAAAAGTATAATGGAATTAAAAAAAGATATAGATACGTTATTTGCTAACTTTACAGAATTAAATATTGAAATAAAAATTATGCAAAAAACAGAAATAGTAGAAAATACATATAGAGAGCTTAAAGATAATTTAACAGATATGGAATTTAAATATAAAGATAAATATGAACTAATAAACTATTTATACGAATATTTAGGAGATATCCAAAAATATATCAAAGAAGATTTAGAAGAAATGTATAAAAAATTTAAAAAAATGTCAGTTCATTGTATAAAAGAATATATAAATCTTGTAGAACTTTCAATGGATATAGATAAAGATTTTAAAGTTAAAGATGTAAAATATATAATTTATTATGGGGGTATTGTTTCTACTGATTCAAAAGATATAGAAAATACTGAAGAATTTTTATGTAAATATATTGAAAATATAAAAATATATTTGAAAGAATTTCAAAAAAATTTTGTTACAGAAATGAGCGAAGTAAACTATTTTTTATTAAAAAATAATAATTATATAAATAATTTTATAGAAGGTAAAGAAGAAGACAGAAAAGATTTAGAAAAACAATATGATTGTATTTGTAAGCTTATAGAAAATAAAAATGAAAAAAAACAAGAGATAGCAAATATCATTATACAATTAGAAAGTATATTATAAATTTATTTAGTTAAGTAAAAATAATTATTAAATATAGGTGAAGAACAATGGAGAAAAATATAAATTTTAGTACCGATATAAAATCTAGTGAAAAAAATATTAATTTGTATGAGTTAGATACTAATTTTGATAGAGTTAATTGTTTTGTAAATAAAACATATTTAAATAATTTATCTAAATATGAAGTACTTAGTTTACAAAATAATATTAGAGATGAAGAAATCAGAGATAATATAAGATTATTTAAAATTTCTAAAATAATTTATAATAAAAAGGAAAATATGTTAGATAAATTATCTAATATATTTTCTGCAGTATTTAATATAAATGCATCAATTATATTAATAATAGATAGTGATGGCATAAAAAATGAGATATATTTAGGAGTTAGAAGAAATGATTTAAATTCAGATGTAAATTTAGCAAAAGAAGTAGTAAAAAAATCTTTCCAAGGAAATTTTCCAGGAAGTGAGTTAAAAAATATAAATAATAAAGCTATAGAATCTTTATTAAATAATATTACTACTAAAAGTAATAATCAAAATAGGGTTGTATCTTCTGTATCGTCTATTCCTTCTCTGAAATCACAAAGTGATGATAGCTTTGTACAAGGATTAGAAAAATTGATTGATTCGATGAGAGGTCAACGTTTTTCAGCAATATTTATATCTGATCCAATAAGTAATGAACAATTAGAAATTATTAAAAATGGATATGAAAGTATGTATTCCGAATTAGTCCCATTTGCACATACAGATATAAATTTTAGTCAAAGTGATTCAGAATCGTTATCAAATAGTTTAACCGAAGGTATGAGTGAAAGTATAAGTGAGAGTATTTCAAATACACAAAGTTATGCTAAATCTGATTCTAATACTAAATCAGAAAATAAGGGAAAAAACAAAGGTTTTGGTGTTGTGGTGGCAAATTTTGGGCATTCAAATACTTATTCAAATGCAAAAACTACTTCTTCTAGTGAAACAAAAGGAAGAACTAATACAAGTGGAAAATCTACATCAAAATCTACACAAGAAACTGAATCTATATCAAATACTAAAACAAAAGGAATTAGTTTCCAAATAAAAACAGAAAATAAATTTATAGAAAATATACTAGAACAAATAGAGATTCACTTAAAAAGATTAAATGAATGTAAGAATTTTGGAATGTGGAATTGTGCGGCTTATTTTATAGCTGATGATTCACAAATAGCAAAAATAGCATCGAGTAATTTTAAATCATTAATATCTGGAAATTTATCTTATATAGAAAATTCATCTATAAATACTTGGGGTGTGAATAATGATTATTTATCAGAAGTTACAAAGTATTTAAAAAAATTACATCATCCAATAATAGGTATAGATGTAAATTCTGAAAGAATAGATCAATATGTAACACCAGGAGTTTTAGTGAGTGGTAAGGAACTTCCTATTCAAGTTAATTTACCTAAAAAATCAATTTCAGGATTAGTAATAACGGATATGGCTGAATTTGGAAGAAATGTAATAAAATACGATAATGATGTAGAAGATAAAATTAATATAGGGAAAATATTCCATATGGGAATTGCTGAAAATGTAGATGTAGATATTGATTTAAAAAGTTTGGGTTCACATACATTTATAACTGGTTCTACTGGAACAGGAAAATCAAATATAATATATAAAATATTAGATGAAGTAAATAAAAAGAATATAAATTTTTTAGTAATAGAACCTGCTAAAGGAGAATATAAAGATATATTCGGTGGTAGAGAAGATGTAAACGTATTTGGAACAAATCCTAAATTTACACCTGTATTAAAAATAAATCCATTTAGTTTTGATGAAGATATACACATATTAGAACATATAGATAAATTAGTGGAAATATTTAATGCATGTTGGCCTATGTATGCAGCAATGCCAGCTGTTTTAAGGGAGGCTATAGAAAATTCTTATCAAAAGTGTGGTTGGAATTTAGATTATTCAATATGTATTTCAGAACAAAAAAAATTTCCTACATTTAATGATTTACTTTGTTCACTAAATGTAACAATTGAAAACTCAGCTTATTCTGAAGATTTAAAAAATGATTATACAGGAGCATTATGTACTAGAGTCAAATCTTTAACAAATGGATTAATCGGAAAGGTATTTTCATCACAAAGTATAGATGATGAAGTTTTATTTGATCAAAATACAATAATAGATTTAAGTAGAATAGGTTCTACTGAAACAAAATCTTTAATTATGGGAATATTATTTATAAAACTTCAAGAATATAGAATGGTAAATAAAAAATGTGTTAATTCAAAGCTGGAACATTTGACAGTAATAGAAGAAGCACATAATTTACTTAGAAAGACTTCAATGATTCAAAGTGATGAATCAAGTAATCTTCAAGGAAAATCTGTTGAAATGATATCGAATTCTATAGCAGAAATGAGAACTTATGGTGAAGGTTTTATAATTTCAGATCAAGCGCCTAATTTATTAGATAACTCTGTAATAAGAAATACTAATACTAAAATAATACTTAGATTACCAGATCAAGACGATAGAGAATGTGTAGGTAGAGCAGCAGGATTAAATATTGATCAAATAAATGAAATACCTAAATTAAAAACAGGAGTTGCTGTTGTCTATCAAAATAATTGGATGGAAGCAGTGCTTTGTAAGATAAACCAATTTAATAAAGCAAATCCTTTAAAATATGAATTTGATCTAAATATTGATTTTGAAGAAAATAAAAAATTAACTGGAGAATTATTAAAAATTTTATTAAATAAAAGGGTTAGTAAAAAGAATAGAATAAACATTAATTGTATAAATATACAGAGTATAGAAAGATGGATATTAAAGAAGAATTTCTCAAATGAAAATAAGTTTATTCTTATAGAAAATCTTAATCAATTTATAAATACAAAAAATATGGATTTATGGAGACAAGATAAATTTGATCAGTTATGTGATTTAATAAATTCAATTATTGATATAAATAAATTCATTATGTGTTGGGATGGTGTTAAAGATATAGATGAACTTACAAGTAAGGGTATTGAAAATATAAGGTATTATATTGATTTAGATGAAAATATTGAATTTGAAAAATCATTAATTCAATGTATGTTATCTAGTATTGCTAAGAATGATAATTCTTTTAAGAAAGTATATTTTAATTGGGTTGAAGCAAATAGAATTACAAGGGGAGAATTAAGATGATAGGAAAAATAATATTTAATTCAGAGATATCTAAAACATTAGAAAATATAAAATCTAAAGAAATAAGTTCAAAATTCAAAGAATTAAGAAATAACGAGTTGGATATTAAGAAAGATAAGGAAAAAGGTTCTATATCTACTTTTCAAGAAGCTGATAAACCACTTTTTTTAGAAAAAGAAGATTATACAAGTAGAGAGTTAGAAAAAATAAAAGGTTTAGAAAAAAATGACATAATAAATAA
>NZ_JAXEWM010000157.1:0-15066 GCF_034113885.1 Intestinibacter sp.
TATAAAAAATATTATATTTACAAATAATACAAAAAATATCAATTTTAAATATTTATTTTTCATCAGTATTATCACTCCATTATTTATATTAAAAAACTTATGTTTTATTATAACAAATGTCTCATTTTTACTCAATATTATAAAAATCTCTGATATAATTTATATTATATTTCTAATATTTGGAGGCGCTTATGGAATTTATACAATTATCAAATGAAGAACTTAAAAAACATTTTGACAAAGCCAATTCTTGGTTTGTAGGCCTTTATATGGAAAGCTTTCTAAATAACTTTGAAAATCTTTCAAATCAAAAATATAAAGACGATTTAGCAGAAGACTTAAAATCAAACGATCCTTATCTTTTAGATTGTCCTCTAGATGAAATCAAAGAAAAAATAGAAAGCCTATATAAAATCATATGCTCAAAAAATGTTTCTGAAGCATTAAATATGGTAATTCTATTTGAATCAGATGAAGAGCCTAATTGCTATGCTTACGAAGAAGCTAAATATCTAACAAGCTTAATAAAAAAAGGAAGTGTAAAACTCCCTTACTAAACAGGGTAGTGTTGCAAAACGGAGTAAAATCTATTTTGTATACACTTCCCTTTTAAATTTACTTTTGCGACAGTTCCCTAAAATTATTTTAAAGCGGCAAAGAAATCTTCGTACCAATCTCCCCAATCGTCAATTGGGTACACCGCACCGCCATTACAGCTCTTTAGAAGATTTGATGCGTATTCTTCACCTATTTCAAATAGTTCTCCAACTGTCATTTTATATCCAGCTTCTGTAGCAACTTCACAAAATGCTGCCATAGGGTCTTTTGCTGACTTTGTTTCTATAAGCTTTTGTTTTAAATCAGAATTATGTCTGGCTTCTTTTAATATTTGAGCTAATTTTTCATTCATAAATCTCACTCCTTTAAAGTATTATACATTTAATTTTAAATCATAACAGTAAAATGGGTCAGGCTTTCCTAAAAAGTCCATTTCCCCTGCGAATCTAAATCCACATGTTTTAAATAAACTACGCATTTTTGTATTCATAGAGTTAGTATCTGTTTTTAAATACATTATACCATTTCTCATAGCTAAATTTTCAGCGTATCTTATTAAATTTTTAGCCTTACCTTTACGTCTATACTTAGGATTTATACCCATTCTATGTAAAACTAAAGACTTTTCATCGCTTATCCAATCGATATTTTTATATTCTTCTGGCTCAGAATCGTTTACGCAAATAAATCCTACTATATCTCCTTTAAATTCATCTACATATAAACTTCCTTCCTCTATGTCTTGCTTAAAATTTTCAGCCTTTGGATAAGTTTCATCCCATTGTGTATTTTTGCTTTCCTTCATTTCTACAATTATTTGCTTTATTATATCCATTATCGCATCTACATCATTTAAATTTGCTTCTCTTATCAAGATATATTCCTCCAATTTTGTTTTAAAACTTATATACAAAAATAATAGCATTTTTTTATCCAAAATTTCATTAATATTGCTTTTTTTTGATAAATATTATTTTTTTTTCAATTTTTATTCCATATCAAAAAGACGAACTTAAAAAGTTCGCCCTTTCTTCATATTATATTAAATCTCCAACAACCTTTATTTTTATCCTAATAGCATTTCCAGGAAGATATGCAAGAGGTACATCCTCTATAAATAAAACCTCTATTGTTTCTTCTTTAGCACCAGCTTTTACCGCTTTACTTATAGCCTCTTCCTTTACCTTATTTATAGCCTCTTCTCTAGAAATTTTATCTAAGCTATATACCTTTTCGATATCACCACTAACCTGTCCTAGAGCAGCTCCGATTGCATTTGCTGCATTATAATGAGGTGGTCTTATTATTTTTCCAATACCTTGTAATTCATCTGGAACTATTATACTACCTCCACCTGTTAAAACTAATCCACATCATCTTGACTAGTTTTCATTTGATCTATAGCATCTTCAAGTGTTTCCTTTACCCTTGCTTGAATTTTTTGGCAGTAGTTTTCATCTAAATCTTCAACCTTATCTACTCTATCTTCAAATGCATTTCCTAATTTTGTAGCAACATCTGATAAAGTCAGTGTATTTCCACCGAATACTATAGATTCTTCAGTTATTTTATATCCTACACTTTGTGGTCCTATTTCAAAATTATCTTCATCGCCCTTTACTATAGTCCCGCCTGCAAGTCCTATAGATATAATGTCTGGCATTCTGAAGTTTGTATGTACTCCTCCGATTTGAACAGATATAGCTGATTCTCTTGGAAAACCATTTTGTAGTATTCCTAAATCGCAAGTAGTTCCTCCAACATCTACTACGACAGCATCCTTTACTTTAGATAAAAATGACGCTCCTCTTATAGAGTTCGTAACTCCACATCCTATTGTAAATATAGGATATTTCATAGTATACTCTAAATTCATAAGTGTTCCGTCATTTTGGCTGAAATAAATATCGCAATTTATACCCAATTCTTCTAAAGCCTTTTTAAATCCTAAAGAAACATCCTTTCCAACTGTTGCTAAAGCTGAATTTAATATAGCTGCATTTTCTCTTTCTAATATACCTATATTACCTATTTCATTTGATAAAGATATAGGTATATCATCACCTAAAACCTCTCTAACCCAAGCTGCTACAGTTTTTTCTTGGCTATTATTTACTGGTGAAAACACTCCACTTATAGCCACACTTTCAACCCTATCTTTTACTCTATTACAAAATTCAACGACTTCATCCTTACATAAATCAGCTATTAATCTACCATCAAATTCATATCCACCAGTAATTATAATCGAATCTAACTCTACCTTTTCTCTTAAATCCTCTGGCCAATCTATAAACGGCTCAATAGCTACAGTAGCAGGTTTTGCTATTCTTATCATAGCTACGTTGTTAAGTCTTTTTCTTTCGACAATTGCATTTGTACAATGTGTAGTACCAAGCATAGCATATTTTATAAGCTTTGAATCTATTTTACTTTCTTTTATAACTTTGTCTAAGGCGTTAAAAATTCCACTCTCTACATCTTCAGTTGTAGGCATTTTTACTGAATGAATTACATTTAGATTTTCATCTAAAACACAAGCATCCGTATTAGTTCCACCTACATCAATTCCAACACGATACATTTATTTTCCTCCTAATTTCTTTTGTATTTCTTCTACTGGAATATAATCTACATCATATCCAAAGTATCTAGGTCCTACTGTTTCTATTCCCTTTTCAGTTCTCCATTGTTCATTACAAGGGAAGGCTACAACAACTACACGTGAACCGTATTTCATTCTTTCTGTAGTAATAGGAAGTCCAGTTTCTAAATCTAATACTGCTATTAAATCAGGAGTTATACATAGAGGTTCATCACCTTTTTTAGCTATTAAATGCTCATTTTGGAATAATATTGAATAGTCTCCTTCATAATCATTTATTCCTTTAAAAAATGCATGCCCTCTTGTAAAGCCACCACTTAATCCTCTTTTTATATCTACTATTTTTCCTTCAAATAATCTGTATCCTTTTAGCTCCTCTAACATCTTATCGATACCAAATTTTGCATTCGATTTATTTTTCATTAAAATTTCGCCTATTTTCTCAGCTATAGTTAGAGTGTCTTTCACACAAGCTTTTTTTACTTGTGCTCCAGTCAGATGGTAATCTGTAACTGAAGAGCTTCCACCCATTTCTATAGTAAGACATCTCGCCATTCTCTCAGCCCATATTCCATCCTTTGGATATAATACTGCTGTATTTCCTTTTTCATCTGCCATAGTCACTGGTGAGCTTTCATATCCAGCTAAATAAAAAGTAACCATTTGAGCCTCTGGAAACGCTCTTCCCATAGAGTCTGCATCTACTATGGGCAATCCTTTTTTAGCTGCGACAGCTATCGGCATAAGTGAATTTATTCCACCTATTTCAATAGGTATTATTACATCGACTTTTTTGCCTATTAATTCCTCCATTTTTTCAAGAGGTGCAGTCAACTCTATTTCTGATAATAATTTTTCTATTGTAATTGTAGGTGCTCCCATACCTGAAACTGGTACTACTAGATCATCTTCCTTTAATTCGTCTACAGAAATTAATTTTACTGGTCCGTATTTTTTAATCGCTTGTTTTGCAACAAGCTTTCCAATATAAGGATCTCCTCCTCCCCCAGTTCCTAAAACAGCAGCCCCTACAGCTATTTTATCTATACTTTCTTCTGTTAAATATCTCATCTCTTACTCCTATAATTTTATTTTAATATTTTGCCTAAAATAACTTGTGCCACAAATCCAACTAAGAATCCATCTAATGAAGCTATTGTTGTTAAACTCATAAATCCATAAGTTGATAGAGCTGTAACAACTATACCTATTGCCCAAGCTATTATTGATCTTGTCACTACTGGTTTAGTAGTAAGTGTATTTTTAAATTCTTCAAATTCTCTTTTTATAATATAGTATTCTGCTGTGTAAACACCTCCAACAGGTGCTATTACTATTCCCAATAAATTCAAGAAATCAGTAAAGCTTTCATATATACCAAACACAGCTAGTAATGTTGCTATTATACCTAATCCTACTGTAAGCTTGTTTTGTGGAATTTTTTCAAATACAGTAGCTATACTCAATGAAGATGAGTAAATATTACTTGTATTAGTTGTCCATTGAGCTAAAGTTAAAATTATCATTCCCGGAATAGCTATTCCAAGTGTTATAAATATATTCATTATTTCTGAAGTTCCCATACATTTTACTAATATTATAGAAACTATTATCATAAAGCTATTTCCAAATAAAATTCCAAAGAAACTAGATAATGCACAGTTTTTTGCATCAATTGCCCAACGACTTATGTCAGGGGAAATTATAGCTCCAACTATGATTATACTCACAGATAGTGATACACCTTGTGCAAATGTCATAGTAGCCTTCATATCATTATCTATAGCTGGTACTCCATTTTTTGAAAAGCCTAAATAAATTGTGAAAAACATAAGTATTAGTAAAAGTGGAACTGAATATACACTTAATTTTTCCATAGATTTATATCCGTAAATGACTGTACTCATCATTAAAAGTCCACCTATTAAGCTTATAAATCTAATATCTATACCCATATTGAAATTATTAAGAAGTATTTCTGCATTTTCTGAGAAAAATCCGACTTGAACACCGAACCAACCAAGTAATGATACACCTATTACTAGTGAGAATATCTTAGATCCTAATTCTCCAAATACTTGTTTAGTAATCATTGATGTAGATAAACTAGTTGATGATCCAACTAAAGAGCATATTGTGTAAAGTACTGCTGAGCAGAATGACCCGACAACTACTGACAATATAGCTTTATCTATAGGCATACTATTTGCAAGCTCTGCACCTAATATAACTGAAGACAAATCTACACCTATTGCTACTAAAACACAGAACATAGAAACCCATCCACGTTTCATATCATCTGGTACTTGCTCTAATGCATAATTTTTGTTTTTTGAATTTTCCATTATATCTTCCTCCATATTTTCTATTAATGAAATTAATTATATCAAAGGCAGGAAAATATAATTTTGTTAATATTAACAAAATTTAGTATATTTTTTTGTTTTAATTTAAAATTCAAACAATACAAAAAATTGCACAAGACAGACCTATAATAGTCTCAATCTTGTGCAATATCGATTATTTATCGTTCATTCTAATTCTTTTAATAGCCATAGCAATCATAAGCTGGTTAATTGCTGGAAACTCAAATTTATCGTTTCCTATTAATTCCTTTATTTTATTTAATCTATATTGAACAGAATTTCTGTGCAAAAATAGACTTTCTGATGTCTTTGCTACATTCATATTGTAGTCTATTGCATATGACTCTAAAGTTTTATAAAGACTTGCATCATATTTTTTAACTTTATTTAAAATTGATAAATAGTATTGTATATCACTTTCTCCTTCCTTTATGAGATTTAAACATTGCTCTGTAAATAATAAATCATGTCTCAAATAATATTTTTTTATTTTAAAAATCAGTGGCACAGATTTTATAGTATACCTACAAAGCTTATAAGCACTTATTATACTCTCTAATGAATCTAGACCATCTAAATATACAATATCTAAACTTGAGCTTATATCTTCTAAGTTATTCATTAAATCACATACATCATCTTGCTGTATATCGTGCTTATCTGTTATCAGTACAACTATATCGTCCTCATATACAGCAGCATAAGCCTTTATACTTCTCTTATAATAATATTGTCTAATATTGTTTAAAACTTCTTTTTTCAATTCATGATTGTCTACAATATCTTGTTTAAAGTGTATATACTTCATATATCTTAAATTCTCTACCTTATCTTTTATATAAAAAGACAATCTATGTAGAGAAATCTTATCCTCATCTAAAATGGCCTTTACAAACTCTGCATCTATTTCATAGTTATCCTTTTGCCATGCGTTGGATTTAAGCTTATTTTCAAATATCAGTTGCATAACCTCGTAAATAACATACGAATACGGTATATCATCTCTATTTTTCGGCATAACTATTATTGGAAAATCTAATTCATCTGCGAGCCTAATTACTTGCTCAGGAATTTCTTTTAAGTATATTCCCAAATAAAATATTATTAAGCCAGCATCAGCGCTTTTAGAAAAAGATTCTACACATCTCAATAATCCATTTATATCGTCATAGCAAGTTATAAATCCACTTACTACTAATTCTCCTCCTAAGCTTTTATAACTGTATTCATCAAATATTATATTACTAGTCTCAAGCACTGAAATCCCAGATACAACTCTATTCAAACCACCTTTACCTGCGACTACTGTAGCCTTAGACAAAATAGGCAACTTTAAACAATCATTTACAGTAATTTTCAATTTATTTCAATCTCCTATTCTTGTAAATTTTAATTTTACTATAAAAGTGGTGCAAATACTCTTAAAACTGCTTTGAATAAAATACCAAATTTATTGTCATTGAAGAAATCTTTTTCTATTTTTCTACTTTTGGAAATAGTTTCTATAGCATCCTGTTTTATATTTTGTATACATTTTGTCTTATACATAAATACTCCACATTCAAAATGAAGATATAAACTTCTATAATCAAAATTAATTGTACCAACAGTAGCTAATTCATCATCGCTAACAACAACCTTGGCATGTATAAATCCAGGTGTATATTCATATATTTCAACTCCATTTTCCACCAATTGATTGTAATATGATCTAGTAAGCTTGAATATTGTTTTTTTATCAGGTATTCCAGGAGTTACGATTTTTACATCTATTCCTCTCTTAGACGCTAGACAAAGTGCAGTCATCATTTCATTATCGATTATAAGATATGGAGTAAATATATAAATATATCTCTTGGCGTTATTTATAATATTTAAATATACATTTTCACCTACAATCTCTTCATCTAATGGTGAATCTCCATATGGTTGAACATATCCATCATTTACTACAAGATCCTTCATATGAATATGTGGCTTGTATTTGCTGTAATCTTCATCAGTATATCTAAAAGAATTCCACATATGTAAAAACATAGTAGTTAAATTCCAAACAGCTTCACCCTTTAGCATTATACCGGTGTCTTTCCAGTATCCAAATCTTTCCTTTTTATTTATATATTCATCCGCTAAATTTATACCACCAGTAAATCCTGTATGTCCATCTATTACTGTGATTTTTCTATGATCTCTATTATTCATAACTAGTGAAATAAAAGGTATAAATGGATTAAATGCCATACATTTTATTCCCCTAGCTTCTAATATCTTATCGTATTTATAAGGTAATAGGGATACGCATCCAACATCATCGTATATCAACCTAACATCTAGACCTTCTTTTGCCTTTTGTTCCAATATATCAAGTATAGTATTCCACATCTCACCTTCAGCGATTATAAAATACTCCATAAAAATATAATGTTTTGCAGCTTTTAATTCTTTAATTAGGTCTTTAAAATTTTCTTCTCCACTTTCGTAATAAACTGCCTCTGTATTTTTATATATCGGAAAACTCATGTAATTTGATAGATATTTTGCCTGACCCGCTACTCTCATATCTTGGTACTCTATTTCTTGTATAACCTTTTCGTCCTGATGTATTAGTTGTTTTTGTCTATCGTATTCTTTTTCTAATTTAACTCTCATTTTTTTTGCAGGCTTTTTGTTACCTAAGAATAGATAAAGTAATCCTCCTAAGATAGGAAATAATAAAATAGGAATTATCCATGCTATTTTATAAGCTGGATTATCCTCTTTATTAACTATAAATAAAACGACTAAAATACTAAGTATCATACATATTGCACTCATTAATTGTGAATAATGGCTAAACTTACTTATAATAAGTAGCATATATATAACTTGTACTAGTATCATTAAGCCAAATATAAAAATCCTATTAAATATTACTTTTAAATATTTCATCTCTTTCCCCCCTTCAAATAAAATCGTTCTATTAACTTACTTAATTAAAATTAGTTTTAATTATTAATTATAACATCTAAACTTTATAGTATATTATATATAAAAACTTTTATATAAGTTTATCACCTTTTAACAAATTATATAGAGTTGGGCTAAAGTTAAATTCCTTTATTAATTTATTTACTTCATCTAAAGCTTTTTCTGCTTTCTGCTTTGATACATTTCCCTTACTAGCTCTTATTAAAATATTCTTTGGTGAATGGGCTATATCTATAAATTCTAAAAGCTGAGTCTTATATCCAACAGCCTCAAGTAAATTTCCCCTAACCGCATCTGTCATAAGAGCTGCTACTCTCTCCTGAATTATTCCGTATTTAGTTAATATCTCTAGATTTTCTGCTTTCATTTGGTGATTTAATTCGTGTTGACAGCATGGAACTGAAAATATCATCTTAGTATTCCACTTTATAGCGTTGTATAATGCGTAATCTGTAGCTGTATCACAGGCATGTAATGTAATTACCATATCTACCTTATTATTATATTTGTATCCATTTATATCCCCTAGTTCAAAATGTAAATTGTCGTATTTATAACGTTTAGCTACTTCATTGCATTTTTGAATTACATCTTCTTTTAAGTCAAGACCTATCATTTTTACATTTATCTTTTTAATTTCAACAAAATAATAGTAAAGTATAAATGTCAAATAAGACTTACCACATCCAAAATCAAGTATAGTGAGCTCCTTGTAATTATTTTTCTTGATTTCATCGTCTATTATCTCTACAAATCTATTTATTTGCTTGTATTTATCATATTTAGATTTTACAACCTTTCCTTCTTTAGTAAAAACACCTAAATCTATTAAAGGCTCTATAATCATACCTTCTTCTAAAATATAGTTTTTCTTTTTATTATGATCTTTATTTATTAAATTTGAATTATCAGCTTTTTTCTTTCCTAAAAATACTTTGCCCTTTTTAGATATTTTTAAATCAAATGTAGAGTCTTCACTCCATGCCGACAACTGCTTATAACTCGTGCTCATATACTCTATTAGCTTATCTTTTATTAAACAAGTTTCTATATTTTCATGAAAAACCTGTTTATCTGTGTATTTTTCGATTTGGTAGTATTCTTTATCTTTACTTTCTTTAATATTCACATTTATTTTATTGTACTTTTCATCTTTATTTTTTTTATTGCTTATAACAATTTTAAAAGCTCCACCCTCTACTATTTTATCGATAGCATTTATTAAATCCTTCATTTTTCCTCCTATCATAATCTATCCTCTATATATTTATAAATTATCTCTCATATTAAATCTACTAGACTATTATTATATCACTTACTTCAAATAATATAGCTTATTTTTATTAAAAATACGATATAAAAATTATATTGTCCGATAATTTGAAATAAACATCGTTCACATATTAAGGTAAATTTAAGGTTGATTTCATATATTATTAACATAAATTTGATAGGAGTGAAAAATATGGCAATCAAATCTTTTAAGCGTTACGAAAAAAAATATCTTATAACGCAAGAGCAATACGATTTATTAATTCCTAAAATACTAAACTACATGGAATTTGATGAACATTGTAAAAACAATCAAAATTACAATATCTACAGTATTTACTACGACAACGATAATAACGATGTAATAAGACATTCAATTTCAAAACCATATTATAAAGAAAAATTACGTCTCAGAAGCTATAAAATCACATCAAATCCTGATGACATTGTATTTTTAGAATTAAAAAAGAAAATAAGTGGAATTGTAAACAAAAGAAGAATAGTGCTTACATTTAAGCAAGCTATTGATTTTTTAGAAAAAGGAATTAGACCCTGTACAGATGACTACGTAAATAATCAAGTTTTAAACGAAATAGAATACTATTTAAGTAACCATGACGTTCATCCAGCAGTTTTTATTGGATATTCTAGAAAGGCTTTTTTTGCTAATTTATCCCCTGCATCTACTATTAATTGTCCATCTGATAAAGTACCACTTACACTATAAGTTCCTGCACTGTTTATAGTCACAGTATTTTCGTCGACACTAACACCTTCTCCATCGATACTTATATTATCGTTTAAATCTATATATGTATCAATTTCTCCAATTGTCTCAAGCTCTATTTCATTTGTCGATGTCAAATCCTCACTTGTGTTATTAGCTGATGAATTTGACGAGCATGCAGTCAAAGTCACAGTTAAAGAACATAAAGATAAAAAACTTATTAATTTTTTATTCATAAAAACCTCCTAAAACTTATAATTTACTTTATATTACCAACATAATCTTAAATTAAACTTAATGAGAAAATACAAATATTTTTATGTTTTTTATATTAAAATTTGACATATTACTTATATTATTATTATATTTTTTTTAATTATTTTATATATTTTATTTTTCGTTAATTTCTTATCTGATTTAATGCAAATATTATTGATTTTTTACAAAATTTACTATAAACTAAAATTAGGTTGCTTAATTTATTAAGATAATTATTAGAAAGTACTTAAATTGGGGGGATTTTGAATATGAAGAAAAAATTAGTTGTTAAAGACAGAACACAATGTCAAGCATGCTTAACTTGTGCTGTAGAATGTTCTATGGCTTTCTACAAAAAAGAAGGTTTAGGATGTATAGACATAACTACTAAAAAAGATGGATCTATAAACGTACAAGCATGTAACCAATGTGGTGTTTGTGCTAAAAAATGTCCAGAACAAGCTATTTCTCAAAATGCTAAAGGTGTTTATGTAATCGACAAGAAAAAATGTACTGGATGCTTAACTTGCGTTGAAGCATGTCCAAGAGGAATAATAGTTAAAGACGAAGGTAAAGATACTCCTAGCAAATGTATCGCTTGCGGAAAATGTGCTAAAGCATGTCCAATGGAAATACTAGAAGTTGTAGAAGTAGAAGATTAATAATAGAAATTAATAATTAATTAATAAAAAAACAATCAGTTAAATGATTAAAAAGGCATAATCTTTATGGTTATGCCTTTTTTGATTTATAAATAATTACTTTCTACATTTTTCTACATTTAATTATCACATTGATAATATTGTATATAACTATAATTTTATATAAAAATATTATTTATTACATACAATATATTAAATTAATTTAGAATTTTCTAAATATTATATATTTTTTTTATAAATATTTTTTTTTATTAAGACATAAATGATTTTTTTAGCTACTATAATTATAGGTATATTATTTTTTTAAGTTAACTTATTATTTAAAAACTAGTTTTTTAAAAAATATATGGATAGTTTTTATAGAATTTATTTTTACTTTTGATTTAAAAATATGCAATATTTATAGTTCCTATATTTTTAGATTTTAGGTATATTAAAGGTATTAAAAATATTTATAGTTTTTAAAAAATAAGTTTTCTAAATTTTTTTTAAATTTAGGAGGGGTTTTATGGAAAATATAGTAAATGCAGTCAATAACGTCGTGTGGAGTAACTGGTTAGTTTATTTATGCTTATTAGCAGGGGTTTATTTCTCTCTAAGAACTAAATTCTCTCAAATAAGAAACCTAAAAACTATGGTTAAATTACTTCTTAATGGTGAAAAATCTGATGAAGGTATATCTTCTTTCCAAGGTTTCTGTACAGCATTAGCAGGTCGTATAGGTACTGGTAACATCGCCGGTGTTGCAACAGCAATAGCTTGGGGTGGTCCAGGAGCACTATTCTGGATGTGGGCTATAGCTTTCTTAGGAGCGGGTTCAGCATTTGCAGAATCTACTTTAGGTCAGCTTTATAAAGAACAACACGAAGGTCAATATCGTGGAGGTCCTGCATACTACATCGAAAAAGGATTTGGTGAAACAGGATTTGCAAAAGCTTATGCTTTATTATTCGCAATAGTTACAGTAATAGCAATAGGTGTATTACTACCAGGGGTTCAATCAAACTCTATAGCAGATGCAGTTCAAAGTTCATTTGGTTTATCTAAACCTATAACAGCAGGTATATTAGTTGTATTAACTGGTATAGTTGTTCTTGGTGGTATAAAGAGAATCGGTTCTGCCGCTGAATTTATAGTTCCTTTTATGGGTGGTATATACATATTAATGGCAGTAATTATAATAATTGTTAATATAAGACAATTACCTATGGTTTTAGGACAAATATTCAAAGGTGCATTCGGTGCAGATCCTGCATTCGGTGGTATAATAGGTTCTACTATAGCTTGGGGTGTTAAACGTGGTGTTTACTCTAATGAAGCTGGTCAAGGTACTGGTCCACAAGCATCTTCAGCTGCTGAAGTTAACCATCCTGCAGTTCAAGGTTTCGTACAATCATTCTCAGTATATGTAGATACATTATTCGTATGTTCTGCAACTGGATTTATGATACTTATGACAAACTGCTATACAACTTTCAATGAAAATACAAAACAAGTTATATACAATGCAGGTACATCATTCACAACTGATCAAATAGGTCCTCAATATACTATAGCCGGTATAAATACTTTAATCCATGGATTTGGTGGAGCATTCGTTACAATAGCGTTATTCTTCTTTGTATTCACTACATTAATGGCTTACTACTACATAGCAGAAGTTAACTTAACTTATATAATCAAGAAAATAACTGGTGGTAAGAGTTCTAAAGCTGCTACATATGCATTAGTAGTTATATTCTTAGTAATGATAGCATTTGGTGCAGTTAAATCAGCAAGCTTAGCTTGGACAATGGGTGATATCGGTGTTGGTATGATGGCATGGTTAAATATCATAGCTATATTAATATTATCTAATACAGTTATAAAATGCTTTAATGACTATGAACGTCAACTTAAAGCTGGAATCCCTACTACAGAAATAACTTTCGACCCTGTTAGCTTAGGAATAAAAGGAGCTACTTTCTGGGAAGAAAAAGCAGCTAAAGAAACTAAATAATTTACAAATTATAAATACCTAAAATCGAGAAGATAATGTGATTTTCACATTATCTTCTTTTTAATTTGTAAAATTATTAAGTATTTTGAATAAAATTCCTTAATTTTATAAATACTACAAATAAAATTGATTTTAATTCGGAGGCTTATATGTACATAAATTTCAAAGAAATAAACCCAACTTTACTAAACATATTTATTCAAAAATTTAATTTAAAACCGCAAGATACTACCCTTTTATATAAATTAACAAATACCACAGAAAAAAAATATGACGACTTCGAAAGATCTATATCACCTTATTTATTTGTAGACAATACATACTATATATCATGCGATGATTGTATTTATAAAATAACTAGTAAGCTTGAATCGTCCAGTAAAATATCTACTGAAAATTTAATATCTTCAGTAAAGACAAAAATATCTAAAGACGATGTTTTTAAAATGTACGACAATTTGAATTCATTATTTACTATATTTAAAAACGATATTCCTCAGAGTCAAATTAAAATAATAAACCTTCAAGATACACCAAAGCAAAAAACACTAAAATACGCATATATCAATGGCTCTCTACTCATATAAAAACCTTATGCAAAGTATAAAATATATCTTATAGATTTGATTTTTTATATACTTTTAAATATAATTATTTTTATAACATTATTTATTTTTTTACGTTAAAATACTTTTTAAACGGGGGAATTTACTATGGACAAAATTATAAAAGCTCTAGCAAAATCAAGACCTTTTCATAATTTAAACGAAAAAGCCTTGCAGGAAATAGCACCTCTATTAAAGGGAACTGTTAAATTTTTTGAAAAAGGCTCACTACTACTAGATGAAGGAGAATATGTGGATTATATTGGGATAATTTTAAGTGGCAAACTAGCCGTATCTAACTTTTACTCTACTGGTGACGAAAGCCTAGTAAATAAATTAGAACCATCTTACTCTTTTGGACTAGAAATAACTTGTACTTATGAAAAGATAAGTCCATTTTCTATATATGCTTTGACTGATTCTGAAGTATTTATATTTAACCAAGATGCAATATTTAAAAAGGGGTTTATTCCAGAAGAATATAGATCTATAATTTTACAAGATGTACTTAAATTTATTGCAAATGAAAATATGAGAAAGTATTATAAAATAAAAATAATATCTCATTACAAATTAAGACAAAAAATAATAGCCTATTTACTATTTGAAAAACAAAAACATAACAGCAATGTTTTTACAATTTCTTATAACCGAGAAGAACTTTCAAAATATCTTTGTGTAAATAGAAGCGCTCTATCACATGAATTGAGCGCTATGCAGAAGGAAGGGTTAATTAAATTTGACAAAAATAGATTTGAAATAATTTCTATTAATCTATAAATTTTTTAGATTTTTTTAAAAACTTAGTTAAATATTTAACTTTTTTATTTTTACGTTGTCACAACAACTTATTTATCAAATTTATTAATATATAATATAGACATAATTAAAATATAAATTATAAATAAAAACAAAATTGTGGGAGGATGTTTGTTATGGGATTCAAATCAGATATTGAAATAGCTCAAGAAGCTAAACCTCAAGATATTAGAGAAATAGCTAAAAAATTAGGATTAACTGAAGATGACTTAGAATTATATGGTAAAT
>NZ_JAXEWM010000158.1:0-6196 GCF_034113885.1 Intestinibacter sp.
TGTCCTTTTCCTATTAATATCCTAAGTGCCTTATATTCTCCAGCCGGTAAAACAACACTCGAATATTGCTTAGTCGGAAAATTACTATATCCTAATTCTATATTTACATCATAGTCGTATCCATTTTCTTGTATTATATCCTTGCATATATTTATTAAATTGTCTTCTTCATTTATTATTATGCTTTCACTTTCACTTATACTTTTAGAATTTTGTAGCTTTGGTTGTAAATAATCTATAACTGCATCTCTTACTTTTAACTTTAGCTGTTGGTCTTCTTCTGAATCACTATTAGCTAATACATGAAATCGTATTAATTTATCCTTGTAATTTACAGATGTCGTATTAATTTTTGATACCTCTCCATATATAGAAGTTACCATTAAACCAACAGTAAAAATTAGCATTAATACAGATACTACTATTCTTATTTTTATCTTCGTATTTATTTTAAATTCTCGTTTTATAAATCTCCTTTTCATCATCTCATCCCCCATTTATTTGGTATATTGAGATTATTTCCAAGTTAACTTATTTTATACTCAAAAAATAAAATTTCTCAAAAAATAAAAATGACCTCCTAGCTAAATATTTATAAAGAAATAATTATTCTACTTAAAATAATTATTTCTTTATAAATATTTCTTCTAGAAGATCACTTTTATGATCATATTTATCAACTGTTATTATTTAGTACAGTGTTCTAACATGAATTGTTCAGCTTTTTCTATATGTTCAATAGCAAACTTTTTAGCTTCTACTACATTAGCTTCTCTTATAGAATCTAAAATAGCTTGATGTTCGTCTATTAAACTTAATGATGCATTTGAATCTGAAACGTAAGTTATTCTAAATCTTTGAACTTGTTCCCATAAAGAATTTATCATCTTCGCTAATTTTTTATTATTAGCTGATTTAAATATACATTCATGGAATTCAACGTCTTTTTTCAATAGCATTTCGATATTTTGTGTCTTTACTGCTTCTTCAAATTCGATTTCGATTTCTTCTAATTTTTTTATATCTTCATCGTCTCTTCTCTCAGCTGCTAAAGATGCGCCTAATCCTTCTAAGCTAGCTCTTATTTCCAATACATCCATTAAATCCTTTACTGATATATTAGCTACATAAGCACCTTTTCTAGGTAACATCACAACTAGTCCTTCAAGCTCTAATTTTCTTATCGCTTCTCTTACTGGAGTTCTACTTACACCAAGCTGTTCTGCTAGTTGAACCTCCATTAATCTTTGTCCTGATTTTAGTTTGCCCTCTAAAATAGCACTTCTCAAGTTTTCAAATACAACATCTCTTAATGGCTTATAGTCATCTAAATTTAATTTAGTTAAGCTATCCATTAACTTCAACCCCCTTTTCTTCACATACTACGACGAATGTTTGTTTAAATTGTTTTTCTAATATAGATTTGCATCTAATCGCATCTTCTCTATTTTCATATAATCCAAAAACTGTAGGCCCACTCCCACTCATCATAGCTCCTAATGCCTTGTTATTTATCATTGTATCTTTAATTCGTTGAATCACTGGATATTTATTCACAGTAACTTCTTCAAGAACATTAAACATATTTTCCGCTAATTTTTTAGTTTGATTATTTTTTAAACATTCAATAAGCAATTTGTTATTCGGTCTTTTATTTATCTCTTTGGAATCTATACATTCATATACTTCCTTTGTCGATACAAATAAATCCGGTTTACAAACTAAAATACTAACATCTCTACTTAATCCCTCAATTGAAGTAAGCTTTTCTCCTATGCCTTCAGCTAAAGCAGTTCCTCCACTTATACAAAACGGAATATCAGCACCTAATTTTAATCCTATCTCCTCTAAATGACCCTCAGTTAAATTCAAATTCCAAAGCTTATTTAGTCCCACTAATATTGCTGCTGCATTTGAACTTCCTCCAGCCATTCCTGCTGCTACTGGTATATTTTTTTGTATATAAATATCTAACCCCTTGTCCACATTAAAAGTGTTTTTCATTAAATCAACTGCTTTATACACTAGGTTGTTAAAATCTAATGGAATTTCATTACTATTACTTTTAATTATTATTTCCTTATCTTGTCTTTCTTTAACTTCAATTAAATCATATAAATCAATTGTCTGCATTATCATTTCGACTAAATGATATCCATCTTGTCTTTTTCCCAATACGTCTATAGATAAATTTATTTTCGCTCTACTTTTTAATTTTATCGAATTCATTTTAGCCTCCTTAATACTTAGTTCTGTATATCGTATAATGCATTACTAATTATAATTATACTACAAAAATTAAATAATAGGGGACATTATCCCCTATTATTTATCTTTTTAACTATTACTATTATTATTTTTATTCATTTTGTGTAACTTTTTTTTCTAAAATCAAACATTTTCCTGGAACTAAATTTTCATTTAAATCAATCTCATTTGTCTGAGCGATTTCCTCTTCTGTTGTATTGTATTTTTTAGCTATGTCCCATAAGTTATCATTTTCTTTGCAAATATATATAATTATACTTGGAGCCTTTGATAAGTCGTATTCTCCTTTATCTTCTCCTTTTATTATGAAGCTCTCTGCCTTTTTATCAATTACCTCTATAAATCTTCCTATCTTTATGTTTAATTCAATTTGATTTCTATTTAAATCGGCATCTACCTTTTCGATGCAAATCGTATTAAATACTGAACATGTATCAGATAATTTATTTACTTCTAATTCATGCTCAAAAGGAATTTCTTCATTTATCTTATAAATCATTTTCAAGCCTTCAACAGGAACAAAAAGTATATCTGCCTTTATTATGCCCTGTATTACACAATTAGAACCCTCTATATAAGTATTTTCTATAGATGCATTACAGCAAATATTTACAATATCCTTTATTTGAACATCATCATTATCATAGCTTAAATTTTCTCTTACTAAAAAGCTATCATTTGACGATAATAAGGTTTTATTTAAATTTATAAGTCTATGTTCAAATTTGATTATTTTCTGAGGAGAATAAGCATCCTGAAGTACTTCTCTAGTCACCTCTTCGCTGACCTTGACCTTTGAAAAAACTGTGCATTCTACTTCTAAAAGCCCTGTATTATTATCTGGATTTCGTTTAAACTCATAATTGAAATCACCTATATTCATAAGTATCTCTTCATTCATTCCATCAAATACTCCAGGCACTTCTATAAACTGTGTAAAATCAATGCCAACTTTATCTAGCTCTACAATTTCTGAATCATAAGTGCAAGCTAGAGGATTTATTTCTAATACACCGCCTATTATAACTTTATTATCTGTTATTCGGCTTTCTTTAACCCTTAAGCTAGGTGTTATATTTATAATATCTTCTATTTCCTCGACATTAACTGTAATCGTATCTCTGACTACATTTTCTGATTTTTCAATTCCAACTATATCTTGAAATGAAATTTCCTTTCTATGCTTCTGTATACCTTCAACCTGAGAAACATCCTTCACTATGTCTAATCTCTGCTTTTCAAATAAGCTCCCTCTTATATTGATTAGAGCGCCTACCTTTATCTTTCTTTCGTTCATTATAGTGCAATCCATATGCTCTACCTCAGGAAAAAGCATATATTCCATATCAGGAACAACATTATCCTTCTCTATAACTTCATTTATCTCGATCTTGCCGCTTATATTTGATATTGTACTCTTGTCATCCGCAACATAAATAACATTATAATTAAAGCTTCCTCTACAGGTTATTTTACCTTCTAGCATTTCAACCTTTCTAATTACTATGTATCCCATAGTGTCGACAATATCGTACACATCCGATTTTCTATCTGGAACAACATTTTCAGCTTCTATAAAGGTTTGAAATTTCCCGAAGTCCATCCTATTGTCTATTTTAATAATATCCTTAATTAACTCCACAGCTATCCCTCCCATATAATTTAACTATTAAATTATATTTATCAGGACAAAAAAAAATTACACCTATTTAATAGGTATAATTTTAACTTGCATTTAATGTATCATCTGTAGTTTTGCAAATTTGTAATTTTACATTTGCTGTCAATAAATCAGAGTAGCTATAAGACACTCTTTGATTTCCATCTGATGTTCCACCTAATTTTACTACAAAAACACTTGGATATACATTTTCTAATACTCCAACTTTTGTAACAACCTGTTTTCTACCTTTGTTGGCCTTTAATACTATAGTCTTTCCTAAGTGTTTCTTTAAAGTTACTCTAATCTTATCCAAAGTTTGAACAGTAGCCACAACATCACCTTCTTTATTTTTATATGTTTACATAATATCATAAAAAAGGAAATTTGTCAAACGTATAAACTAATAATTTTATATATTTTTTACTCTATTGTCAATAGTATTTTTTAAGAATACAGTATTATTTTAAATTTACCGTATTTTTATCAAAGTGTATGGTTTTGATTTAATTTTCAAAATGTTAATTAAATTTTGACTTCTATATATTTCTACAATAAATAAGGTCTTGGCATAGCCCATCTAAATTTACCTCTTGTCTCAAAACCACCAATTCCCTTTATTCCTGTAATTGTCTGCTCCAATATTTCTTCTATAGGAACAACTATATCAATCCTAGAACAAGCTATTTTTTCAACTATAAATACAGGGTCTAGTGCATGTATCATAATTCTACCTGGTGAGCTAGCATAATTCGCTCCAGCCTTCATCAGAGCCTCATAATTAGACTGACAAGCTCCAGCGAATATAACTAAGGTATCTAAATTAGGCTGCCATTTTCTAGCTTCCTTTACAGCCTTAAAAAAATTATATGAATTTCTGTAATTGTTTATATTTTTTACATCCCCATTTTTCACGTGCATAGCATCATGACCTGTTATTACTAATATATCGGGATTGTGTTTTTCCAATAAATTTTTAACCTCTTTATATTGATTTGCTTCTGGGATTGCAACTCCCACCGCTGGTATCCCCAGCTGTGAATATACATCTAAGCATATTTTCAAATATTCTTTATCTCCATCTATCTGAAGAACTTTGCCTGGAATACCGTAGACATTAGCTGTTGATTGAGCTAACTTTTGGATTCCGCGCATATTTTTTTTCTCTCTTTCCTTTGCTTTTTTAAGAGATCTATATAAAATATTTTCAACATTTTTGTCCATTAAAACCTCTCTTATATCTGGAGGCTTCAATAATTCTAAATCACTCAAATACGCATCAGCTATAATTCTAAAAGCAACCCCTTTTAATATAGCCACTTTGTCTCCATTATCATCAGTTATGATATCAGTGATTTTAAAAACAATGTCTTTGTCATATGACTTTCTAGCTACAATATCTCCAACCTTCATGATATGCCCCCTATTACTCGATTTAGTTTATATTATGTTGTTTAATTATTTTTGTTCCAAAAGTCATCAAAAAGTATCAATTTAAAATTAGAATATTATATAATTTATATATGGTTTTAATTAAACTAAATAGGAGGACTAGATAATTATGAGAATAGGAATTTTAGCATGCTCAGTATTTGAGCCTGAGTTAGAAAAAGTTTTAGAAGATATAAAAAATAAAAATTTATTCGATGTCGATATTGAAGTTACTTATCTTCATTTCGGATTACATACTGATTTAGATAAATTAGAAGCAGATGTTACAGGTGCATTGGACAAAATGACTGTAGAATACGACAAGGTAATAGTTCTTTACGGCTCTAAATGTCACTATAGATTTTTCGAGTTTTTGAAAAAATACAATAATATAGTTACTATCAAGCCGTCAAACTGCTTAGAAGCTATTATCGGTGATAGAGTTGTTGAATCTTATGTCGAAGGAAAAGATATATACTTAACATCAGGATGGGTCGAAAAATTTGATCAGTTAAATGAATTCAGCCATGCTGTAGATAATTACGATGTAATAAATCAATTTGGCATGTACGAAAATGCCATCATCGGAAACACAGGTGTAATTGAAATCACAGACGATATGATATTTGAATTATACGAAAAAATTCAAGTTCCTGTAGAGGTTGAGGATGTAGATATAAGTATTTTCGAAAATCTAATGATAGATACAATCAAAGAAGCTGTACAATAAGGTTTTACCAAAACAAAGGAGCTGCACAATTTAATGCAACTCCTTTTATCAACAAATTTATTTGTTTTTTCCACAGCATTTTTTGTATTTTTTACCGCTTCCACATG
>NZ_JAXEWM010000159.1:0-3918 GCF_034113885.1 Intestinibacter sp.
GCTAACCTTGAATAGATAGACTACTACAGCCGATAATGCTACAGATATAAAACAGGCAATTAATCCGACAACTAAAGAAATAAGTAGTATATGGTCTGGTAAGTACTGCTCTATTTTATGTGTGCGATTATCTGCTTTGAATTTGCCTTTTTCCATGTCTTTAGCTATCATAGGGATTACTATAAGAGCTAGTAGTGCACCTAATAAAAATGTCGTAAAGGCAAAATCACTTATTATATCTTTCGCTTCAAAGATTTTGTCTAAATGACCTCTCTCCATAAAATAAAATATTATAGCGTTGATTATACCATTTACTAATCCATATCCGATTAGACATTTAGAAAGTAAATAGCTTTTAAAATTGTTGTTTTGCATAGTTGACTCCTTAAGTTTAGTTTTTAATATTTTTCTAATTTTAGAATAATATTATACGTTTAAAAAAATTTATTAAAATTATTTTGATGACATGGAGTTGACTTTAAGTAGCAGAATTATTTTATAATAATATTATTTAGAAAGGCAAGTGAAAAATTATGGAAATATGTATACCTTAAATTTCAGTTTTTTGTAATAAATTTTTAAAAAATTGTTATTTTTATTTAAATCTAAGTACATAATTTTCATGTATTATATTATTAATGAATATGATAATATTGTATATCGAATAGTTTATTGAGATATGGAGGAAACGAAATGACTATAGATTTATTATTTAAAATAGCGATTTTTATCGTCTTGTTGGGCGTAGGTATAAAATTATTTAAATTTTTGTCGGGAGTAGTATTCAAGCTAGCATTAGTTATGGTAGTTGTGCTATTTTTTGTGCAATTGATAAAATAGAGGGAAATTCCCTCTATTTTTTTAAGTCGATATATGCATCGATTTGTGGTATGAATACCATGTTGTCCTTTATATGTGTATTTCCAAATTCTTTTAGATCTGTACCTGCTTCGTCTTTAGTTATTTTGTATTTGACCATATTGTCGTCTTTGATCTCGCCGTGAAAGTACATTCCTTCGTATTGCTTGAATCTAAAGTTGTATTTGTCTCTTGTCAGTTTTATTTTTATATCCTTCATAAGTTCACCTACCATCTTTTTTCTAATTTTAACATAAATGTTATTTTAATTCTATAAAAGCTTGATTTTGACTTTACATATCAAAGTATTATTAAATTGATGATATAATAAAATTGGAGGTAGAGTATGAAAAAATTTAGGAATATATGTTATATACTTTTTATTATTTCCATATTTATAAAATATATATCTGCAAAATACAGTTATTTTGTAGAGACTTATTATTCTAGAGGTATAGACGTCTATATAGTTAAGCTTTTAAGCAAGATAAGTTCTATTTTCGATTTTTCATGCTTTGAAATAATGATATATATATTTTCGATATCTGTAGTCTTATCTGTAGTGTATTTAATTTATAGAGCGTTTAAGGATCGAAGTAATTTTTTCAAAAGCTTAAAAAATGTTTTACTTAATTATTTAGCTTGTGTGTGTTTGATATATTTTCTATTTATTTTGCTCTGGGGAATCAACTACAACAGGGTAAGCTTGGATGATAGTATTAAAAAAGAATACAGTGAGTCAAACAACAGAGATATTTCACAAACAAGCTTTGATCAAGATGATTTAGCCGATTTATACGAGCTTTTAATAGATAAATGTAATGAAAGTAGAAAAATAGTAGATAGTTCAAATAGCGAGCTTCAAAATAATAGTCACGACATAAAAAATATTATTTCAGAATTAGAAAATGGATACGATAATGTAGAGATTTTGAATTTAAATAAGTTGGGAGGATATTCAAAGGCGAAAATAATACTTAGTTCAAGATGGCTTTCTTATACAAATATAACGGGCATATATTCTCCATTTACAGGTGAAGCTAATATAAATACTAATCAACCGTTAGTCAGTATACCATTTACTGTTTTACATGAGATGGCTCATCAAAGGGGATACGGAAATGAAAGCGATGCAAATTTTTTATCTTATATAGCCTGTATAGAAAATGAAAATCCATATGTAAATTACTCAGGGTATTTTATGGCCTTGAGATACACTGCATCTGCTCTTAGCAAGGTAGATTACGATGAGTTTGTGTTGCTTACAAAAGATATAGACGATGAAGTATTAGAGGATATAGATAATTACTCTAAGTTTTGGGAAAAATACCAAGGTAAAGTAAATGAAGTATCCGATAATGTAAATAATCTCTACTTAAAATCAAATAGGGTAAAGGAAGGAACTAAAAGCTATGGAAAGGTAGTAGATTTGTTGCTTTTATATTACTATCTATATGGATGAAAAACTCTATGAAGCTTAAATAATTACATTTTTATTAAATTTTAAGTTTTAAAACTAAATATGTACTATTTTGGTATATAATGTGTTATAGTATTAATTTATCTAGAAAAATCAATCAAATAATTAAAATAAAAATATATAAAGGAAATATAAAAAATAGGAGAAGAAATAAAAATGAGTAAGTTTTCTATAAAGAAAAAGAGTAAAGATGTGCCTACAGAAGCAGTATTGGCATATAGTAAGGGAAATATGCTTGAAAAAATAGGCAAAAAAGATCAAGCTATACAATCTTACATAATTGCTGGAAATCAAAACCATGTAAAAGCACAGTATAGATTAGGGGAACTTTATTTAGAAAAAAAACAATATGTAGAGGCAGAAAAATGGTTCTCTCTATCTTATAAAAACGGCAAAGATGATGCAGCATATGATTTGGGAAATATGTATTACAATATAGAGGGCTATGAGTATGCACTTTATTGGTACGAAAAACAGGCGTTAAATGGAGATTTAAGATGCCAAAATAATTTGGGAGTTGTACACTTTAAATTGAGGGATTTTCAAAGATCAGAAAAATGGTTAAAGACAGCCGCAAATGGAAATTCTGGAATTGCTTGTTTTAACTTAGGAAATTTGTATATCGTATCAGATAGAGAAGAAGATGCGATTGAATACTACAAAAAAGGTCATATATTGGGAAATGATGAGTGTAGATTTAATTTGGCTATTTTATATATGAAAAACGGCATGGAAAAGGAAGCTGTGAGCTTATATAAGCAATTATATAGAAGTGGATTTGAAAAAGGCTGCTACAATTTAGGCCTATATATGGAACTCAACGACCACAGAGATGAAGCCGAGAGATACTACAAAAAAAGCGCGGATAAAAACCATGTTAAATCTCAGTACAGATTGGCGTATTTATACGATGAAAAAAATTTCTATGAAGATGCCATAGAGTATTATGTAAAAGCAATAGAATCAAACCACACTTTATCTAAGCTTAGACTTGGAAATCTATACAACAGACAAAATGAAATTGAAAGCGCGAAGATGTATTACGATTTAGCTTCGAATGATTCTATGGTAGAGGCTAAAAATAATTTTGCTGGGCTTTATTTTGAAGAAAAAAATTACGAAAAGGCTATAAAATACTACGAAGAAGCAATAGCAGATGGATGTAAGGTGGCGATAGAAAATTTAGGGGATCTATATTATCAGACTAAAAATTATCAAATGGCCATATCTTACTACATGAAAAATTCAACTTGTGTGACTTGTCAAAAGAAATTAGCAGATATATACTTTGAGGCAGAAAACATAGAAGAAGCTATTTTATGGTATAAAAAGGCCTCTAATAATAAGGATATAGAATCTAGCTATAAGCTAGGCCTTATATACGAGGATTTAAACAGCTTAGAGGACGCTAAGAAATATTATCTATTAGCAGCACAGGAAAATCATTTAAACGCCAAATTACATCTAGGAAGAATATATTATAATGAAGGAAATTACGAAGACAGCAAAAAAATGTTAGATATATGTGCTAACGAAAACAACGCATATGCTCAGCATATGGTAGGGCTTATTTATGAAAA
>NZ_JAXEWM010000160.1:0-2952 GCF_034113885.1 Intestinibacter sp.
AAGAGATCAGATTTGGTTTACTGAATTAGATAAGGAACGCTCTACTGATTTGTTTTCACTTTTAGAAATAAAAAATGTCAGAAATAATGAAAATTTAGCTAAAGCGTATATGAATGGTAGATACGGAGCTATTCCTATGTTGAATAAGAATTTTTCGGAAATATTCGAAGAGATTTCTAGTAATAATGGAGGAATGTAATGAGTAGAGATTTATCTTTAAGTAAAAGGATTGAGGATAGTAGAGATAAGAGGCCGTCTGCAGTTATTAATTTTGAACTGGATGAAATAAAAAATCACTTTGATGAAAATATTATGGATATAGAAAATCAGTTTGAGATCATTGATAAATTGGATGCTGAAGTAGATAAAGAAAAAATTGATTGTATATTGCGTTCTCAAATTGTATTTTTAGGAAGTTCTTTAGATTTTTACTTCCATGAAATTACAAAATTTGGTCTTATGAAAATATATGATGGTATATGGGAAGAAACTACTAAATATAAAAATATAGAAGTTAAAATGAGTATAGTATCGGAAGCATTAAGAGAAAGAGAAAGTTCAGAATGGTTTATTAACTTTATTAATAAAAAATACATAGAAGTTACTATGATGTCATGGGATTCAATAAATAGTCAATTAAATCTAATTGGACTAAATGTACAAAATATTGCTAAAGAGGCTTTTTTTGAAAGAGGTTCTTCAGAAAAAGTAAAGGATAAATTAAAGCGAAGAATAGGTGAACTATATAATAGAAGAAATTCCATAGCGCATCAATTTGATCGATTACATAGCGATGCTACAAGAATAGAGATATCTAAAGAAATAGTAGTTGGGTTTATAGAAGATATAAAGAAAATAGTTTATGCAATTCACAAAGATGCAAAAAATAAAGATTAATATGGAAAGTAAAATAAATAAAAATAACACACAAAATAAAATTTTTATGTAAAAAATATTTAATATTTATCTAAAAGGGGATTTGCCCGGCGATAGAGAATTATAAATACATACAAATGAAACAGATTTACAAAAATATGTAAGCCAAAATAATAAAATCAAAGAGAAACCTATAATTAGAGTAACTCATATTTAAGAGTCGGCATAGACAAATGTACTTCCCCTTTTGCCTGAGAGACTAGCAATAGTCTCTTTTTGCATGCAAAAAAATAATTTGAAAAATTTATTAATAGGGTTTAAAATGATATAGGTATAAAAAATTTCGACAAAAATTTTAAAAACGAAGAGAGGAAGTTAAATAAAAAATGGAAAGCGCAAGAACCAGTAGAAACAAAGAATTAACAATTTTAAAAGCAATAGGAATAATAGTAGTAGTGAGCTGCCACCTAGGCACAAGCATATTCAACCTTATAAATCTCCCAATAAGATCAATAGGCGAACTATTCCCAGAATATTCCTATCATATGCCCTTATTCATATTTACATCAGGCTACTTTTACAAACGCATATACGAAAGCGACCTCCTAAAACTAGCCAAAAAAAGATTCGCAGCCATAAAAAAATACATAAACTGCAACCTATTCTACTTCGTACTATGTTTCGCACTTATAAACCTAGGCTTATACGAAAAACACATAAAATTCACACTAAAAAGCCTATTCGTAGAGCCATTTCTAGGCGGATTCCAATTTTACTTCAACGGACCAGCATGGTTCGTGCCATTTTTATTCCTACTTCAAATAAGCTACGTCATCATCAGAAAAATAGTAGGCTCAAAATTTCCCTCTTTCAGCAATAAATCCGACACAACACTAAAAAAAGAGGGCATCCTCCTAGCAGCACTAATAATCACAGGATTCATCGCCGTAGGCGCATCCGAACTATGCTCAGTCTCAAACAGCAAAGTAAACGCCCTACAAAGCTTCATAAGAATCCTATTCGGACTACAATTTTTCCAACTAGGCTTCATATACAAACAATTTATCGAAAAAAACATAAAACTATCACTAAAATCATTTTTATTAGTCATAACATGCAAGCTAGCAATACTTATGCTATTTGGCTACTATACTTTTTCCCTAAGAATAATAAAATTCAACGGCCACATAATTCTACCAGTCGTCGTATCCATACTTGGAATAGCCTACTGCCTGCATCTAGCAAAATTCCTAATGAAAATAACAACACAAGCAAGCTCCAAACTAGGCGCAGCCATCTCCACAATCATATGCACAATCGGAGACAACACATGGAGCATAATGATGCACCACCTCCTTGTAAAATGGAGCCTCGGCAAAATCTATGACACGGCGTTCATGCCAAAAGCCATACTACCCATAGCAAACTACATAATAACACCAGTACTATGCGTACTTTTACCACTGCTATTTGCATGCTTATACCAACGCTTCATAAACTTCGAATTTACAGACTTAATAAAAATCAAAAAAATACAACCTAAACTAAACGCCCTTGCCCCAATAATAAAAAGTAAATTCAGATTCAAATTCTAAAAACATCTGAATTTACTTCCTTACAACCACTCCTCCGCGAAGCGTCTCTCTTACCATACATATCTCATATCCGCCCCATTGTATTTATATTCACAATGGTTAAAGTAAATACATATCTTAAGAATAAAAAAGTACACACTTATTTGCCAAATAATTCTCAATTATTTTTTAATTGCTTTTATTGATTAACTTTTTTGCTTATAGTATGATAAAAAAGAATAACTATGTATTACAATGGACATAATCATAAAGTAATATTGATTTTAATGGAGGAAATATGGCTTTACAACAAGAATTAAAAGCAATAGAAGAAGATTTTGGAGAAGCTTATCATAGTAGGAAAAAAGATTTGCAGAGTATAGATGGTATAGATAGAAAAATATTAAAAATGCATTGGGGCGGTGTTATAGTCGAGTGTTTTGTTAAATATCTTATAGTTCAAAAATATAGCATGAATAAAAGGCGTAAAAGCAAAATAGGA
>NZ_JAXEWM010000161.1:0-24046 GCF_034113885.1 Intestinibacter sp.
CTTTCATAAAATACACCGTATATTTCTAATTTCTAAATTATTATATCCAAATAATTAAATTTTAAAGTAGCTCTTTATAACCTCCATAACTCCATTTTCATCATTTGATTTAGCTTGGTAGTTGCTGATTTCTTTTAATTTAGGATGTGCATTCTCCATAGCATAGCTGTATTTACAGCTTTGAAGCATTTCATAGTCGTTTAAATAATCTCCAAAAGCCATCGTTTCATCGTAAGTTATGTCATAACATTCTTGTATTCTCTTAATAGCTTCTCCTTTATTTACTCCTGGATTCATAAAGTCCATCCAAAATTCACTAGATACACAAATTAAAAAATCATCCTCTACCTCATCAAATTCATGAGATAGGTATTTTTCAGAATTTTCATCGTGGAATAATGCTATCTTACAAATTCTATCTCTACCCTCTCTGACAACATCTAACACATCATCTAATACCTCTATTCTATCGTAATACATAGCCACATTTTTTTGAAAAAATTCGCCTGTATTTTCAGTATAAGCTCCCTTTTCACCAGATAATACTATTGATGTTCCCTTTATTTTTCTAGCTATTTCAATTGGTTTAAATAACTTTTCTTTATCTATTTCATCGAAATATATCATTTTATCGTTATCTAAAACCATACTTCCATTTTCACTTATATAAATTAAATCTTGATCGAATCTCTTAAATATCTCAGCTAAATTGTAGTATTGTCTACCACTCGCCACTATAAATCTAACATTTTTTTCGTTTAATTTTTCTAAAACATAATCCATCTCTTTAGGAAAATTTTTTTGACTGTCTAAAAGTGTTCCATCCATGTCACTTGCTACTATTTTAACCATATTTTTCTCCTTAATGTTTCAATTATAACCATATATTTCTAAAAATAACCTATATGTATTTTAACATACTCTAAAAAATAAGAAAATTTTTGCACAAAAAAATCTAGATAAAAATCTAGATTTCTTCAAAATTTATTTTATCTATTAAATTTAATATATCTTCTTTTCCTCTAATTAATTCATACCATCTAGTAGGTATTCCCTCAAATCCATAAATAATTCCTGCTAATCCACCTACAACAGCTGCTGTTGTGTCGGTGTCATTGCCAAATGCTATCGCTTTTTTTATAGCTTCTTCATATGAGCTACTCTCTCTAATAACCTTAAAGGCAGTCTTTAAGCAGTCAATTACATATCCAGTACCTCTTTCAACTATATTTCCATCTGGCAAGATATTATTTTCAAATTCATATAAATACTCTTCCTTATATTTATATATATTTCTAAGAGATTTAACAGCATCATTATATGCTTCTTCAAACGCCATGCCCTCAAGCATGTATTTTGCTATTAAATTATAAAATGCACAGCATACATGGTTACAAATATGACCATGTGTAATCATAGCCTGTTCATGAGAATCAATAACTAATTTTACATCTCCTTCATTTTCAAGAAGTGCTAGAGCCAATGTTCTCATCAAAGCTCCATTTCCTTTTCCTTCTGGCTCACATAGACCAGATTTTCTTGGGCTTGTACCCCTTGCATAATCTGCTAAGGCTCTTAAGGTTTGTATTCCTACATCAAAAATATTTCCATCGACAGCCCATAATCCATCTGACAGCCATGCCAAAAATTTCTTAGCTACATCGTCTATATCAAATCCATCACATTCTATGTAGCTATCCATAATGCATAAAAATTGGGCACTGTCATCTGAATATGTCCCAAAAGGAACATCGCTATAAGTTTTTCTAAAACCATCTGGTGTAATTATATCAATTTTATCTAACTCCGGAACCCTCTCCTTTGGAGTAAATTCATATGGTACCCCCACAGCATCACCTATAATCAATCCCCAAATTCCACCTAAAACCTTATTTCTTGGATACGACACTTTATTCATAGTACATGCCCCCTTTAAAATAAACTTTGTTAATATTATATCTTATATTATAAATTAAAAACCTGTTATTTTCACATTTTTTTAATTGAAATGTACAAAAATTCCATTAATACTATCAATATTTTCACAAAAAAAATAGTTGGCGCTATTTTCACCAACTAAACATCTAAAAACCAGACCTTGTAAGTTTACGCACTCTGATTTTATAAAATTTTTAATCAATATTTGAGATTGAAATGTATATTGAAAATATTAAGGAAGATAATCTTAATATATTAATTCTATACACCTTTTCAAATCCCTTCAATATTTCAAATTTTTTTTGATTTTTTATTTTACAATTTTCCTTATATTTCATATCATTTATATATCTTTATATTTTTATTTTAAAATAAACTTTATAAATCTATTTTCAAAAAAATAAAGAAAGAAGATAGCGCCGCTCCCTATCAACTTTCTTTTTTAAAAGTTAAAACATATTAAAATATACTCACTTTATCTAAAAATTATTCCATAATTTCTTTTATTTTATCCTTAAAAGCATAAGCTAAAATTCTATGACCTTCTTGATCTAAATGTAGTGAATCCTCATGGCTCGGATTAACATAAAATCCTGCATCCATAAAATAAGCTCCATGATCCTTTGCTACCTTTTCGTAGCATTTAGAAAATTGTAGACTTTTTTCTCTCGCTACATTTCCACCAAATGAATCTGAATAAGGAGATTCTTCTATATCCTTTCCTATATGGATAGGAGCTACTAATAATACCTTACATGGGTTGTGGTCTTCATTTTTTGCCTTACTAAAATTAATAGCCTTGTCCACTATCTTTCCTGCACCATCTGCTATATCAGCAGCAGGCATGTTAAATCTCTTCTTTAAATCATTACTTCCTAGCATTATAACTACTAAATCCACAGGATAGTTGCTCTTTAAAGCGACATCAAAGTATTGTTCTCCATTTCTATTTTCTCCCATTGGATCATCTAATATAGTAGTTCTGCCATTTAAGCCTTCTTCTATTATTTTGTAATTTCTACCTAGCATGGATTGTAATCTTCCTGTCCATCGTTCATTTGTATTAAATCTTTGTCCATTAAGAGGATTATATCCATAGGTGTTTGAATCTCCATAACATAAAACATTAATCATTTTACATACTCCTCCTCAATTATTTTCAGTATTAATTATTAAAATATAATATTTAAAATAAATTCCATACTTCATTTTTATTTTTCTGAAAATTTAAACTATTTAAATTTCTAAAATATGAAATCTTGTACCCATATATAATAATACCACTATGAAAATAAAAAATAAATATGTTTTAGAAGCATTTATAAATGGTTACATTTTATTTACAATAAAAACATTTTCATGATATAAAGCTAAAATAAGTATATAATTTACTCGAAGGAGGGATTATATATGAAAAAATCAATTACACTTTTATTGACATTTATACTGACTTTCAATATATTTTTTGTAAATAATAGCATAATATCAAAAGCACAAACTTCACCAACTAAATCAGCTATTATCACAGCAAATACTACATATTTAAGAAGTGAGCGCAGTACTAGCTCTTCAAAGCTTAAAACTCTAACAAAAAACAACATTGTAACCGTAACAGGATATAAAGGTAACTGGCTTAAAGTTAAATCAGGCACAAAGTCGGGCTACATATTATCTAAATACGTAACAATCATGAAGGAGCAAACTACAACATCATCTGTCAACTTTAGAAAAGGACCTGGTACAAGCTATTCAGTAATATCTAAGCTTCCAAAAGGCAGAAAAATCTATCTAATATCTAAATCAGGTAATTGGAGCAAAATTTATTGCAATGGAAAAATAGGATATTTATCAAGTAAATACACAAAAGGTAAATACAGAATATGTATAGATGCTGGTCATCAAACAGTAGGCGATACTTCTAAAGAACCTATTGCCCCTGGATCCTCAACACTAAAATATAAGGTTTCTTACGGTGCAGTCGGCTCATATACGAAAATTCCAGAGTACAAAACTAATCTAAATGCATCTAAAGTACTTAGAGATATATTAGAAAGTCGCGACTACGATGTAATCATGATAAGAGACATAAACGATGTAAAAATGAGTAATATAAAAAGAGCACAATTTGCAAATAAAAATAATTGTGATTTAGCAATAAGAATACACTGTAATTTTGCTGAAGAAAGTGATACAAAAGGTGCAACTATATTTACTCCAGCATCTAACAACAAATATATCTCATCGAATGCATATAAATCTATCTGCAAGCAAAGCTATAATATATCTGAACTGATAAATAAAAAGTTAAAAAACAAAGGTATTAAAATGCTTGGAAATGAAATTTATCCAACTTCGAATTTAACTGGATTCAATTGGTCTGAAGTCCCTTGCGTGCTTTTTGAAATGGGATTTATAAGCAATAAAACTGATGACTATAATTTAAATGATCCTGCTTATCAAAAGAAATTTATGCAGGGTGTTGCCGATGGAATAGATACCTATTATAAATAAGAAGGTGGTGTTTTTATGCATAAAATTTTAATTATAGAAGACGATGAAATTATAGCAAAATCAATCGAAAAGGAAATCTCAAACTGGGGATTTACTGCTAAGAGGATTACGGATTTTCAAGATATTATACCTCAATTTGTGGAGTTCGATCCGCAATTAGTGCTTTTAGACATTACACTTCCGTTTTTTAATGGATACCACTGGTGTACTGAAATCAGAAAATTATCTAAGGTGCCGATAGTATTTATATCCTCTGCATCTGATAATATGAATATCGTAATGGCTATGAATATGGGTGGAGATGATTTTATAGCTAAGCCTTTTGATTTACACGTTTTAATCGCTAAAATTCAGGCTATATTAAGACGTACCTACGACTTTTCGACTCAATCTAATTTATTAGAACACAACGGAGCTATTTTAAATATAAACGACAATTCAATCTCATATAAAGGAGAAAAGGTTGAATTGACTAAAAACGAATATAAGATACTTCAAACTCTTTTAGAAAACAAAGGAAAAACTGTCAGTAGAGATAACCTAATGATAAAATTATGGGAAACTGATAATTATGTTGAGGAAAATACATTAAACGTAAACATCACTAGACTTCGTAGAAAATTAGAGGCCATCGGTCTTAAAAATTTCATCAAGACTAAAAAAGGTCTAGGATATATTATAAATTAAGGAGGCTAGTAATATGAACGATTGTGAAATTAAGCTTACAAATATAATTGCTAGCTATATAAAACAGTATATAAAGCCAATTATCCTATTTATAATATTTGTAATTGTATTTTGTGTAGTATTTTCTCTATACGATTTAGAGCTTGAGGCAATTTTATATTCAGCTATTTTGTGCATCTTTATAGGTGCGATTTCTATATGTATAAATTTTATAGATTACTATAAAAAACATATTAAGCTTTATAACTTACAAAATGAAATTTCTCTATCATTAGAAAATTTACCAACACCTAAAAATTTAATAGAAGGCGATTACACTAATTTAATTTTAAATATAAATAAAGACTATAAAAATTACATATCCAAATCAGATATAGCCAAGACAGATATGCTCGACTACTATACGATGTGGGTTCACCAAATCAAAACACCTATATCAGCTATGAAGCTCCTAATACAAACATCTGAAAGTGAAATATCAGGTGATCTTTCCTCAGAGCTATTTAAAATCGAGCAATATGTAGAAATGGTATTATCTTACATAAGACTAGACAACAGCGGAAACGACTTTGTAATAAAAGAATACAATTTAGACGATATAGTAAGACAAGCTATTAGAAAATACGCTCCACTTTTTATCAGAAAGAAAATTGCATTGGATTTTCAAAATACAAACTGCAAAGCTTTAACTGACGAGAAATGGCTGGTATTTGTAATAGAACAGCTACTTTCTAATGCTATCAAATATACTAATAAAGGTAAAATTTCAATTTATTCATTAGAAGATAAAAAACTCGTTATAGAGGATACAGGTATTGGTATTGCTGAAGAAGACATCCCTAGAATTTTCGAAAAAGGCTTCACAGGATACAACGGTAGAACAGACAAAAAAGCGACAGGTCTAGGACTTTACCTATGTAAGAAGATAATGAGTAAGCTATCTCACAGAATTTCTATAGAATCCGAAATAGGCGTAGGAACTAAAGTAATTCTAGATCTATCAATGATAAATCTAAATGTAGAATAAAATAAACATTACAGCTCAAAATTACATCAATGTAAGTTTAAAGGGGGAAATGTAAGCCAAAGAAATGGTTAAGTATTTCCCCCTTTTGCTATAATTAACTCATAAATAAGAAATCAACAAATTAAAATATAAATGGAGGTCTTTAGAATGGCAATTTTGCAAGTTAATAATTTGAAAAAAGTATATACAACTCGCTTTGGCTCTAACCAAGTTAAAGCATTATCTGATGTATCATTTTCAGTAGAACAAGGAGAATACGTCGCTATAATGGGTGAATCTGGTTCAGGTAAAACTACCTTACTTAATATACTAGCTTCACTAGATAAACCAACTAGCGGTGAGGTTTTACTAAACGGTAAAAACATAGTATCTATAAAGGAAAAAGAAATCTCAGCATTTCGACGCAATAATTTAGGATTTGTATTCCAAGATTTCAACCTATTAGATACATTTTCATTAAAGGATAATATATTTCTACCACTAGTTTTATCAGGTAAGAAATTTGATGAAATGAATGAACGCTTACAACCTCTAGCAAAAAAATTAGGTATAGCTGATTTGCTAGAAAAATATCCATACGAAGTATCAGGTGGACAAAAACAGAGAGCTGCAATTGCAAGAGCGCTTATAACTAATCCTCAGCTTATACTAGCTGATGAACCCACTGGAGCTCTAGACTCTCACTCTTCTGATGAATTACTACAATTATTTGAGGATATAAACAATGAAGGTCAAACAATAGTAATGGTAACTCATAGTACAAAGGCAGCAAGCAGTGCTAAGAGAGTTTTATTTATAAAAGATGGTAGAGTATTCCATCAGCTTTATAGAGGTTCTTCTTCTCAACAAGAAATGTATCAAAAAATTTCCGATACTTTGACTATGATTGCTACAGGTGGTGTTAGAAATGAGTAGATTCTTTTATTTTAAATTAGCAATCACAAACATCAAGAAAAATGCAAAGACATATGTACCTTATATGATTACATCAATACTTACAATATCTATGTTCTACATCATATGCTCTCTAGGCAATAACCCAAATATAACTAAAGCATGTGGAACAGATTCAATGAAATATGTATTATTCTTAGGTACATGGGTATGTGGAATATTTGCAGTAATATTCTTGTTTTACACAAATAGCTTCCTTATGAAGCGTAGAAAAAAGGAATTCGGTCTTTACAATATCTTGGGTATGGAGAAAAAACATATCTCCATGGTTGTATTATGTGAAACACTTATCATGAGTATAATAAGCTTAGTTTTAGGTCTTGTAGTAGGAATTTTATTCGATAAATTAATGCTTTTAGTAATATTATCTATGTTTACTGTAGAAATTCCTCTAGGATTTCATATATCTCCTGAATCATTCCCTGCTACCTTGACTTTATTTACTGGCATATTTGTACTGATATTCTTAAACAGTATCAGACAAATTCACCTAGCTAAACCAATAGAATTACTTCAAGGTAGTACAGTTGGAGAAAAAGAACCAAAGGCAAAATGGTTAATAGCACTAATCGGAGCTATATGCTTAGGATCAGGTTACTATATTTCACTTACACTTACAACTACTAATCCGATAGCTACATTAAATATGTTCTTCATAGCAGTAATTTTGGTAATTATAGGTACTTACCTTCTATTTACAGCTGGTAGCATAGTTTTATTAAAAGCTCTACGCAAAAATAAAAACTACTACTATAAAACTAAAAATTTCATATCTATATCAGGTATGATATATCGTATGAAACAAAATGCAGTAGGTCTTGCCAATATATGCGTGCTATCGACTATGGTATTAGTAATGATTTCATCTACATTTTCACTATGGAATGGTATGAACGATGTTTTAGATAACTTTTATCCAAGGGAGTTTATATTTACACCATTTGAATACTCTGAGAAATCTGCATCTGATTTAAAAGTTTGGGTAAAAGACACATTAGATGAATGTAATCTAGAACCAAAAGACATCATTGATTACTCTTACTTAAATTTCGCTGTTGTTCAAGATAAAGATAGTTTTATAATGTATAGAGATAACCCTGTGTATTCAGATATGATAAATGACATTAGAAACTTATTTTTTATAACTCTAGACGATTATAATAAAATGACTAACTCAAACGAAACACTAAAAGCTGATGAAGTCCTTGTATATTCTAATCGCGATAAGTACGACTATAAAGAAATGAAGCTTTCAGATAAAACATTTAAAGTAAAAGAAACATTAGATAATTTTCCTAATAATAGAATTATGTCATCTGATGTCGCTAGTAGCCATTTTATGATAGTCAAAGATATGTCTGTTATAAATGATTTAGATAAAATACAAAACGAAATATACGGCGATATGGCGTCTAGTATTCAATATTACTATGCCTTTAATGTAGATGCAGACACTGAAAAAATACTAGACATAAACAATAAATTTGAAAATGATATACAAGAAATGGGAACATACGGAGAAAATACAAATAAATATGTCTATGAAGGTCGTTTCGATTGTCGTGAAACTGAAAAGAATGATTTTATCGGAATGTACGGTGGGCTTTACTTCATAGGTGTATTTTTAGGAGTATTATTCATAATAGCCACTATACTAATTATGTACTATAAACAAATTTCTGAAGGATACGATGACAAGAGTAGATTCGAAATAATGCAAAAGGTAGGAATCAGCCACGAAGAAATCAAAAAATCTATACACTCTCAAGTGCTTACAGTTTTCTTCTTACCACTGATTGTAGCTGGTATCCATATAGCATTTGCATTCCCATTTATAACTAGACTTTTAGCTATATTGAACCTTACAAATGTGAAGCTATTTGCTATGGCAACTGTCGGAGGATTCTTGTTATTCTCAGTATTCTATGCCGTAGTTTATAGAATCACAGCTAGAAGCTACTATAAAATAGTCAGCTAATAATATGCTAAATTAATTTTGTTAACACTATTCAACTTAATATATATTTATTCCAAATAACTCTTCGATAATTTAATTTTATCTAGGAGTTATTTTTTTATAAAAAAACCTCACCAAATTTTAAAGCTTGATGAGGTTGATTTTTGATTAAAATTATTTTAATAATTCATCTAGTACTTCTTGTATATCATCTTCACATATGCCACAGATAGTACCTGCTTCTGTAGCCTCTTTAATATCGTCTAAAGTTTTAGCTCCTTCTTTTACTGCGTTTTTTATGTCTTCATAGCTTACATTCATGCACTCGCATATTATTCTGTCTTCCATTTTGTTCCTCCTGATGTCTATTTGATTTATTTATGTCTTTATATAAATTTATAAAAATATTATACCCTCATATTTTTTTAATTATACATATTTTTTATAACATATTGATAATACCTAAATGCTCAATTAATATTTTACATCCTAATAATATAAGTATAATTCCTCCTGTTATTTCGGCTTTTAATTTGTATTTTAGTCCAAATACATTTCCTATTTTCACGCCTACTGCTGAAAAACTAAATGTAACAATTCCTATAAAGCATATTGCAGGTATGATATTTACATCTAAAAAAGCGAATGTAACTCCCATAGCTAATGCGTCTATACTTGTCGCTATTGCAAGTAAAAACATTGTTTTAACGCCTAAAATTTCTTTAATATTATCTTCTATACAGCTTTGAGTTATAGCTACACCATTATCAACTTCAATACTAGCTTGATTTTCCTCCTCATCATCTGATAAAGCCTCTTTTATCATATTTGCTCCAATCAAAGCAAGCAATCCAAACGCTATCCAATGGTCAATGCTCACTATATATATTCTAAAATTAACACCTAATAAATATCCTATTAAAGGCATTAACGCCTGAAAAAATCCAAACCATAAACCTACAATACTCGCTGATTTTAGGTTTATTTTTGGTAAAGCAAGACCTTTGCAAATTGATACAGCAAATGCATCCATAGATAGGCCTATGGCCAAAATAAAAAGTTCTAATAATCCCATTTCTTTCCTCCTTAAAAATAAAAAAGACTCACAGATAATAACATATCTAAAATACTCAAATTTTAAACATATCATTATCTATGAGTCTCGTTTTTTAATGTAATACCGGATTTTATAATCATTATGTCGACATTACAACGGCTCCGCCGCAAACTACTCCCTCATAGGAGCTATTAAATTTTCAAAATCCAATTTAAAATTACTATAGAATAAATTAATTATAAAATACCTAAAATTAAATTGTCAATTATTCTTTTATAAATACATAGTTATCCTTCTGAGATCTAGCCTCACTGTATTTATAACCCATACTATTAAATTTTTTTAATTCCTCTAAACTAGTAACATTATTCTCTGCCAAATATTTTACCATCTGACCTCTAGCCATTTTTACAATCGTTCCCTTTTCAACTACCTTCTCATCCTTTAATTCTCCAAATGTGCATGTTATAAATTCAATTTTTTTATTATATGCGCCCTCTTTAGAATTTATTATACTCTCTTCATTCTTAGGCAGATATTTTTCTATGCATTTGCTATATTCTTTGGATGCTAAATTTATTATTAAATCAGTTTCAGAAAACAACTGCGCTGCTATTTGATCAGACCAGTAGTCGTATAAATTTTTATTCTGATGCTTTATTAGCTTTGCCTGCATTTCAAGTCGATATGGAACTACTCCATCAAGTGGTCTCAATATACCGTAAAATCCAGATAAAATTCTAAGATGCTCTTGAAGATATTCAAGTGAACTTTGATCCAAAACCTTAACTCCCATATACTGATACTGAATACCCTCATATGAAAATATCGCTGGAGTTAGTCGCTTGTTTAAATTCATATTTTGAAATCTACTGTAGTTTAATTCAGCAATTTTATCGTTACATTTCCATATAGATTTACATTCCTCATAAGGTAAACTCTTTATATAATTCTTGAGTTCCTCAGCTTTATCTAAAAATATAGGCATATCTCTATATTCAAAAATATCATCGCTTACATTCATCTTCTTAGCAGGTGAAATAATAATTCTCATAATGAATTCCTAATCTTGATCCTGATCTTGATCTCCATCATCGACTGTATCAACCATATTTTCTCTAGTGTAGACTCTTCTAGCCATTCTTTCTTCTTCAACACTTTGTGATAATAACTCTTTTACATTTTCTCCATCTTTTACATTTATAATGTCAAAATTACCTAATGTTTTATCACTAGAGTTACAATGAATTGTACTTAGTCCAAAAATTCTTTGCATTAAAGTTCTACTTAAAGACACATCTGTTATTCTGTATAATCTAACCTCATCTTGTTTTTGAGTTAAAAATCCCGAATTTATAAAAAGACGGTTACTTGTTAGACGATATGTTGTAAAACTAAGTGGTAATCCCAAAAAAAGTACTCTCTTACGATCTGACCATAATTCCTTTTCCATAGTATTTTCTCCTTTCTATATCCTGTAGATTAATTTTTATTAATATTTTTATTTTCTTATTAAATATTATACTATATTATATTCTCATATAAAATTCAATCCTATATGTTTATTTATATTAATACTATGTTATAATAAAAAAGTCTTATAATACCAAATTAATACAATTTTTTCAAACATATGACAAAAACTTACTTATACTTTTTATGATATAACGCCATATGTATTACAAAACTAATAATGATATATTATATTTTCAAATTTTAGGGGGGATCAACCATGGGAAATATAGGAACTCTAATTTTAGTTACAACTATTGCAGGCGCTGTTGGAACGGGATTAGGTGGAGTTGTAGGTGCATTATTTAAAAAAGACTCTAGCCGAACAGTAAGCTTACTTCTAAGCTTTGCAGGCGGGGTAATGATAAGCATTGTTTGCTTCGACTTAGTTTTAAGTGCAATTGAAACAAAAACTAATATAAATATTATCATATTAACAATACTTCTCGGTGTAGCAATCGTATATTTATTAAACTATTTAATAGATAAACGTACTAATCCTGAGGTTCCGCATATTGATTCAAATCATCCTCAAACGGCTGATGCACTAGATGAATTAATACATAGTAATCATTTAAATGAACATATTAAGAAAAAGGATAACTCTATATCTTTATTTATAGCTGGTGTAGTTATGGCATGTGCAATTGCGCTTCACAATATACCAGAAGGCATGACAATAGGAGCATCTTTTGCAAATACTGATGGTGTATTAGTAAATTCAGCATTAATTTTATCTGTACTTATCGGACTTCATAATATACCAGAGGGCATGGCAGTTTCTGTTCCATTAATCAGCGGTGGTATGCCTAAACCAAAAGCCATATTAATAACTGCTCTAAGTGGTGTTCCTACTATCATAGGTGGATTACTTGGTTATGTTATAGGTGATATTGGACCTTTAGGATTGGCACTTAGTCTTTGCTTTGCAAGTGGTGCGATGCTATACGTCGTGTTTGGAGAAATCTTACCTCAAGCAATTTTACTTTATCGAAGCAAATTGCCAGCATTCTCAACTATTATAGGAATGGCAGTTGGATTACTTATAATATATGCATAAAAATATCAGCGCCCTCAAATATATTTAGGGGCGCTATTTATATGTCCTTTTTAATAATTTAAAGTAAATGCATCTTTGAATCTTCTTCTGTAATTTCTCTGACTGGCTTACAAGGAACTCCATAAGCAAGATAGTTAGCTGGTATATCCTTTGTCACTACACTTCCTGCTCCGATTACAGCGTTATCCCCTATCGTAACTCCGCCTAAAACTACTACATTTGCCGCCAACCATACGTTATTGCCTATATGAATTTCATCTGCAAATTCAGACATAGATACATGTCCATCTGGATATTTCATAGCTATTCTCTCCTGAGCAATTAGTGGGTGATTTGTAGCCATCAATGATACATTTGGACCAAACATAACATTGTCGCCTATGTAGATTCTAGCATCGTCCATAACCATTAAATTAAAATTTGAGAAGAAATTTTCACCTATAAAGGTATGTGTTCCGTAATTAAATTGTATAGGTCCTTGGAAATAATATTTTTCCCCGATTTTGCCTATAAATTCTTTTATTATCGGCAATCTAGCTTCATCGTATTCATCCATTGTATTAAATTTTTGACAAAGAATATGTGCCTTGTGTTTTATATCCTTTAATTCCTTTGTTCTAGCATCAAATAGCTTTCCTGCAAATATTTTTTCTTCATCTGTCATAACAACACCTCCTAATAATACTTTATTTATATTATAAATCTCAAAATTACATTTTTTACAAGATACTCCTATTATTTTTTTTATTATTTTGATAGACTTAAATTTAGGGATAGATATGTATTGCTACATATAATCCAAATATAAAATAAATAAAGAAGGGGAGATTTTATGGAAACTAAAAACAAAAAAGTAACATCTGAAGATGCTGACTTTTCATTAGAAAGAGTGCCGGATTCCGCCAGAAAAGGTTTCCGTAGTATGTTCTTTGTAATGCTCGGCTTCACATTCTTCTCTGCCAGCATGAGTGTTGGTAGTAAATTAGGTAATGGACTAGATCTTAGCAATTTTATTTTGGCTTGTGTTATAGGTGGTATAATTTTATCTGCATATTGCGGTCTATTAGCCTATATTGGTTCAGATACTGGTATGAATATGGATCTTTTATGCCGTAATGCATTTGGTAAAAAGGGATCTTATCTATCATCATTCGTACTAGGATTTACTCAAATCGGCTGGTTTGGTGTTGGGGTTGCAATGTTTTCAATTCCTGCAGCTCAATTATTAGGTATAAATGAATGGGTACTTACTATAATAGCTGGTCTTTTAATGACTGCAACTGCTGCAACTGGTATGAAAGCATTAGAAGTCGTAAGTACTATTTCGGTTCCTTTGATAGTAATTCTAGGTGTTTATTCTATGTTCGGAGCAACTACTGAAGGTGGAGGTCTAGTTACTATATTTAATCAATCAGCTGGACAAATAACTCTATTTACTGGTATAGGCTATGTTATTGGTTCGTTTATATCTGGAGGAACTGCAACACCTAACTTTATACGTTTTGCTAAAAACAACAAGGTTGCAGTATGGACTACTGTAATTGCTTTCTTCTTAGGAAATACTCTTATGTTCTGCTTCGGTGCAGTAGGTGGTGCATTCACAGGCAAAGACGATATATTCTATGTTATGATTGCACAAGGACTTGCTATTCCTGCTCTAATAGTATTAGGTGCTAATATTTGGACAACAAATAATAATGCTTTATACACTGGTGGTTTAGCACTTTCTAATATAACTGGTGCTCGTATGAAGCTTACTACTTGGATCGCTGGTATTGTCGGTACTGCACTAGCTATTTGGCTGTATTGGAACTTCACTGGTTGGTTGAATATATTAAACTGCGCTCTACCTCCAATAGGTATCATAGTAATTTTAGATTTCTTTAAAAATCGCCAAAAATACGACGGCGAACGCAAATTACCAGTTGTAAATTGGTTTAATGTATTAGGTATTGTTATTGGTGCCGTAGTTGCCAATACATTACAATGGGGAATAGCTGCTATTAATGCTATGGTAATAGCTGCAGTTTGTTACTTTGTAGGACAAATTTTTTCAAAAGATAATGAGGAGGCTTAATCATGTTATTTAAAAATGGACATATTGAAAATTCTGTAGAATCTGTAGATATTCGTGTTACTGATGGTAAATTTGAACAAATAGGAGCAAATCTAGAAGCTCGTCCTGGAGAAGAGGTTGTAGATTGTACTGATAAATTAATTCTACCTCCTTTTGTAGAATCTCATGTGCATCTAGATACTTGTTTGACAGCTGGTCAACCTCGTTGGAATATGAGTGGGACTCTATTTGAAGGTATAGAAAGATGGGAGGAAAGAAAAGAATTCCTTACTAAAGAAGACGTAAAAAATCGTGTAAACAAAGTAGTTCGTATGCAAGCAGCTAATGGTGTTCAACACGTTCGTACTCATGTAGATATAAATGACCCTAAATTAACTGCATTAGAAGCTATCTTAGAGCTTCGTGAAGAAGTAAAGGATTTTATCGATATCCAAATTGTTGCATTCCCTCAATATGGTATTCTAAGCTACCCAAAAGGGAAAGAATTACTAGAGGAAGCACTAAAAATGGGAGCAGATGCAGCAGGTGCAATCCCTCACTTTGAATTCACTCGTGAATATAGTGTAGAATCTCTAAATATATGCTTCGAATTAGCTCAAAAATACAACAAGCTTATCGATGTGCACTGTGATGAAATAGATGACGAGGCTTCTAGGGGACTAGAAACTCTTGCAACAAGAGCCTATGAAACTGGTATGAGAGATATGGTTACTGCTTCTCATACTACTGCAATGCACAGCTACAATAATGCCTATATGATTCGTTTAATGCGTTTATTAAAAATGTCTGGTATTAACTTTGTAGCTAACCCTTGTGTTAATATGCACTTAGGTGGTCGTGTAGATACTTATCCTAAACGCAGAAGTCTTACTCGTGTTAAAGAGCTCACTGCAGAAGGATGCAATGTTTCCTTCGGAAATGATGATATTTTCGATCCATGGAATCCACTTGGTAACGCAAGTATGCGTGATGCTGTTTTTATGGGATTATATGCAGGTCATATGCTAGGATATGAAGAAATTATGAATTCATATAAATTCGTAACAACTAATGCTGCTCGTACTCTTCACCTTGGAGATGGATACGGTATCAAGGAAGGTAATGATGCTAGCTTTGTAATAATGAATGCTAAAAATTACTACGATGCACTAAATTATGATGAACCTGTTTTAGCATCTTATAAAAATGGTAAATTAATTGCTAAAACTGAGCCTAAAAAGACAGAAGTTTTCGTATAAAAATAAATAAGAGGCTGTCGCAAAAAAACTTGCGATAGACCTCTATTTTTTATTTTAATGCTACATAAATATCAATCTCTGCATCATCGATTTCTGCATTTTTATATTCCTCAAAATCTGCAACAAAGCTTCTATCTAAATTCATTTCCCAAATTTGTTGCCAAGCCTCTGCTACAGCAGTCACCATATTTCCTCGAATAGAAAATCTTGCATATTTTCCTGCTGGAATAATTTTTTTTGTCAAATTGTAATTTTTTATTAACTTGTCATCTTCTTCAGATGATACTTCATTACCTACTGTTACCAAATAATTTTCTCCAGCGTAATCAGAATAAAGTCCTATAGAAAAATCATTCACTCTATTTTTTAATTTTTCATTTATTCCATTTTTATAAAAGTTTTCCCATAGTCCTCCTATAACTTGTCCCATATCTTCGGAAGTATTAGATGTTGTTGCACTTAAACCAACAAGTATTTTTTCTTTTAAATTAACTATTTCATATTCCATAGTAAACCTCCTAAATTTTTTTAAAGTAATATTTTCTATGTAATAATTATAGTATTTTAAATATGACATATATTTGTCTTATTTTAAATTTTCTACTTGTATAAATTCAAAGTTTCTTGTAGTTGTTGTTTTAATTTTTCACGCACTTCCTTTGGCTCTAAAACTTCGCAATAAGGTCCAAAAGTCGATATATAATAAAGTGTCCATTGATCATCAGGTAAATCTATTTCTACAATAAAATCTTCATCCTCTGTTTTTTTATAATCTTCAAATTCATCATAAACCCTATAAGCCATCTGCTTATCTATATGTAATTTTAAATGTACAAGCTTTTCGACATATTTATTTTCTTCGTGCAAAACTTGACCATATGTTGTATGCTCTATAACTTCTTCTGTAATTTTTAAATCTTTTACTCGCATTAGTTTAAAAAATCTGTAGTCTTGACGTTTCCTACAATAACCATATAAATACCAGGCTTCTCCTTTAAAGCATAATTTCAATGGTTCGACATATCTTTCTTCTTTATTGCCCTTGGAATTCGAATAAATAAATGTTACTAGTTTTCTTTTACAGATAGCATTTTTCAAATTTTTAAAAATATCTGCTTGATCATTTTGGTTTGACCATGAAGAAAAATCTACCTCAATCCAATCTATATAAGATTCACCAAAAATACTTGTGAATTTTTCTAAAAGCTCATTTTTTTCTCTTAAATCTACAGATTTAAAAGCACTCAATGAAGATAAAATATTTTCCTTATCCTCCTCCGTCAAAACACTCTTATCCAGTACAAAATCAGGCAAAAGAGATATTCCCCCACCTCTACCTTTGTTCATATAAATAGGTATTCCAGCAGAAGATAACATATCTACATCTCTGTAAATTGTTCTAGTTGAAACCTCAAATCTATCCGCGAGCTCAGAGGCAGTTATTCTATCTTTTTGAAGTAACAAATATACTATTTCAAATAATCTATTGATTTTCAATGATTCACCTTCTTCTAATATTTACTTATCTATAGCCTTAACAAAAGCTCTGATTATAGCATTATTTTCTTTGCTATCCTCCCATAAAAACTCTGGATGCCATTGCACTGCCATGACAAATTTTTTATTAGGCAAAGTAATCGCCTCAACTAATCCATCCTCTGAAATCGCATTTGCAACTACATTTAGAGCTAGGTCTTTTATAGCTTGATGATGATAACTATTTACTGACAATTTATCCACACCAATTATTTTAAACAATGGAGTATCTTTCAAAATATCCACAGTATGTACACCTCGGTTATATGGTTTTGTCATAGAATGTTTAGTTTCTGAAGGGTATTCTGTTGGTAAGTCTTGATATAATGTTCCCCCCAATAATGCGTTAAACAACTGAATGCCCCTGCAAATACCAAGAACAGGCTTGTCATTTTCTATGGCCTTTGTAAATAAATATTTTTCCATTTCATCGCGAGAATCACATAATAATCCACATTTTTCATTTTTTTGATTGTAAAATTTGGGGTTTACATCGTGTCCACCTGTGAATAAAATCCCATCGACCATATCAAAGCATTTATCTAAAACCTCTTTATCTGTGGATAAAGGTAAAATAATCGGAACTGCACCATTATTTTCTAAAGCATTCATATATCCTGGTAACATCCATATACTCTCTTTTTCATCATCCCAAAGTGGAATAACTCCTACAATTGGTTTCATAGTATCATCTCCCTTAAATTGTAAATTTTCTTATTATAATTATACAATTATTGGAACTAACCACAATATTTTAAATGCAATATAAATAAATTGATATAAATATTTTATATAGATGTGCTATTTTTAAACAAAAAAAAGCATAACACTTTTTTTAGTTATGCCTAGGTCATAATTAAAAGGAATTTGTTTGCAGATAATCAATTCCTTATATATAATTTTTATTTTATTTACTATATTATAACTTTTTGCGCTTTCATTGTACAGAGTTTTTTTTTATGTTTTTCTTGTTTTTCTATTCTCTCTTTCAATATTTGTTGCGTCTTTTTCGACTCTTCATACAATCTACTAAATAGCATTCCTATATTAAAAAAGCCATAACTGTTAATCTTAAAAGAATCCAGTAGTAGCTTTATAATTTACCAATATTCGATAATATTATGTATATATCATCGAATGTAGAGAAAGGCTTTATCCTACAATATTTTTAATTCTTTTTAAATAATGGAATCAAGCAAATAACTGCACCTATTAAACCAACTGCAATTAATCCAATACCAGCTGTTTTATTGTTACTAGAAGAATTACTAACAATTTCATCCTTACTAATTTCACGGTCATAGATATAAACTGCATAATCTTTCTCACCAATAACTCCATCTTTAACAATACCAGCAGCCGTATAAACATCAGCTAGGTCATCGGGATCAATAGAATACCAAGTAACACGCAAGTCACCAACATCCCAATCTCCATCAACAGAATTACTATATGTTTTATCGTCTATTGGCACAAGGTCAAACACTTTCTTTCCATTTTTCAAACCACTGACTTCCAACTTTTCAGGCTGTGTTTCAAAATTAACATATTTTTTAAGGCTAAATTTTTCAAGTATTTCATCACTTAGAAGAAGATCACTATCACCTATCTTCACTTTACCACAAAATACTTCTGCTTTTGGCTCACTTGGAAATGCAGGATTCTTAAATATACGTTCTTTCTTAAATATTTCCATTTTAACCTGTGGATGATGTTTATCAAAAAAATCCTTTCTTAATTTTTCATTAAACTTATAATATTGATACATCTCTACCTTACGAATCAGAATAGGACTATCCACCTTAATACCGAAGTCTGGATCTTCTGCTCCTTCCAACATAGTTAATTTTCCAGTGTATGCTTCTATATCACCTGGACCTTCATCACTTAGATTCATTGTGTAAATTCCGAAGATAATCAGCAGTGCTGATACAATAAGTAAAACAATTCTTTTTTTGCTCATAATACCAGTACCCCCTAATGATTTAATTAATAATTTGTTTTCAAATTATTAATTAAATTATAGCAAGGAGTATTAATTTATAAAGTAGAACTCACATTTTTCAATATGTAAAAATAATACTTTTAATTGTATTTAAAACTATACTTTTTTTATCAAACAATATACATAACACAAATCATATACTAGTTATCGTTATATCCATTCTTAATAGTACCTAAACATTTCTTCCAATATTGTTCTCTTTCTAGAATTTTAATTGGATCATATGATAAATTAAAATACTCAAGCAATGTATATGTAAAATACTTTTCAAAATACTCTGCACCCTTCTTCTCATAAAGTTCAATTAACTTTTTATTTCCACCATGTTTTGAGTCTAAGTAGTTTCCCCATCTTTGAGCAACTCCTTCTTCACCAGTAGCAGATCCAATGTAAAGCTTTCCAGTATGTGTATCTGTAAGACAATACACACCTGTAACCTTCTTTAATGCCTCATAATATGTTGGTAGCATTCTGCCATTGAATATATCTTCTAATCTATGAAATGGCAAGTGAACTCTGTCATAACCTTCAAATGTTTCTCCGCTATAAATAAAAGGTAAGATTTCTTTAACTGTTATTTGTTCAAGATATTTATTTAAATTAAACACATATCTAGAAAAAGTATTTCCTTTTTTACATTTAACAATTAAGCGTCCAAAAAACGGCTTAAATCTATCAAGAATCTCTACATTAGCCCAAGTATCTTTAGGTGTATCAATTATCTTTGCTACAGAAATTAATAACCATTCATCATCGGTCATTCTTGAAAAACTAAACACCCATTGTCCTGGACGGAAATTTCTTTTATCTCCATACCAACCCCAATAGGAACAGTCCTTACAAGTACCAGTTGCTTTTTCTTCTTCTGTATGTTTAAGCCATCTGTCAATGAACGATTGTCCACCTTTTCCAGCTTTCATGTTAAACTCAATCTTGCTGTTTTCTATTTCTTCTCTTGTTAAATTTAGTACTTTGTTTAGCAATAAATCCATTATCTTCACCACCTTATTACTATTCTTACATCGATTTATAATTAATAATATCTCTTACCTAACTTTATTTTGTTAATCATCTAGAAATTCAAATATATAATAAATTATTAAATGATAATCTTTTTTAATTTTTTTACAAACTAAATTCAATAAGATTATCAGTACGAAGCAAAATATGCGGTCCATAAACATCATATATGTGTTCTTGGGTAAATACTTGTTTTGGATTTCCAAATGCTAAAACATGCTTATGATTTAAAAGACACACAATAGAGTCCACACAAAAACAATGATTTGGATTATGACTTGTAAGAATTATGGTCTTTCCAAATTCATCTTTAAGCCTCTTTAAAAGAATCAATAATTCGGCTTGCTTTTCTAAATCTAATGCAGACATTGGTTCATCCATTACTAAAACAGGAGCTTCTTGAATAAGAGCACGTGTAATTGTTACCCATTGTTTTTGCCCTCCTGAAAGCGAGTTAAATGGTTGTGTTAATATTTCCAAAACACCCGTTTGTAAAGCGTATTTTTCTACAATTTCATAATCAGAACTTGTTGGACTTCCAAAAGCAATATATGGATTTCTTCCCAATACGAGATAATCTTTCACTTTCAAATCGCAATTTAAATTAATATTTTGCGGAACATAACTAATCATTTTCGAAAAGTCACTCTTAGATATATCTGACACTAATTTACCGTCAAACAAAATCGAACCCTTTTGAATAGGTATATTATTCAACAAGCACTTAAGCAATGTTGTTTTACCAGAACCATTGTTTCCCATAAGAAATAAAATTTTACCTTTATCTATGTCCATAGATATATCAGAAAGAACCTCTTTTTTCCCATAACAACAACTAATATTTTTAACAGAAATATATTTATTCATTGATATCGCTACCCTTCCTGATTAGTACAATTGTATATATAAATGTACCCAATAATCCAGTTATAATACTTAATGGTATTTCATTTACAGATAAATTACGTGCAACCAAATCTACTAAAATCATAAAAATACCACCAAAAATAAATGATATCGGAATAGAATATCTATTATCTCCTCCAACAAGTGCTCTACTTATATGTGGAACAACTAATCCTACCCAACCTACATTACCACTTAAACTAACAGATGCGGCCGTTAAACAAGTGGAGAAGATAATAACAAGAAATCTATAAAATTTGTAATTCAATCCTACTGAAATTGCTTCATCTTCTCCAAGTGACAATACATTTATTTTCCAACGCAGAAGCATGATTCCAGTTAATGCAATAATATAAATCGGCAATACAGTAAAAATATTTGCATAAGAAACACCAGAAAGTTCTCCCATAATCCAAAAAGTAATTTCGGCTAATTTTTCTTCATTATCTGCAACGAATTTAATTAATCCTATTATAGAATTCATTAAAGATCCAACTATAATACCTGACAATACCAATGCAATAGTTCTAGAATTTCTAAATAATTTTGGTAATAATAATGCAAGAAACACAGAAATAATACCAAAAATAAATGCAAAAATTCCTATAAAATAAGAACTTACATTTAATAAAATAGAAATTGCAGCACCTACACAAGCCCCAGCACTTACTCCAAGTACATCTGGAGATACAAGTTTATTATTAAATGTACTTTGAAATGTACTTCCAGACATAGCTAAACAACTTCCTACAATAAATGCAGCAATAGTACGTGGCAAACGGATTAATTCTATAACTTTTTCAGATGTTGCATCTACAATAAAATTTGTTTTAAAAATAATATTACTTAATGATTTACATACATCTGGAATTGAGATATTATACTGTCCTAAAACTAATGATGCAGTTATAGATATTATAAGAAGAATAAGCATAATACAAATGCAAATATGATATTTTATTTTATCCGTTTTATTTACATTATGAATCATATTCTTAATCCATTCTGCTTCCATCTGGACTAAGTCCTTTAAGCATGTAATTAATTTTTTCCTCTGAAACTTGAATTCCATAAAATTCATCAAAAAATGCTTGGAAATCATTTACAACATCATAATCAAAAAGCTTAGGATAAATTTGTTGTGCTGAATATTTTAATAAAAGTGGCGCCTCAACACCATATCGTTCAAAAGAAGTAAAACCTACTGGAGTTAAATAAATATCACCATTTTTTACAGCTTCTATATTTTTCCATTTTGTATCTGCAAGCAATTGCTCTTTTCTTGTATTTTCTGACCATCCACCAATCATGATTGCTTCAGGATTAATTTGTAAAATTGCTTCTTCATTTATAGAATCGATATTATCATACTCTTTTGTAACTAAAATTGCACCAATATTATCAAACCATTGTTCAACAATCGAACTCCCACCTACAGTTGTACACAATCCTCCAGCATCAATTGCAACAGAAGCATCTATAAAATAAACCTTACGTTTTTCTGTATCGTCTAGTTTTGAAATAGTTTTTTCAATTTCAGATACAGTTTCTTTATAATAAGAAATCCACTTATCTGAATACTCTTGTGCTTTTTCACCAAAGATTTCTCCAAGAAGCTCAACAGCAAAAATAAGTTCTTCATCATTTCCATATGAGAAAGTAATTGCTGTAACTCCTGCTTCTCTTAATTCTCTTGCTGTAGAAGCATCTTTTACAATTACAAGATCAGCTTCAGACTCATAAACAGCTTCAGCAGTTGGTGAATAACCAAATCCTTTAAGTTTATCTAAATTAGATATATATTCTTTAGACCAAGTATGATAAAATACAGACTTATGAATTCCAACAAGATGATCCTCTAGCCCCATTGCAACCATAAATTCCATGGCATTTTGAGAAACACAAATTACTTTATTTATTTCTGCAGGACATTCTACTTTATCACCAACACAATCCACAATAGTTTTTACTTGTGATTCATTTTTATTTCCACAAGCAGTAAGCCCAGTTCCAGTAATACATATAATACACAATAAAGCCACTAATTTATAAACTATTTTTTTCATTTATATTTTCCTCCCCCACTCAGTTAATTTATAATAGTTTTTATCAAATTATTACCACTCTTTTTTCTAATAAATCCGATTGCAGCACCTCCCATAAGAATACTCTCTAATAGTTCAGTTATTGTTACTGTAAAAGCCTCCCTTCCTATATAATCACCTCCATCCATTACTGCTCTATCTACTGTAACATCTATTGCAGCGTCAGTGAAATCCTTATCTCTAGATAATACATCATAGATATTTTCATCAAGTTTCAACTCTTACTGCAATTTTAAACACTTATTATAGTTTCAGTTATTAATGCTGTAATTTTACCTGTTAACTTTGCTTGACTCTGTTATCATCTTTTAAGCAAAAATTAACACGTTTTTACCATTATTTTATCAAATATTTTAATTAAATAAAGTATTTTTTATTAGAAATAATCAAAATTTTCAAAAAATTTATAGTTTTAAAAATAAAAAAGCTGGAACTATTTCTAAAATAGAACCAACT
>NZ_JAXEWM010000162.1:0-97011 GCF_034113885.1 Intestinibacter sp.
CTATATCGTCAAGTGTCAAAGAACTAAATCCAGGTGTATCTGCAACAAGCCCTCCAAATTCTAATTCAAATAGCTCTGCATGTCGAGTTGTATGTCTACCTCTTTTTATTTTGTCACTTACATCGCCTGTTTTTAATTTGAAGTTGCTGTCTATTTCGTTTAGTAGGCTTGATTTTCCTACTCCTGATGGTCCTGCAAATACAACTGTATTATCTTTAAGCTCTTCCTTTACCTTATCTATATTTATTTTTTCAAAATTACTAACGCCTATTACTTTATATCCACAAGGCTCGTAGATATTCTTTATTTTTTCAAAAGTATTGTCTTCGTCTAAATCTATTTTTGTAAGTACTATTACAATTTCTAGATTTTCTCTTTCTGCAAGAACTATAAATCTATCTAATAAAGATAAATGAGGTGTTGGATTTTTAACAGCAAATACTATTAATGCCTTATTTACATTGGCAATAGGAGGTCTAACAAGCTCTGTTTCTCTCTTTTGTATTTCTTCTACTACACCTTTTTTATTTTCTTCATCTACTATACTAATTTTTACACGATCTCCAACTAGAGGAGTTATTTTATTTTTTCTAAAAATCCCCCTAGCTCTACATTCATAAAGACCATTTTTTGTTTCTACGTAGTAAAAACCTCCAATACCTTTTATTATCCTACCTTCTATCATTAAAGCCCTCCTAAATATTTAAATAATTTAATTTTTTAATACAAATTAAACTTACTCATTACTCTCTTCATTATTGTTGTTATCGTCATTATTGTTACCATCATTATTATTGTTGTCATCGCCATTATTGTTGTCATTGCCATTATTGTTATCATCATTATTATTGTTATCATCATTATTATTGTCATTATCGTTATTAGTATTATTTTCTTGAGGTTTTTTACCCTTACTTATGACTAAATCAATCTTTGTATTTTCAAGAACTCCACTTGTTCCTGATAGTGGACTTTGTGTTATTACTACACCTTCTTCGTAAGACTCACTGTATTGATAGCTTCTAGAACCTACTTTTAAATTATTATCTTCTATAAGTTTTTTAGCTTTCTCATAAGTAAATCCTATACAGTTTGGAACAGTAGCTTCTTTTCCACCTAAGCTTACAACTACATTTATAGTATCTCCAGGTTCTACTTTTCCAGTCTGTGGAGTTTGTGATATTATACGGCCTTTTTCAACATCTGCACTGTATTCTTCTGATTGTTGTAAATTAAGTCCTAAATCATTTGCTTGTTTATTAGCATCATCTATAGATAATCCAACAAAATTAGGAACATCAAATGATTCAACTTGATCTTGATTGTTAGTTCCTGTAGAACCAACTAATCCTTTAAGAGCTGATGCTCCTGCAAATAAAGCGCCTACAATTACTACTAAAGCTAATAAACCAATTATTCCCTTTTTACTTGATTTCTTTTTCTTTTTGCTTTTTTTCTTTACATTACTTTTGCTTGATTTCTTTTTAGGCTTTTCTTCTTCGTAATAGTCATCGTAATCATCATCGTCTTCTTCTTCATAGTCTTCTAAATTTTCTTCGTAATATTTTTTATTTTTATTTGGATGATAATTTTTAGATTTAGCAAGCAATTTATCTTGGTCGATCTTTTGAGTCACATAATTATCGTACTCTTTTATAAAATCTAAGTCTATATTTTTTTCTATGTATTCTATATCTTCTATTACTTCTTCTGCACTTTGATATCTGTCCTCTGGAGATTTTTCAGTTAATTTACTTATTAAAGTTCTGACACTATGAGGTATTCTAGTCTTTTCCTCTTGTGTAAATTCAATATCTTCATTTATATGTTGAAGCGCTATAGATATAGGGCTATCTCCTCTAAATGGGACTCTCCCTATTATCATCTCATATAACACTATACCTAGCGAATATAAGTCGGCATTTTTTGCTACTGGTTGTCCCTTAGCTTGTTCTGGAGAAAAATAATGTACAGATCCTATTATGCTTCCTATATTCGTAATTGTTGAATTTGAAACAGCCTTAGCTATACCAAAATCAGCAACCTTAACCTGTCTACCTTCATTCGAGATCAATATATTATGTGGCTTTATATCTCTATGAATAACTCCCTTTTTATGAGCAGCACTTAAAGCCTGAGCTATTTGCTTAGTTATATCAAGAGCTGTATATTCATCTAAAACGCCTTCATTTTTTATTATCTCTTTTAAATTTTGTCCATCTACATACTCCATTACTATATAGTGAACTTTGTCCTCTTGACCTACGTCGTAAACATTTACTATATTAGGATGTGTTATATTCGCAACAGCTTCTGCTTCTCTTTTGAATTTAGCTAAAAATTCTTCATCGTCTGCAAATTCTGGTCTTAAAACCTTGACAGCCACAATTCTATTTAAAAGCTTATCTTTAGCTTGATATACAAAAGCCATACCTCCATCGCCTATTTTTCTAATAATTTGATATCTATTACCTAAAATTGTTTCTTCCACATTCTCACCATCCTAACTCTTTTCAATTACTATTACAGATACATTATCTTTTCCTGCGGTTTCATTCGCAAAATCTATTAAATGCTGTGCTACTTTATCTAAATCGTCATCACTTGATAAAAGCTCTTTTATTTTATCATCTACAACATATCCTGTAAGTCCATCAGTAGCTAGTAAAATTTTATCATTTATTTGTAGTTTTTCTCTAAATATATCTACTATAACCATCTCATCTGTACCCATGGCTCTAGTTATATGATTTCTTATTGGATGTGTCATAGCTTCTTCTTCAGATATAATATGCATTTTGACCAAATCCTCTACTACAGAGTGATCTGTCGTTATACGTCTTAAATCACCTTCTCTAAGTATATAGCATCTGCTATCTCCAACATTTGCAACGTACATATCGTCGTTGTAGATGACTACAGTAACTAAAGTAGTTCCCATTCCATAAAAAGCTTCATCTTCTTTAGATTTTTCATATATTTTACAATTTGCATAGTTATACGCTTGTTTTATAACATCATCGAAATAATCTATTTTTATACTTCCTGCTTGAGATAAATTTTGAGATAAAAATTCTATTATACTATTTACAGCCATTAAACTAGCAACTTCACCTTTATTATGGCCACCCATTCCATCAGCTAAAGCAAATATCCCTATTTTTGTATTATCATCCTTGCATATGATTTTTGCATCTATAAAATCTTCGTTATTTTTTCTAACCTTTCCTATATCCGACGCCAAACTAAAAATCATATTGTTACCCCCTTCTTCTACTTGTGCTTTCTTCTCAATTGTCCACAAGCTCCTCCTATATCAGAACCCATAGAAATTCTTACAGTAGTTGGTATATTATTTTTTTCTAATGCATCTCTAAACTTATAAATATAAGTTTTATCAGGTCTTTCAAAGTCCCTTTCCTCGACTTTATTTATAGGAATTAAATTTACATGGCATAGCATTCCCTTTAAAAGTCTACTAAGCTCATCAGATTCAGCCTTAGAATCATTTACTCCTTTTATCAAAGAGTATTCAAAAGTTACTCTTCTATTAGTTTTGTCTATATAGTTTTGGCATGCCTTTATCAAATCCTTTACTTTGTATTTCTTTGCGACTGGCATTATTTCAGCTCTCTTATCGTCAAAAGGAGAATGTAGAGATAACGCTAAATTAATAGGTATATTTAAATCTGCTAATTCATACATCTTTGGTATTAGACCACAAGTCGAAAGAGTTATATGTCTATATCCTATGTTTAGACCATTTTTCTCATTTACAATTTTTAAAAATTGCTTAGTATTTTCGAAGTTATCTAGTGGTTCTCCACTTCCCATCAAGACTAAATTAGAAACTCTCTTTCCTGTGTCCTCTTGAATTTTCATTATTTGATCTAAAATTTCCCAAGGCTCTAAATTCCTGATAAGTCCATCCATAGTAGATGCACAGAATTTGCATCCCATTCTACATCCCACTTGATTAGATATGCATGCTGTAACTCTGTCTTCATATTCCATCATTACTGATTCTATTATATTACCATCGTTTAGTAAAAATAAATATTTTTTTGTCTTATCTACTTTAGATTTTAGCACCAATTCAGTATCTAGGTTACCTATATAGGAAACTTTTTCTAATTTTTCTCTCAAAGTCTTAGGAATATTTCTCATATCGTCAAAGGTTTTAGCTCCCTTGTATATCCACGAGAAAACTTGACTTCCTCTAAACGGCTTTTCACCTATTTCCTTCATAAATTCTTTTAATTCTTCTTCAGTAAAGTTTTTCAAGGCTACTTTTTTATCTTCCATATTTTTACCTACCTTACTCTCTTTAGTTTAGCTATAAAGAATCCATCCATGCCGTGTACATTTGGATAAATTTTTATATAGCCTTTTTCTTCATTTTCTAAGTCTATATTTATATTTTCGATTTTGTCGAATTCAAATCTCTTGTTGCTTTGTAAAAAGCTCTCTACTATTTCTATGTTTTCGTTATCTTGAACTGTACATGTGCTGTAGACTAGGGTTCCTCCTACCTTCACGTACTTAGAGGCATTTTGAAGTATATCCTTTTGTAGTTTAGGAAGATCTTTGACCTCTTCTTTTTGTTTGTACTTGATTTCAGGCTTACGTCTTATTATTCCTAGGCCTGAGCAAGGTACATCTGCAAGCACGTAGTCGAATTTATCTACGCTCTCTTTGTCTAATTTAGTTGCGTCGAATAATTCTACATCTACATTTTTTAATCCAAGACGTCTTACTGAGCTTTGTATTAATTTTATTTTGTGCTCGTATATATCTCTAGACACTACATGTCCAGTGTTGTTCATAAGTGTAGCTATATGAGTAGTTTTTCCACCTGGAGCACTACATACATCTAGGACCTGGCTATCTTCTTTAGGATTTAATACCTTAGCAGCTAGCATAGAGCTTACATCCTGTACTGTAAAAAATCCTTTTTTGTATAGCTCGTTATTTTCTATATTTTTAAGGTTACTTACTTTTATAGCCTCTTCTAAGAAAGGAACTTTTTCGCAATTTACTTCTTGCTCTTCTAGTAATTTTATCAATTCCTCTCTAGTCGTTTTTAATGTATTTATCCTTAAATAAAGACTCGGCTTTTCGCTATTAGCCTCAAGTAAATCCTCTGTAAATTCTCTTCCAAAATGGCTTATCCAATTTCTAATTATCCATTTGTCATATGAATATTTAGTAGATAAATTGTCCACCGTATCTTTTATTTTTACCTCTTTAATAGTGTCCTTTTGTCTTATTACATTTCTCAAGACTGCATTTACAAATCCTGAAGATCTATTGTCTAGTTTTTTTGCTAGGTTGACAGTTTCATTGACTGCTGCGTAATCTGATACACTATCTAAAAATAAAATTTGGTATATTCCCATTCTAAGAAGTATTTTGACCTTTATATTTAATTTATTAGTTTTTATTTTTGATAATTTATCTATTATATAATCTAGGTAAATTTTATTTTCGACAACTCCGTATACGATTTCTGTAGCAAAGCCTCTATCTCTACCATCTAGATTACAATCTTTAAAATGCTTATTTATAGCCATATTTGAGTAGTTTTGATTTTTCTCAATATCAAATAAAACCTTATAAGCTAAATTTCTTGATTTCATAAAAAATTTCTCCTTAATCAAATTAAGGGCGTGTCACAAAATAAACTTTTGATAATCGCACTCTGCAACACTCCCTTATTATATTACCATATTTTTTGCCTAATCATCTCTTCTGTTGGCAATTGTAATTAATCGTAATAATTGAAGTACTGCTGTAGCTGCTGCTGCAACATAAGTCAAAGCTGCTGCCTTAAGTACTTTTCTACTTTCTCTTCTTTCGTCATGACTTACTATGCCTAAGCTTTCAATTTGAGCTAAAGCTCTACTAGAAGCATTAAATTCAACCGGTAAAGTCACCAATTGGAATACTACTGTAGCTGCAAATAGAAGTATACCTATTTTAAGTAGGAAATTAAAAGACGACATAAATAAGCCTACCATTATTAAAATCCAAGATGCATTTGAAGCAAAATTAACCACAGGAACTATAGCCCCTCTTATAGTAAGCGGTGCATATCCTCTCGCATGTTGAATAGCATGACCACATTCATGGGCTGCTACAGCAACAGAAGTTATAGATGTTCCTCTGTATACATCTTGCGATAGTCTTAAAACTCTACTTCTAGGGTCGTAGTGATCACTTAAAGTTCCACCTATCATTTCAATTCTCACATCGTAAATTCCATTTGCATTTAAAATTTCTCTTGCAGTTTGTTCACCTGTATATCCTCTTTGTGTGCGAACTCTAAAATACTTATTTGTAGTTGAGCTTACTTTAAATTGAGCATACAGAGTAAGTATTATAGCCGGAATTAATATTATATATGTTGGATCATATCTATAGTACATAATTACGTCCTCCCTATTTCCTGTTATACATCATAATATTTATTATTGAAGTACAGTTCCTTCTTCCAAAGAATTTCCTTTTATAAATTCTTTGACTTCCATTCTCTTTTTGTTTGGCATTTGTATTTCTGTTATTAAGATTACTTTGTCCTTAGTGCTTACTTTTATACCTTCTTTATCTACTTTAAGTATAATACCAGGCTCCTTTGTACTTTTTTGATCTAGTACTTTAGTTTTCCAAATCTTCATTTTTTTATCCATATAAGTAGTATATGCACTTGGCCATGGGTTTACTCCTCTTACTAAATTGTGTATTTCTTTAGCAGTTTTTGAAAAATCCACATGTCCTAAATTTTTGTCCATTATAGGTGCATAAGAAAACTCATCGTGGTTTTGAGGAGTTCTAGGCGCTTTGCCTTCCTTTATTAAATCTAAAGTCTCGCAAAGTACTTTACTTCCCTCTAATGTCATCCAGTCGTGAAGCTCTCCTGCTGTGATTTCATCGTCTAATTTGAATTCACTTTGCAAAATTATATCTCCTGAATCTAGACCTTCATCCATAAACATAGTTGAAACGCCTGTTTTTTCTTCACCGTTTATTATCACCCAGTTAATCGGAGCTGCTCCTCTGTATTTTGGAAGCAGTGATACGTGCACATTTACGCATCCATATTTTGGTATATTTAAAAATTCTTTAGATAAAAGCTGTCCATATGCTACTACTACGATAACATCTGGATTTAAATCCTTTATTTCCTTTACAAATGATTCTTCCTTTGCTTTAACTGGTTGATACACTGGTAAATTATTTTCTATCGCTACCTGTTTAACTGGAGAAAAAACTATTTTTTTACCTCTACCAACTTGTTTATCTGGTTGTGTAACTACACCTATTACATCGTATTTTTTTTCTATAAGTTTTTCAAGACACCCACTTGCGATATCTGGTGTCCCCATAAATAATATTTTCAAATAAATCAACTCCTATTTTACAACTTTGTCTACATATAATATTCCGTCTAGGTGATCTATTTCATGGCAGAAGGCTCTTGCTAGTAATTCTTCACCTTCTATTTCAAACCATTCACCTTCTCTATTTTGAGCCTTAACCTTTACTCTATATGGTCTTACAACTTCTCCACTTTCTCCTGGAACACTTAAGCATCCTTCATTATCTAAATATTCACCTTCTGTTTCTATTATTTCTGGATTTATAAGCTCTATAAGTCCTTCTCCGATATCAATTACTACCATTCTCTTAAGAATCCCAACTTGTGGAGCTGCAAGTCCAACACCGTCAGCATGGTACATAGTATCTGCCATATCGTCTAATAATTGTCTTATTTTATCGTTTACTTCTGTAACTACTTTAGATTTCTTTCTTAAAACTGGTTCTCCTATTTGCACTATTTGTCTTAACGCCATTTTAATTCCTCCTAAATCTTAAATTTCCTATTCATTATAAAATACTATTTGGATTAATATCTATTGATATGTTAACTTCTTTTTCAAATACAATATCTCTCTTAGTTATACATATATATTTTATTATACCCTTTAATAAATTTATTTCAATATTATCATCTTTAAATAATATTTGCCATCTATAATTAGAGTTTATTCTCGAAATCGAGCAAGGGTTAGGTCCTAAGATAAAATTAAAATCCTTTATCCCACGTTCTTTTAAAAGATATACAAGCGTATTGTAGAAATTAAAAATATTTTTCTTAACCTGAAGCTCCCTTTTGCCACTTACTACAACACTCAGCATGTTGTTGAAAGGAGTGTAGTTAAACAGCTTTCTGATTTTTATCTCGTCCTCGTAAAATCCCTTAAAATCGTAGTCTACTATTCGCTTTATCACACTGCTTTCACTGCTGTAGGTCTGAAGTATTACCTTTCCTTCCTTTTCAGATCTTCCGGCTCTACCAGATACCTGTGTAACAAGCTGGAATGTATTTTCGAAGCTCTTAAAATCAGGAAAGTTGAGCATCATATCTGCAGACAATATCCCAACTAATGTAACATGCTTAAAGTCGAGACCCTTACTTATCATCTGAGTTCCTACAAGTATATCTGCCTCTCTATTTTGAAATTTATTTAAAATATTTTCAAGGTCGTTTTTCTTTGAAGTTGTATCCTTGTCGATCCTCAAAACTCTAATTCCAGCAAACATATTTTTTATTTCTTCCTCGATTTTTTCAGTTCCAAGACCAAATTCCTTGACGTATTTACTGCCACATTCAGGACAGGTTTTAGGAATATGCGCTTCGTATCCGCAGTAGTGACATTTTGCTATATTTTGGCTTTTGTGGTATGTCAACGAGATATCGCAGTTTTTACATTTAAAAACATATCCACATTCTCTACACGAAACAAAACTCGAATATCCTCTTCTATTTAAAAATAGAATGACTTGGTTTTTATTTTTTATCTCTTCCTCTATCTGAAGTCTCAATTTATTGCTCAAAAAGCTTCTATTTCCGCATTTTAATTCGTCTTTCATATCGACTACTTCTATTTTAGGAAGCGGTTTGTTATTTGCTCTTTTTGTGAGCTCTATAAGCTCATATTCGTCGTTTTTGGCTCTGTAGTACTCCTCTACTGAAGGCGTCGCAGAGCCCATCACAAGAGTTATATTCCTCTTATTTACTAAATATCTCCCGACTTCTATAGTTGAAAACTTCGGGTTGCTCTCAGATTTATAAGAGCTTTCGTGAAACTCGTCCACTATAACTACACCCAAGCTGTTAAAAGGCGCAAATATAGCTGATCTAGCTCCTATCAAGATTCTTATATTTCCTTTTTTTATCTCTCTAAATACATCATGTCTCTCTCCTTCAGAGAGCTTACTATGGAAAACTCCGACTATATCCTTAAACTTGTTTTTAAATCTAGCTATAGTCTGTGGAGTAAGTGATATCTCTGGAACTAAAACAATACTATCAAGCCCCTGCTTTAAGGCGTAATCTATTATTTCCTTATATACCTCGGTTTTCCCACTTCCTGTCACACCGTGGATCATATAAGGCTTTTTATTTTCATCGAACATCTCACCGGTTATTTTTTCTATAGCTCGATTTTGTTCTTCATTTAAAACTACGTCTTTATTTTTGTAATTTAAATTAGATTCGGCCCTTCTGTAAAAATCATCGTATTTAAATTCTACTAAGTTTTTTTCCTCTAGAGATTTGATGCTCGCTTTAGATACATTTAATAAATCCATCAAATCGTTTATCTCTACATCTTGATTATTTTTCAGGAATTCTATAACCTGTCTTTGCTTATCACCTAATCGTATTTTTCGTTCTTTTATATGGAGCATCAAATCTATATAATTCATCTTTAAAGAGACATAACATATTTTTATTTCATTTTTTATGCTTTTGTATTCCCATTTTAAATCTATCAAGGACTCTTCCTTCATCTTATATAGTAGGCTATTGATGCTATTTGTAACTTGATTTTTCAACGATTTCTTATCCTTCTTTTCACAACTATCGATTAAATCATTTACTTTTTCATCTATTAATCTTTCTAATTTTATTTTGCCTTTGCTATCTAAGACCTTTTGGAACACAAATTTTTTACTTTCACTTAGCTTTTCACATAAATCGTAGAGCTCATATGGCTCTATATCTTTAAGCGACTGACTTATTGTGACGACCTTGTAGTTGTTGAGCTTATATCCCTTGGGAATAATTAAATTTATACAATCCATATATGTACATAGATATCTATTTTTCATCCAATGAATTAACTCCAAATCCTCTCTCTTCAAAATCGGCTTTTCATCCAGTACATCGTAAATACACTTAGTTTCTATATTTTCGTCGTTATTGTCAGTTATATTAAAAACATACGCCTCTATAGGCTTATCTCCTTTTCCAAAGGGTACAAGAACTCTATGTCCAAGGCTTATTTCGTCTAATAAAAATTTTGGTATCTGATATGTAAATAAATTATCTGTATATTGACTGTTATTTTTGACTACAACCTTTGCATACTTCTCCATCCTCGTACTCCTTTCATTTGTTTTCATTACTAAAAGAGGAAATCATATGATTTCCCCTTGAGCTTATTTATTGTCCAATAAAGATTTAATCTTATCTAAAATTACAGATGCAACCTCTTCCTTAGTCATCATAGGGTATTTTGTCATACTTCCATCCTTCTCTATGATGCTTACTACATTTGTATCAGTGCCAAAGCCTGCACCACTTTCCTTTAAGTTATTTGCAACTATGAAATCCATATTTTTCTTTGCAATTTTGCCCTTTGCATTTTCTATCAAGTCGTTAGTTTCAGCTGCAAAGCCTACTAATATCTTGTCTTTTTTAATTTTACCAATTTCATAGGCGATATCCTTATTTCTATCTAATTCTATAACTAAATCTCCATCTTTTTTCTTGATTTTTTTGTCGCTGTATTCCTTTGGCTTATAATCTGCAACTGCAGCACTTTTTATTACTACATCATTTTCGTCTAAGTTAGAAATAACTGCTTGATACATATCCTCTGCTGATGTTATATTTATAACCTTCTTTATATTAGATGATGGCTTTAAGCTTGTCTTTCCTGATACTAAAGTAACTTCAGCTCCTCTAGCAGCTGCAACCTTAGCTATAGCATAACCCATCTTACCACTTGAGCGATTAGTCAAATATCTAACAGGGTCTAAGCTTTCTATTGTAGGTCCTGCTGTTATTATTATTTTTCTGCCTACTAAATCCTGTTCATAATTTAATAGAGCTTCTACGTTTTCAACTATTACCTCTGGTGATGCTAGCTTTCCACTTCCGATATCTCCACAAGCTAATCTTCCACTTTCTGGATCTATAAATTTATATCCATGCTCTTTAAGTATAGATATATTTTTTTGAACTAATGGGTTTTCATACATATTAGTATTCATAGCTGGTGCTATAAGCACTTTTGCCTTTGTAGCCGCAATTGTAGTTGTAAGCATATCATCACAAATACCATTTGCTATTTTACCTATGACATTTGCAGTCGCTGGTGCAACTAAGAATAAATCAGCTTTTTTGGCAAGGGCTATATGCTCAACATCCCATGTCTTTGGATCTTCAAACATATCGCTTACTACATAATTTTGGCTCAATGTTTGAAATGTAAGAGGCCCTACAAATTCACAAGCGCTCTTTGTCATAATAACATGTACGTCGGCATTTAATTTTTTAAGTCTGCTGACAACATCACAGACCTTGTACACTGCAATTCCGCCACTTACGCCTATTACAACAGTCTTACCTTTTAGCATATTTTTCTCCTTATTAATTGTAATTTATTAAATCATCTTCCCAAGCAGTAGCTATTAGTCTTGTTCTAATTCTTTTTGTTGTTTTTCTTGTTCTAGATGATGCTCTAATTCTTTTTGTTCTATTTCTTCTGGTGTTAATAATCTATAAGTTATTTTTTCTTCAGCTACTTCTTCAGTTGCTATACAAACTGGTTTATTTTCACCTTGTTTGTTTTCTACGTATATTTCAGAACCGTCAACTATTTCTCTTGCTCTCTTAGCCACAGTCCCAACTAAATAATATCTGTTACTTATTTTTTCTAATACGTCGTTTATTGATGGTTTTATCATTTTATAATTCCTCCTCAAATTTTTTTATAATTGCATTTTCATATCTTCTAGCTTTATTTTTTTCTGCTACAATTATATTTTCTATAGCTATAGCAGCTTCTGTCGTCTTGTTGTTTTCATTGAATACAAAGTAATCGTAGTCTTTTATTTGTTTTATTTCTTCAAAAGAAGTACTAAGTCTTTCGTTTACTTGTTCTTCAGTTTCTGTACCTCTAGATGTAAGTCTCTTCTTAAGCTCTTCAAGTGAAGGAGGTAGTACAAATATAAGTACTGCTTCTGGGTACATATCTTTTACTTGTCTAGCACCTTGCATCTCGATTTCTAATATAACATCGCTACCTTCTTCTAAGTACTTCATTACAGGTCCTTTAGGAGTTCCATAGAAATTGCTGTAAATTTGTGCATATTCTAAAAATCCACCTTGACCTATCATTTCTTTAAATTTCTCTCTAGTTAGAAAGAAATAACTTTCTCCATCTACTTCTCCTTCTCTAGGAGCTCTAGTAGTAGCAGATACTGAAAGCTTAAAATCAGGATTTCTTTTTATCAATTCTTTACAAACAGTTCCTTTACCTGCACCTGATGGACCAGAAACAACTAATAATAATCCTTTTTTCTTAATCATTATTATATCTTCCTTTCTCTATTGCTATGTATAAATACTATTCTATATTTTGAATTTGTTCTCTAATTTTTTCTAATTCGCTTTTTACTTCAACTACTAAGTTAGTGATGTTTATATCAGAAGATTTTGATCCCATAGTGTTTATTTCTCTATTCATCTCTTGGATAAGGAAATCCATCTTTCTTCCTACTGAATCGTCCTTTACTACTGTGTTTCTAAGCTGAACTATATGAGAATTAAATCTTACTATTTCCTCAGTTATAGAGCTTTTATCTGCGTATATAGCTACTTCCTGTGCCATTCTATTTTCGTCTATTTCATTTGGATTTTCTAATAATTCCTTTATTCTAGTGTTTAATTTATCTCTGTAATCTTCAACTACTGTGTCAGATAATTTTTCGATTTGATTTATATAATCTGATAGTATATCACATCTTTTTAGAGTATCCTCTTCCAATTTTTTACCTTCAGCTACTCTCATTTCGACAAGCTTATTAAGAGCTATTTCTAAAGCATCTTTAAACATTGCCCACATTTCATCTTCGTCTTCTTCTTTTTCTTCTGTCTTTACTATATCAGGAAACTTAGCTACATTCATAACTGATATATCATCAGTTAATTCGTATTTATCTCTAATAGTTTTTAATATGTTTATATATTGACTCGCTAAGTTTTCATCGAACTTTAAGTTTACATCTTCTGAACCTATTAAGTCAAGCTTTACATATAAATCAACTCTTCCTCTTTTTATAAAATCTTTGATAAAATTTCTAGCTTTATCCTCCAAAAAGTTGATTTTTCTAGGAAGACGCATATTTATATCGCAATATCTATGATTGATAGTCTTACATTCTACCAAAAATTGATAGTTGTCATTTTTTACCTCGCCTCTTCCAAATCCAGTCATACTAATTGCCATATTATACCTCCAAGTTTCCTTCACATATTTTTACAGCTGGACCTGTCATATATGCAAATCCATCTTCTAAATCTATTTTTACACTTCCACCTTCAGAAGTTACATTTACACTTTCTCCTACTTTTCCAAGGTAGTTGCTTATAACGACTGATGCAGTCATACCTGTTCCACAGCCAAAAGTATATCCACAGCCTCTTTCAAATGTCTTTACTAGTATGTTTTTATCGTCAACTATTTGTACAAAGTTTACGTTAGTTTTTTGAGGAAATACTTGATGTCTTTCAATCGCTGCTCCGTATTTTTGAACCTCGTCCATATCTAATTTGTCTACAAATATAACTGTATGAGGAACTCCCATAAGCATTGATGTAACTGTGTACTCTCTATCAAGTACGTCTATCTTTTGTTCTATAAATTTTTCAGCTGGAGTATCTACAGGAACGTCCTTTGCTAAAAAACTTCCACCACCCATATTTACTCTTATAGTTTCAATTTCTCCGTCTTTTAAGTTTAATTTTACTTTTTTAACTCCGTCTAATGTGTACACATCAAATTCATCTTTTTTTACTATATTGTTATCGTAAACAAATTTTACGAAGCATCTAAGACCATTTCCACACATAGCAGCGCGAGAACCGTCTGAATTATAATAAACCATCTCAACGTCTGCAACATCTGAATTTTTTACGACTAATAGACCATCTGCCCCTACAGAAAATTTTCTGTGACATGCTCTTTTAGCATAATCTCCGTAATCTGCTGGATCTATACCATCTTCTCTTCCATCTATTGCTACAAAGTCATTTCCTATTCCGTGTAATTTCCAAAATTTCATCTTCTCGCCCCTTTGATTTTTTCTAACACTTAATTATACCCTATTTCGATTTAAAAATAAATATTTACGAAATTTTATCTATTAATTCTTTTACTAATTCCTTTTCCATAATTGCCTGTCCCTTTAGAGGGAATTTATCTGCAACCTTAAGCGCCTCATTTGCGTATTCAAGTGCTTTTTGAGTATTTTTATTTGTATAGTATTCGTAGTAAGATTTTACTCTAAGTCCATTTAAGTCCATGTCTTTTTGAAGCACATTTCCAGCATTTTTATAGTTTTTTTCGGAATTTACCTTGTCCTCTTTTATAGAGTAATTAAAGCAAATTTCGTAATATATTCCAGGCAACATAGGCTCTGGTATCTTATCTATATTTTTTTCCAATAAACCTATATAATAATCAACTTCAGAGTAATTTTTAGAATCTAAAGCCTTAAAATAGCTGTAAAATAAAAAGTATACCTTTGTAAAATTCATCTCACCCTCTGAATCAAATTCAACCTCGATATCCTTTGGTCTAACACCGTGAGACACTTGTGCTGAAAGTCTATTTAACTTCAATAGGTCATTTGCAAATGGCTTTTTCAAAATGATGCTCCAAACTATCATTCCATCGCTTGGATTATTTCCACTCATAATTGGAAGTGCATTTAAAACACCTGTAAAAAACGATGTAAGTGAAAAAGCGATTAAAAATACTTGAATATTTCCATCTATATAAAATGATATTAAAATTCCTATAATCGCACTTATAAAATTAAATAAAATTCCACCCATATAGTAAATCGTATGTCTGTATTGTTCGATTTCTTCTTTGGGAGGTATCATAGCACAGAATCCTCCATAATCCTTTGGCTTTAATATCATAAATTTAAATCTTTCATTTTCCATTTTCCAACATAGCGGTCCTATTGTAAATGAAATTAATTTATATCCAGCTATTTTTCCAAATACATAGTGACCGAACTCATGTATATTAATTATAAAAAACAATGATATAACTATAGATAATCCAAATACAATCATCTCCATTGGTCCTATATCAAGCACTATAAATATTCCTACAATGACTAATCCCAATAAAATACCCGCTGCTATTGATATTTTTTCACCCTTTTTCATAAAATTCACTCCTAAACATATCTCCTCGTAAAAATCAATTATTTATAATCACAAATGCATTTATTTTTTTTGTTTTTTATTATTTGCTTTTTTATCGTTTTTCTTAGATTCTGCTTCTTTTTCTTCTTTTTTGGCTTTATTCATCTTAAGTATAGATATTAGCAAGCATATTATTGAAAGCATATAGCATGCCATAGCTATAGTAGTATTATCTATTTTTACAATTTTGTCTAATACATAACCTGTCATTAAAAATAATATACCTGCAATTGATAAATTCGTATAATTCTTTTGTTTCTTATCCATAATTCTCCTCCTAAATAAATCTTACTTTTGCTTTATTTCTAGGTACAGTTCTAAAGTACTCCATATCTGGATAGCCCATTATCATACACACTTGAACCTTTTGATCTTCTTCCATTCCTAAAACATCTCTTATCTCTTTATTTGAATTAACTGCCCTTACAAAATATCCACTAAAGCAGACACCTACACCCATAGCATTTGCCATAAGCTCCATATTTGAAGCAGCTAGTGCAGCATCTACTGGTGAATTAGAAGTTAAAAGGACAATAGTCTTAGCGTTGAAAAATAAATATGTATCATCGTTTGGATTTTCTAAATACTTCTTATATCCAGTTGTCCAATTATTTGCATAACGGATTAAATTTTGGTCTATATTTTCTGTACTTAATATATCTTCGCCTAAGCTGTTTAAAGTCTCAAGTCCCAATTTAGTTATTTCCCTTAGTTTATCCTCTACTACTATATAAGATACTCCCTGCGAATTTCCACCAGTCGGAGTAAAGCGACCGGCTTCTATTATTTTTTCAATTTCATCCCTTTTTATCTTTTGATCCTTAAACCTTCTCGTAGATCTTCTAAATTTAATGAAATTTAAAATCTTTTCGTCTTCGATATAAAATTCTTCTTTATTATATTCCTTGACTTCGTTCATGTCTAAGTCAACACACTCTACAGCATTTTGCGGACAAATCGCTATACAATGCCCACAATTTCTACATTTATCATTATCTACAATAATTTTACTATCTTGGTTCGATAAAGCCTTAAAAAAACAATCGTTTATACAGCTTTCACAGACTACACATTTATCATAATATATTTTAACCATAAAGCCATTTCCCCTTTCCAATAAATTTAGATATATTTATTGTATCTTATTTAAATAAATAAGTAAAACAACTCTAGCAAATATCAAAGCATATGTATATAATTATTATGTAAATAATAAGATAAAAATCAAATACTAATTTAGTAAATACAAATATATATTGTAAAATTGAATATTATCTATTAAAGAAAGGAGAAAATTATGGCATTAGACGGTTTAGTTGTACACTCTCTAGCAAGCGAATTAAAATCGAAGCTAGTCGGTGGTAAAATAGATAGAGTTCATCAACCAGAAAGCGATGAAATACTTCTTTATGTGAGAAATAATAGAGAAAATTTTAAAGTTGTCTTAAGCTCTAGCGCATCAAATCCTAGAGTCTATATAGCAAATAACTACAACAAGGAAAATCCTCTAAAGGCACCTATGTTTTGTATGTTGCTTAGAAAACACCTTCAAGGAGGTATAATCACTGACATCACTCAAGTTGGATTTGAAAGAATTATAAAAATAAGCGTCGAATCACTTGATGAATTAAAAGACAAGAGCACTAAAAATATATACGTTGAAATAATGGGAAGACACAGTAATATAATTTTAACTCACGATGAGGACTCTAGCATAATAGATTCAATCAAAAGAGTTCCACCTAGCATAAGTAGAGCTCGCCAAATCTTACCTGCTATGACTTATGAGCTTCCACCAGCACAGGATAAAATAAATCCTCTAAAGGGAACTTCTCTTAAATCGTTTATAAATACCTTGAGGGATTTCGATGGACCTATTTTCAAGGCTATATACAGCAAGTTTTTAGGAATAAGTCCTACTGTAGCTAAGGAAATTTGCTTTAGAGCAAATATAGATGTGAAATCTAAGGGTGAGGATTTATCGAGAGATGAATTGTCGCTTTTATACAGAGTTTTCTCAGATATATTTACTAAGGTAAAAAATGAAGAATTTAAGCCTTGTATAGTAATCGACGAAAAAGTAGATAAGGTCGTGGATTTCAGCTCTATAGATTTGACCTTGTTTGAAGGGTATAAATTTATATACGATGAAAGTATATCTAAAATTGTAGAGGATTACTACATAACTAAGGACTTCAAGGACAGAGTTCATCAAAGAACTTACGACCTTAGAAAGAGTATTTCTATCAAGCTAGATAGACTTTACAATAAACAAAAGAAACAAAAGAAGGAGCTTTCACAGGCTGAAAATGCAGATATATACAAAGTAAAGGGTGAGCTTTTAACTGCATATATCTATATGATACAAAAGGGAATGAAGAGCATCGAGGTAGACAATTTCTACGATGAAAACTGCGTCAAGATGACTATAGAGCTAAACGAAAACCTTACTCCTTCAGAAAACAGCCAAAAGTACTTTAAAAAATACAACAAATTAAAAACTGCTAAAAAAGAGCTTACAGAGCAAATGGCTATAAGCAAGGACGAGATAGAATATCTAGAAAACGTCCTTTTAAGTATAGAAAACTGCGAAAATCTAGAAGACTTAGAAGATATCAAGGAAGAGCTTATAAAATTAGGATATGCAAGGGCACCACGTAGATTTAAGCCTAAAAAGGAAATGGATTTAACTACAAAGCCTAATAAATTCATATCATCTGATGGATTTACTATTTTAGTCGGCAAAAACAACAAGCAAAACGACTACCTTACTTTGAGAATCGCCGATCCTGAAGATATTTGGATGCATACTAAAAATATCCCCGGCTCTCACGTAATCATAAAATGCGCTGGAAGCGAAGTTCCAGACAACACTTTACTTGAAGGTGCTATGCTCGCTGCATACTTCAGCAAGGGACGTATGTCTTCACAGGTACCAGTTGACTACACTATGAAAAAGCATGTCAAAAAACCAAGCGGCTCAAAGCCTGGTATGGTAATTTACGAGACTAATAATACAATTTATGTAACACCAGAGGAAGAAGTCGTTTCTAAATTAAAAGAAAATTAATTTTACTTATATTCAAAAAAGGAAATGCGATTTATATTTTACTATAAATTGTCATTTCCTTTTTATTTTTTGATTTTAAACTCTATAGGTTATTCTATAAATTCATTATTTTCGTCTTCTTTTTGCTTGTTTTTAAAGCATAAATCTCCAAGATATATAAATGAAAATCCTATACCAACTGCAACTATTATTGAAATTATAGAAGGCATTACATATGTCGCCTGAGTATCAATTGGAATATGAAGGTAATACTCATTTAAATACATCACACATACAGAAAATCCATTGTTCAAAAAGTGCATAAATACACTTACCCAGATTGATTCTGTCTTTAATGCACAATAAGCGAACAGTATCCCAAGCATCGCAGTAGGAACTATTCTAATAAAATTCAAATGCATTATTCCAAATAAAACTCCTACTAATACAATTGCCCAAATTTTAGACTTTTTACTTTCTCCTCTAAATGAACCTAGTAAAAATCCTCTAAATAGCATCTCCTCGCAAAAAGCTGGAATTAACGCCACTACGATTAAGCTTGCAAGTAGAGAATCCATCATTACACTGCTATTTACTGCATCTAATATCTTAGATTGCTCTGGGAACAATGCCAGTAAAATTTGAGTAGTTATATTTATTATCATATAACCACCGAACCAAGCTATAAGTCCACCTAAAATATATTTAGGTCTAGGCATTTTCAAGCTAAATGTATATTTTATATCTGCCTTTATATAAATAGCATACAATAGTGGTATCAAAAGAATTATAACCTCAGTAGCTATAAGTCCTGCTGTCCCCCAAAATAGCTGTAAAAAGCTTCCTACAAATAAAAGACTTATCAAAGATATTGTATAAATCAGAGCTCCATCAGTTATACTTGGCTTTATATTTTCTTTAAAATCTTCGCGCTTTCCTAAAAAAGAAAACACCCTATCGTTAAATAATTTTTCTTCGCAATTAAATTTTTTGGCAAAAATAACGATCGATAATATCACAAATACAAATATACCGATCATTATTAAAAAAAGTACTGCTAATTTCAATATTGCATAATGTAAAGTACTAATAATCATCACTTCCTCTCTTTTTAATAATTATATACTATTTTTTATCGAAATTATTAATTCCAGAAAAAAATGACTAAATTGAAATAATATCAATTTAGCCATAATGCTGTTTTTAATAGTTATAAGGAATTATTTTTCCACAAGCTATTTTATATCCAGAATTACCTGAAGGCTGAGTTGAAAAATCGTCGTATTTATCGTGAAGTACGATAGATTTATTTATTATATCAGCCACAGTGAAATAACTAGTGTAAAATGATAGTATTCCAACGCCATCGCTAGCTAATATAGGCGGTAAATCTCCTGCATGAAACGGATGCTGGCTATCTGATGGGTTGTAGTGTTCCCCAGTATTAGGGAAAGGATTAGTCGCTACACCGACACTACAATCTCCATTTTCGTGGATATGAAATCCATGGAATCTAGTAACTTCACCATTTATATTTGTTTCTGGTATCCCAGTTATATAGGCTCTTATATAAACTCCCCCATTTAATTGGTAGAAAAATACATTTCCTTCTACGCAAGGAGCCAATTGTCCTCCCCTCATCCTAGCAAATGCAGTTGGTCTTTGCGGATTGTAGTTTGCAAAAATTTCATTCATATTGTATTTTGGGCAAGAATTATTATCCATTTTATCTCTCCTTCAAATCTTTTATATTTATTATATGTAGGATAGCTAAAATGTTGATTTTAATAACTGACCCGTTTTTGAACCTTTTATTTTAATAATTTTTTTCCTTAGCCTTTATAAAACTGTATAAAACCTCATTGACAGGTACTTTTATGTCATTTTCCTCAGCTATTTTTATAAGAGTTCCCGCAAAATAGTCTACCTCTGTTTTTCTCTTATTTTCTATATCCTGTAGCATTGAAGTTTTTCCATCTCCATCTAGTATATTTATGACGTCTTGCACACTCGCCCAGTTTTCATCGCCTAAATTTACTCCAATAGCTTTTGAGACTGCCATTACTTCTTTCATGGCTTTGTTTGCAAGTGCTAAAAGCTCTGGCGTTTGTCTTAATACTCCATATGTAGCTCCTGCAATTGCTGAAACTTGATTTAAACCTATATTTAACATCCACTTAGTCCAAACAGTCTTTATCATGTCCTCAAATACTTGGTTGTTTATTTTAGCGTCGTTTAGTAGATTCTTTACTGCCAATACACCTTCGCTCATTTTTCTGTTGTTTGCATCCCCAAATTGGATTATTGCATCGCTAGTTTCGGTTACTCTATTTCCTACTTTTACAGCATCTATTTTTATAGCAAGTCCGTATAGTACTTGGTTATTTTTAAAGCTTTCTTGTAGTACATCCCTAGCTACGATTCCATTTAATAAAGTCAGTATTATTGTATTTTTGCCGACTAAATTTCTCATATCTTCTATTGCATCTTGAAGCTGATAATTTTTTACACTTACTATTATCAAGTCTGGTTTAAAATCGTCGTCTGATGATACTACTCTAGGATTAAATTTTTCCCCATTTAAATATAATCCTTCTTTTTCTAGTTTTTCTCTTCTCTTTCCATTAGCTATAAAAGCAAAATCATCTTTTAAAAGTTTATTCAAAGAATACGCATATACGCATCCAATTGCACCTGCTCCTATAAGCGCTACTTTTTTAATTTCCATAACTTAGCACCTCTTTGATATTTATAATTTTAAGTTTATTCTTTACTATAGTCTACATTTTTTATTATTTTTTGTAAATCGCCCTCTGATTTTATTTGACTTAAATCGTCTATATCGACCTCATATGCATTATTTCCGTCTTCTTTAAAAGAAGATATGTTTACACTTTCAAAGTCGTAATTTATATCCTGTAGTATTTTTACGATTTTATATGCATCCTTTAAAAATTCTTTTTCATTTTTATACGGGAATTTATCTTTATCGTAGCTTTTATTTTCTTTTTGCTCAAAATCGTATGCCTCGTGTAAATCTATCTTTAATTTTATAGGCTCTTCACCACTATAAAAATCGTAAATTCTGTACTTATACTGTTCTATATTTATCTCAGAATCTATAGACATATATTCTCTAAATATATCGCTTTCCTTTTCAATATTGTAGGCTACATAGTTATTTGTTTCATCTATCATATTTCTAATTGTGTCATCATAGTATCCGTCTGATATGCCATTACCATAATATCCAAAATACGATGTATCTTGAGTATCTACATCCTTTACTTCTGCATAAAAATTTCCTATTTTAAAACTATATGATATCGATTTTATTTCTACCTTGCCTTTATAATGCTCCTCTATATAATGTTCAAATGCATTTTTAGATTGTAAATACTGTATAGGATTTCCCCAAAATCCACTGTAAATATAGACAGCTATACCCACAGCTACGATACCTAAAACTACTTTTGTATATCTTTTCATTTATTTCACCTCGCTGTAATTTAAATATTTATTTATTTTTTAATTGTTTTATTGCTGATGCTAAAAATAGTCCAGCAGAAGAACAAATTAAAAAATAAACACCAGTCCAAACTCCTAAAAATCCATTTTCCATAACGATTGTAAATAATATATTAGCCACAATCACAGTAGCCAGTATAAATATCTTCTCATCGTACAAAAGCCCTAGCACAAAAGGAATTATTATAATCCAAGGTATAGTAGATAAAAATCCGCCGCCTAATAAACTAATTCCAACAGATACTGATACTGAAAATATTATAAAAATATATTTTATTTTATTCAGATATTTGCCGATTGAATTTAATGTATCTGTTTTTAACTTTTCTGATTCTTCTTCATTTAAGTTTATATTTTTTCCAATATCTGAATTTATATCTTTTTTCATTTCCTCGCACATACTTCTACAAGCTTTACATTCAGCTAGATGCTCTTCTATATCCTTTTTCGTGTCATCACTGACTAAATCATCTATATAAAGTGGCATTAAATCCTCAACTACATTACATTTTAATTCACTCATTTTCTCACCTACTCTTCAAATTTTTAATAGTTACTCTTCAAACTGCATGACTATTTTCTTTTTTTCCCTAAAAAAATTCACCCTACAGTAACTCTCACTCTTGCCTATTATTTCACCTATTTCCTTAAATGTAAGATCATTTATAAGTCTGAGTATCATTATTTGTCTCTGAGGCTCCTTGAGTTCATTTATCAATTTTAAAACCTCGTTGTACTCATCTAAAGACTCATTATAATTACTGTATTTATCTAAATCACTATCATATAAATTTTCAGTAAAAGGATGCTTTTTCAAATATGTATAGTATTGATTTTTCGCTATAGCAAGTAACCATGTTTTTTCACTACATTTTCCTTTGAAGTCTTTTATACTCTTTATGCATTCTAGAAATGTCGACTGCATAATGTCCTTAGATACTTCTTCATCAAAGCTCAGCGAGTAAATAAATCTATACACATCATTTGAATACAAGTCGTAAAGCTTTTCAATATTTTCCACATAAACCTCCTTTCCCCCTAGCTAGAAATTTATTTATTTTATATAGTAGTATCATAAAATAGTTGTTTCGTTACAATAATTTTAAATTTTTTTTCAAATTTTTGAGTGAAAAATAGTTTTTCTTCGTATTGATATATGAAGAAGTTAAAATATATTGTGCAATAATATTTTTTAGGAATTTAAATGGGGGAATATATATGGATAAATTTAAGGAGAAACGAGTTATCGGTCTTTTGAAAAAATCTCCTGGAGAAGGCATAAGTATGGCTATAGATATTTACGGACCTGCAGTAAAGACTATCTGTACAAATATACTTAGCAATCTAGAAAAAGAGGATATCGAGGAGGCTATTTCAGATACTTTTTTCAAGCTTTGGAAAAACATAGACAATTTTCAACTAAATAAAAATAAATCTCTAAAAAGCTACATCTACGCAATAGCTAGAAATGTATGCTTTGATAAGCTTAGAAGCTTAAATTTAAATTCGTCTCTATTTGATATCGATGAGAACAATCTAGGAATATCCGTAAATATGGAGGATGAATACGCCAAAATTCACAATGAAAAAATTATAAAAGAAACACTAGATAAATTTGAAGAGCCTGATAGATCTATCTTTATACTTAGATTTTTTTACTTCGAAAAGGTCAAAAACATCGCCTTGAAGTTAAATCTAGACGAAAAAAGGGTCGAAAATATCTTGTATAGAAGTAAAAGCAAATTAAAAGAAAAACTTATAAAGGGAGGAATTATTTATGAAGAATATTCACCAAATGTTAAATAATATAGACGAAGATAGATATCTAGACAGCGAAAAGCCTCTTTTAGAGGATGAAAAGGAACGTATTTTAAGTGCCACTATGGATAAAATAAATAACTCAATGAAATCAGAAGATACTCATTACAAGGTAAAAAAATTCTCTCGTAAAAAAATAGTAGCTATAATTTTAACTGCAACACTTATGCTCTCTACATTGTCATTTGCTGCAGATTATTTTTCATTTGATGTTAGACTTGCTAATTTATTGAGTATAGATGAAAACAGCCATGATCTTGTAAATAACTCTGGAATGAACATAAATAAATCTGTAAGTAGTAAAGGAATCAAAATTAAAGCGACTCAAGCAATAGGCGATAAAAATTGTGCCTATATATTGTTTGAAGTAACTTTAGACGACAAATTTAGTAAAGGAAATAAATATTTTTTTGAAAATGTAGATTATGAGGTTTACTCTAAAAAATTTGGATATACTGGATGTACAGGTACTTTTGAAAAGCTTGACTCAGATAATTTAGACGACAATACTACCCAGTTTTTATGCTGTATGGAATACGAAGATATAAATAATCGAGATTTAAAATTTGTATTTGAAGACTTCGGATACTATGAAGATGACAACTATGAAAATTTCGTAAAATTAATAGATGAGACATGGACTTTAAAATTTAAATTGGATTACAAAAATACTTCAAGAACATATGTTATAGATAAAAACTATAGAGTCAAAGATAGAAATATAAGAGTTAAAACTATAGAAATTTCTCCTCTTTCTGCTAGAATCAAGATAAACGGCAAATATCAAGAATTCGTAAGTAAAGTCACTATGAAAGATGGAACTGTTTATGAAGGCGATGAATTTTTTATAAACAACTCAGCATCTTATTCTACAATTGGAAGAGATTTATTTGGAAGATCTGAAAGCTATACAGGGTTTTCTAAGGTATTAAATGTAAATGATATTAAAAGCATAACTATAAACGACGAAGTAGAAGTCGAATTACCTTGATGTTTTTTAGTATATAATATAAGTATTAAAAATATACGAAAGGAAATGATAATTCATCAAAGTTATCACCAAATAAAACTATGGATTTTATTATTGCCAAGGAAATTTTATCTAAAATACAATTTGATAATTCACATTGGTTTGGAACTGACTACAATATGAATTTATATAGAGGCTGCTGTCACGGTTGTATCTACTGTGATAGCAGAAGTAATTGCTACAATATAGTAGAATTTGATAAAGTTAAAATAAAAAAAGACTGCTTGACTATTTTAGAAAATCAGTTAAAAACAAAAAGAAAAACAGGAGTAATTCAAATAGGCGCTATGTCAGATACATACAACCCATTTGAAAAAAAGTACGAAATAACTAGAAATGCATTAAAATTAATCGACAAATACGGATTTGGCGTGGCTATAGCGACTAAATCAGATTTAATATTAAGAGATATCGACATTCTGAAAAAAATAAACGAGCATTCTCCCGTCATAATCAAATTCACTATAACTACATTCAAAGACGAGCTCAGTAAAATAATCGAACCAAATGTATGTCCTTCATCCGATAGATTTAAGGCTATAAAGATGCTCAGAGACGCAGGAATATACACAGGAGTTTTAATGATGCCAATGCTTCCGTTTATAACTGATACTAACGAAAATATAAAAAACATCGTAAATCTTGCATCTAAAAATAACGCCAATTTCATATATCCTATGTTTGGCGTTACTCTTAGATCTAATCAGCGATTTTACTATTACGAAAAATTAAAGGAGAATTTTCCAAATCTTTTGTATAAATACGAAAATTTATACAAGGACAAATACGTTTGTAATAGTCCTAAATATAAATCACTACAGAGCTATTTCAAATATATGTGCTCTGAAGTAGGTATGACTTACCGCATGGAGGATATCATATTCCAATACAAATCTAGATTTGAAAACGAGCAGATATCATTTGATTTATAAGGTGAGCTTTAAAAATTCACCTTATAAATCGTATAATTTTGTTTCTAATGACCTCTATGCTTTTCCTTTTTCTTTTGCTGCTTTAGCTCAAAGCTTCGTTTAGCTTCTTCCTCTTTTCTGAGCTTCTTTGCAGCCTTTTTAGTGTCTTTCATTTGTTCCTGCTGCAATTTCAATGCCTGTTGAGACTTAGTACCTATACCAGTATTTTTTTGAGATTTGTGGATTTCCCTTTGCATACGTTTTGGGTTTATCTTATCCTTTTGAGGCTTTATGCCTGCAACAGGTGGACTAAATCTGAGTCTTCTCCAATTTTTGAGCATAAATTCATAAACCTCGCTGTCACTTGGCTCCTTGCCAAACGTTATCTTGCAAACCTCCAGCTTCTTTTTATAAACCCTCTCATAAAGTCCAATCCAAAATGGATCCTCGAACAAAATTGTCAGTTTCGCAGATACTTCATCCATAAACGTTCCTCCTTAAAAATTTATTATAAAGAATGGACAACCAAGGAGGCAGGTTACTTACGGAAAACCGCGTCTGGACTACCAACCAGAACTGTGTTTTTATCTTTACTTATTAAAATATTAATCTTTTGTATTTGTTATGTCAACATAGATTTATCCTTCTATATCTTGAATTAGATGACTTCACTTTTATATAAATCAAATATATTCGCAACCCTTATCTTATCTTCATTACATAAAGGATATATTCTTCCTTTAAAATCTACAATACCATTATCTATAAAAAATCCTAAAACATCGTGACTTTTTTCCTTTGTATTTTTAATTTTGATAAAAACTAAATTTTTTAAAATAGGACCTGCAACAGGATTATTGATCAAATCCTTTATTTCCTTAAAATAAAATTCCTCCTTTTCTTCTATAGCTTTTTCCATTATTTTTTTATTCTATTATATTGATCCTTTAATTTTTTTACTATCCTTATTAGTTCAATTATATAGTCTTCTTTTTTATATTTACCTGGAACTGAGTTTAGTTCCTTACCATCTTTACTACATGCTATAAAGGCTTTTCCGAATTCATCTATAACAATTTTAACCTTTATTTCATCTATAGTGTATTCTTCTAAATATATTTTTATATTTTCAATTAATTTATTTTCCATATTCAAGGCAAATCTTATAGGATCTTTATATCTACTATTAATAGCTAGACTTCTAAGAGCTATATCACAAGCAAATTCTTCACTTACTTTTCTTTTAACTTTAAATTGTTTGCTTTCTTTCAAAAATTTTTGTATAAATTCATATCTTTGAAGTAAATCCTTATCATCCTCTAATGGAATCAATGCATATAAAATCAAAAGATCTTTATTTCTTTTTTCGCTTATCTTTTTTCTAATTTCATTTTTGTCTAATGTTCTAATCTTTTCAAAATTTACTGAAAATAGCATTTCCCCAACCCCTTTCTAATATTTTATAATCTAATTATAGTACATACGTTCGATATTTTCAATATTTAAATCGAATATATGTTCGATTTTTTTATATAAATAAAAGCACCTTAGTTCGAACTTTTATCAAACTTAGATGCTTTTATTATAAATTCTCCGCTCTTTTCGCATTCAACCCTATTAAATTTGTTGAACAACTCTTTGTTTATAAACCTTATTTTCCTTTGCTGCCTTAATTCGCTCTGCTCTTTTCGCATTAGAATCTCCAACCCATTTAACTAATAAGAATAATCCGCACAAGAATACAAATAGGTAAAAGCTTATGCCTCTGCTAAGTAGCATAGCTTCATTCAAGACTGTCACAGGGAATAAAAGCTTATATAACATTAAAAATCCGCTTTCACTAGCTCCCACAGATCCTGGAAGTGGCAATGCTGAAACTGATATAAATAAAACAGCCTGTGCTCCCACAAATGTAAATATTGAATACTCACTAAATCCAAATGAACAATATATCCAATAAGGTATACTGTGAAGTGCAAATATTTGTACACACTTTGTTATAAATGTTTTAAAAATTATACCTTTATTTTTTACGATATACATAGAGCAATCTTTGTATTCATCTATTACAGATTCTACTTTTTCCTTTATCATATCAGCTTTTTTAAATCTGCAAAAATGTAAAAATTTCACTAATACATTTAATAAATTTCTAACTCCATCACTGTAAAATAAAACCGATACGATAAGCATTAGCATGAACAAATTGCATCCCACTCCAACGACAAACAATACCATAAGAGAATTAATATTTCCCAATAAAAGCGAACGTTGACTTATAAATCCAATTAATGCGTACATAATTGTAACTGTTTGGAAGAATATAAATTCAACAAACAAGACTAATGTAGAATGAGAAATTTTAACGTCATCCTTGTACATTTGATAAACTTGCATAGGTTGCCCGCCAGATGCAGATGGTGTAATTGAACTGAAGAAAAATCCATTTATTGAATAGTTTATGCATTTTAATAAATTAGTTTTATATCCAAATACAGATAGATTTCTTCTAAAATTTATCGCCTCACACAATAAGAAAATACACATGCTCACAGCTCCAATAAGTAGATAAAATACATTTACTTCTGAGATAGTACTTATTACTGTTCTTAAATCCATATCTTTAAATACGAAATAAAATGTAAATACTATTAATATAAAAAATAATCCGCCATTTTTTAATATCTTTAAAAATAAATTTTTGTAATCCTTCATAGCTCACACCCCCATCGATTCATTCGTTTCTTTCTGTTTAGTATTATATATATAAAATCATAAATTTTTCTTACTAAAAAGTTTAAGATTTTATGAAGATTTTTAATATTGTTCTATATATAATATATCACTTATACACACTATATAATCTTACAGTTAGCTTACAATTTTGTCACGCGATTTACATAAAATTAATACTAATCTTTTAAAATGAACTTTTTATTAATTATCACTGTACTAATACTATAATACAATGATACAAAAATCTTGTCAACAAAAATAGCTATCTCGAAAATTTCAAAATAGCTATTTCTATCAATTTATCCCATTACACCTAAATTTACAAATAATTTTCTAAAATTATCTACTGTTTTTTTGCTTAAAGTGACCTCTCTTGCAATGACCTTATCGTGAAATTCCTTAGCTGCCATAGTCTTATTTGCTTCGTATCTTATAGAAAATTTATTTTTGTCCTCCTCGCTTACAAGTGATTCTACAAATTCAGGATATTTAATTAGCTCCTTCTCATCAGGATTTTTCTTGCAATTTACGAAAAATACCTCTTTATTGAGTCTTAAGTTTAAACTCTCAATCAATTTATTACATTCAATAAATCCTGCCTTATCGTAATCGAGTATTACTTTGTAATTACATCCCCATCCAATCAATATAGATACAAGGGCATTTACATTTCCAGCTCCTACTGATGGGATTATATAAGGTCTAATTTCTTCATCTACATTTAGGTATTCAAGCATAGCTGTCAAATACATGTAATCCGTAATTCCCTCTGTGACTATATTTAATTTATCAAGTCGAGGTCCTAAGTTGTACTTTATATCTGCTCCTATTGCCTTTAAGAGAGGTGTTAAAGTTTCTCTCTTTGATGCTGAATTAAACTTATTGTCGTATGCGTTGTTAAATATATGTGTTACGCCGTTTTCGTCCTTTTCTACAGCCCTTACATTTATTATGTTTTCTGTATCTATCATGAAAGGCGAATGTGTCGTATAAAGCACCTGACTACCATTATTGCATAAGTTTTTAAGTAGCATAAGTAGCTCTCTTTGAGCATTTACATGTAAATATATCCCTGGCTCATCTAATAAGTAGACTATATTTTCGTCACCTAGATTTTTAGAAAGCAGATCTATAAATATATTTAAAAACCATTTTAATCCATTACTTCTTTCAGTTATATAAGTTGTATGCTCGTTAGTCTTTACAAGTATTTTTAAATATTCATCGTTGAAATTCACTTTTATTTTTACGTTTTTATCTTCCTCGTAAAAATAATTAAATTTCTTTTGGATGTTGTATTTTACCTTTTCCTTGATGCTGTTTCTGCATTTTGTCTTTTCATTTTCGTCAGTAGACTCTATTGCATTCACAAATTCTTCTAAAGGTGCCTTTGTAACTAGCATAAATTTGTATAAAAGACCTTTTCTAGTTTTTATAGCCTCTTTGATTTCCTCTAGATTGTAAATACTTTGGAGCTCTTCTTCCTGCTTTCTATAATAAAATACTGGTAGCAGCTTATATTTTTTCTTAATTTTACTCTTTATAGTCTCTATATGTCTTATCAAGGTGTAGCACTCTTCATTGTACTCTCCATCCACTATATACTTTTGTTGCGAAATCAAAACATCTAGTATTTCATTTAAATTCTTTTTGTATTTTATCCAAATCTTACTATTAATTTCCCCAAGTCTGCTTAATTTATAGCTTAAACTATCTATAAATTCTCTTGTAGTACCTTCTTTATGGATATTAAAATAGTTTATCAAATTCTCATTTAAATAGTTAATTGCATCGCTTAATTCCTTATCTCTATCGAATAATAGAGAAAAGCATCCTTTAAATTCAATATCATCACTTGAATAAAAATTAAATTGAGTCTTTGAATCGTACTGATCTATAGAAAGTCTTCTACATTCTTCTTCTGTAAATTTAAGGTCTACAGTTATAACTATATTTTTATTGGTATATCTATTTTTTTTACTAAAAAATTCTTCATTGATATAGTGAGTAAAAGAAATACTGCCTAAGGCTTCTAAAATATTACTTTTACCTGAATCATTTTTCCCTATCAAAGCTGTTATATTATCTTCTAGAAGCAAAATATTTCTCTCTTCTCCTAAAGATTTATAATTGTTGATTACTACATTTTTAATCTTCATTTAAATCTCTCCCAACAAATTTTTTCTCCTTAATTAAATTATAATATCTATATTATTAAAAATACGAAAAAAAATCACAAATTATATAATTTTTTATAATTTGTGATTTTACTTTTTATTATTTTTAATTATTTATAGTTTCTAGATTAAAATCCTCTTCATTTTTAAATTCATCTTTATTTAAAACTCTATTTAATATGACGCCCACTATCGCCGCTAAGCTAAGTCCTGTTAAGCTCGAAGTTTTAGATATTGGTATACCTATATTAATTCCAGCATAAGTGCTTAGATAAGAAGTTCCAAGACCTATTATAAGTACAGTCGCTATTATAGCTATATTTTTTGTGTTATCTTTATAACATTTACTGTCTCTTATACTCTTAATACCTACATATGTTATCATTGAGAATAAATATATACTTATACCTCCCATAACAGCCTGTGGTATACTTTGTAAAAATCCTCCGAACTTACCTATACAAGATAGCACTATTGCAAATACAGCTGTCAATTCTAACACTCTCGGATCGTAATTTTTAGTTATAGCTAAAAGCGCAGTATTTTCACCGTAAGTAGTATTAGCTGGACCTCCTACAAATCCTGCAAATATAGTTGCAAGACCGTCTCCTAATAGTGTTTTATTAAGACCTGGATCTTCTATAAAATTCTTACCTACAACTGTACCGTTAGTAGTTACATCACCTATATGCTCCATAAATGTGGCAAGAACTACTGGAGCTATTATAAATATCGCATCCATACTAAATTTAGGCAATCTAAAACTAGGAATTGCAAACCAACTAGCCCCGCTAGCTGCTGTTGTATCCACTAGGTTAAGCGCAAAGCTTACTGCTAGACCTATAAAAACTGCTATTATTACACCAAATTGCTTTATACTACCCTTTGCAAATTGATTTATACATATCGCTATCCCTAAAGTAAGTATTGCAACTGGTAGATATGTCGTAGCCATGTTAATTGCTGAAGGAATTAAATTTAAACCTATAACTGCTATCATCGCCCCTGTAACCTGTGGTGGGAAATATCTTTTTACCTTCTCCACCCCTATAAGCTTTATTACTAGAGACATCACTAAATATAAAAATCCTGCTACTATAATTCCTCCTTGAGCATAAGCCAAATCTCCATTAAAAGCCTCTGAAACCTGGTTTATTACTCCTATAAATGCAAAACTTGAGCCTAAAAATACTGGTACCTTCCAATCGGAACAAAAATGGAATATTAATGTTCCTACTCCTGCACAAAAGATTGCCACTGATGGATCAAATCCAGTCAATAAAGGAACTAATACAGTCGCTCCAAACATAGCAAGCAAATGTTGAAGTGATAAAGCCGCTTTTTTCATAAATGACCTCCTAATTTTATTTTTGTAGAAATTCTACTCTTTTATTTTCACAGAATCCTCTCCATCTACTTCTAAAAGCTCAACAGAGATTATCTCCTGCTTTGACGTTGGTACATTTTTTCCTACATAATCTGCCCTTATAGGAAGCTCTCTATGACCTCTATCGACTAATACAGCTAATTGTATCGCCTTTGGTCTTCCTATATCCATAAGTGCATTTAAAGCTGATCTAACTGTTCTGCCTGTATATAAAACATCATCTACTAAAACTACAGTCTTTTCATTTATATCAAATTTTATATTTGTTCCGTTTATAATTGGATCTGGTTGGAGTTTTTTTAGGTCATCTCTATATGAGGTAATGTCCATTTCCCCTGTGCTTACTTTTTTACCTTCTATTTGCTCAATTCTATTTGCTATTCTGTTTGCTATAGGTATTCCTCTAGTCTTTATTCCTATTAAAATGACATCCTCTATACCCTTGTTTTTTTCTATTATTTCATGACTTATTCTAGTAATAGCCCTAGCTATTGCTTTTTCGTCCATTAATTTTGCCTTTTCTATCATTTTGCCCTCCTACTAAAAAAACTTCCCATCACAAGACAGGAAGTTTATACTTTATATGCACAACAAAAAAGTATATCTATCCTTATGATATCTCTGTATCAATTAAAGGTATATCTATATTTTTTATGATTCTCTTCAATTTTCAATTATTTATTAAATATTATTTTTTTCTTTAAATACAATTATATATTTTTAGTATCTTTATTTCAACACTTATTTTAATTTGTCAAGTATTTCTAAAAAATATGAAGGTAATTCTGAGTTAAATTCTACATATTCTTTAGTTGTAGGGTGTATAAATCCTAGTTTTCTCGCATGTAATGTCTGTCCAGTGCATTTTATTTTAGAATTTTTAGGTCCATATACAGGATCCCCTAAAAGTGGATGACCAATGCTTGCTGCATGAACTCTTATTTGATGAGTTCTACCTGTCTCTAATGTCGCCTTCATATGAGTAAAATTATCATATCGCTTTATAACCTGAAAATGAGTTACAGCTCTCTTTCCATCCTTCACAATTGCCATTTTCAATCTGTCCTTTGGATTTCGTCCTATTGGCTTGTCTACTGTTATTTTGTCTTCTTTTACTACTCCATGACATACAAATTCGTATTCTCTAGTTATCGAGTGCTCTTTTAATTGCTCTGCCAAAAAGTTATGCGCATTGTTGTTTTTAGCTATCATTAAAATCCCAGAAGTATCCTTGTCTATTCTATGTACTATACCTGGTCTTATTACTCCGTTTATTGAAGATAGATTGTCCTTGCAATGGTATAAAATTGCATTTACCAATGTATTTTCATAATTTCCTGGAGCGGGATGTACTACCATATTTTGTGGTTTATTTACTATTAGTAAATCATCGTCCTCGTATACTATATCTATAGGTATATCTTGCGGCTTTATTTCTAGAAGCTTAGGAGCTGGTATCTCTATAACTATATGGTCATCTTCCTTTACTAGATATTTAGGCTTTTCTATTTTGCCGTTTACATTTACCTTTTTGTCCTTTATTATTTTTTGGATGTAGCTTCTAGACATGTCCCCTAGCTGTGATGATAGATATACATCTAGTCTATCTCCCTCTTCTTCTCCTAAAACTAAAAATTCTCTTATTTCATCTTGATTTATATTTTTATTCATATTTCTCGTTTCTCTTTCTCAATCCTATTTATATTTTTAATTTTTTTGCTTATTATCGCTAATTATAACATATATACACAATAAAAATGTACCTACTACGATAAAGCAGTCCGCCAAATTAAAAACGTAATTCCATATAAACACAAAATCAAAATAATCTACAACATAATCTAGTCTGATTCTGTCTATTAAATTACCCAATGCCCCTGCTATAATAAGTACAACTGAAAGCTTCCCTAATTTTGAAGATAGTTTATTTGAATGTAAAAAATAAAGCCCGATTATAGATGCTATCAAAGCTACTACGATAAACACCCATTGGTTATTTTGAAATAATCCAAATGCTGCTCCTCTATTTTCCACATAAGTTAGATTAAAAACGTCCTTTATTACGCTGATACTTCCTTTATACTGTAAATCGTTTAGAGCCCATGCTTTTATAATTTGATCGAGTGCGATCAAAAGTGCTATTGCTAATTCGTACATCTTTTCCTCCTAAAAAAGTATTTTTCTACATTATACCTAAAAAATACTTTTTATAAAAGAGATGCGGAAATTTAATCTCGTTTTACTTTTATTTTTTTAAATGCTCCATAAGTTCTGATATAGTTACAAATTTATACCCCTGTTCTTTTAGCTTTGGAATTACTATTTCTAGAGCTTGTATCGTCTGAGATTTATTATTTCTGACTGTATTGTAATCATGTAGTATTATGATATTTCCGTTTTCAACCTTGCTCTCTATTGTAGTTACCATGTTGTTTACTCCTGGATTAGACCAATCTCTTACATCTATATTAGACCATAGGACTATATTCATATTTTTTTCTTTTACTATTTTGCATAAATCTCTACTCAAAGCTCTATAAGGAGGTCTAAAAATTGTAGGATATTCTCCTGTGACATCTTTTATAGCTTCTTGAGTCTTTGTAATTTCTTCTTCTATTTCTTCGTATGTCTTTTTAGATGCGTTGATATGAGTAAATGTATGATTTCCTATTTCATGACCTTCTTCTTTTTCTCGTTTTACTATTTTTTTATTGTATGGAACTTTTTCGCCGATTAAAAAAAACGTAGCCTTTACATCGTATTTTTTTAAAATATCTAAAACCTGAGGAGTAAATACTTCATCAGGACCATCATCAAAAGTCAAGGCTATGACCTTTTCATTTTCATTTCCCTTTTTTATTATTATATCCTCGTAATCATTTTTATAACTATCACAGGAAATATCCTTTCCAGATTCATCATATGCAACACATACTCCACAAAATCCCACTATAAATGATAAAATGACCAAGGTGTAAAGGAGTTTTTTCATTTTAAAACCTCTTTTCTATCTATTATTTTGTCTATTAAAAATCAAGTTCCTCTATAGTTTGCCCATATTTTATTTTTCATCATACTTTTTTATATTTTTTATAAGAAAATCTTTATCCTAAAAAGCCAAAAAAAGGATGCTACGATATCGTAACATCCTCTGTATATGTTAATTTTTATAATTATTTTACAACTATATTAACTAATTTTTTAGGTACAGCGACAACTTTAACTATATTTTTGCCTTCTATAGAAGCTTTTACTTTTTCGTTTTCTAAAGCAGCTTTTTCCATATCTTCTTTAGACATATCTGCATCTATACTTAATTTAGCTCTTACTTTACCATTAACTTGAACTACTATTTCAACTTCGTCTTTAACTAGAGCTTTTTCGTCGAATTTTGGCCAACTTATATCGAATATGCTTCCTTCTTTACCTATCATTTCCCATAATTCTTCACCCATATGTGGTGTAAATGGAGCAAGTATAGTTATTATAGTTTCGATACCTTCTTTGATTATTCCATCATTTCTAGTATCTAATTCTTTGTATTTGTACATTTCGTTAATTAATTCCATTAATGCTGCTATAGCAGTATTAAATCCGAATTTTTCACTTAAATCGTCTGTAACTTTTTTAAGTGTAGAATGTATAGTATATCTCATAGCTTTATCTTCTTTAGTTGAAGCTTTTATTTCAGCGTTAGATTTTACTATATCTTTTAATTCGTCAACTAATCTGTAAACTCTGTTTAAGAATCTGAAGCATCCTTCAACACCTTGTTCAGACCAGTCTAAGTCTCTTTCTGGTGGAGCAGCAAATAATACGAATAATCTAGCAGTATCAGCACCGTATTCATCTATTATTTCAAGAGGTGAAACTGTGTTACCTTTAGATTTACTCATTTTGCTACCATCCATTAATACCATACCTTGAGTAAGTAGGTTTTTAAATGGTTCGTCGAAATCTACCATTCCAACTTTCTTTAATGCTTTTGTAAAGAATCTTGCGTAAAGTAAATGCATTATAGCATGTTCTACACCACCGATGTATTGATCTACTGGCATCCATTTATTTACTAATTCTGAATCGAACATTTTTTCTTCATTTTTGTTGTCTATATATCTTAAGAAGTACCAAGATGAGTCAACGAATGTATCCATTGTATCTACATCTCTAGTAGCTGGTTTACCACATTTTGGACAAACAGTATTTACGAAAGTTTTTGATGTAGTAAGTGGAGATTCACCTTTTCCAGTAAATTCAACATCTGTTGGAAGTAATATTGGTAAATCTTCTTTATTTACTGGAACTATACCACAGTCTTCACAATAAACTACTGGTATTGGAACTCCCCAATATCTTTGTCTTGATAATAGCCAGTCTCTAAGTCTGTAGTTAACAGTCTTTTTACCTCTTCCTTCTTTAGCTAATTTTTCAGTTATTTTATCTTGAGCTGTTTTGTAATCTAATCCGTTAAATTCTTCTGAATTTATTAATTTACCGTCTTCGTCTATAACTTGTATTATATCAAGATTGTATTTTTCAGCGAAATCTCTATCTCTATCATCGTGTGCTGGAACCGCCATTATCGCACCAGTACCATAATCCATTAATATATAGTTTGCTATCCAAAGAGGAACTCTCTTACCATTAACTGGGTTTATTACGTATTTACCTATGAACATACCTTCTTTTTCAGCATCTGCAGCAGTTCTTTCTATTTCAGTCTTAGTGTGCATTTTTTGAACAAATTCATTTACTTTTTCTTCGTATTCAGTACCAGCTACTAATTCCTTAACTAATGGACTTTCTGGAGCTAAACACATGAAAGTAACACCGTAAGTAGTGTCAGGTCTAGTAGTATAAACTACCATTTTTTCGTCTGTTCCTTCTATATCGAATACTAATTCAGCACCGTGAGATTTTCCTATCCAGTTTCTTTGCATTGTTTTAACTTTTTCAGGCCAACCATCTAAAGTATCTAAATCTTGTAATAATTCTTCTGCAAATTCAGTAGTTTTGAAGTACCATTGTTCTAATTCTTTTTTGATTACTACAGAGTCACATCTTTCACATTGTCCTCCTACAACTTGTTCATTTGCAAGAACAGTTTCGCAAGATGGACACCAGTTTACATAAGATTTTTTCTTATATGCAAGACCTGCTTCTAAGAATTTTAAGAATATTTCTTGTGTAAATTTGTAGTAATCAGGATTAGATGTAGCTAATTCTCTTTCCCAGTCATAACTTAATCCTAATAATTTTAATTGATTTTTCATATCATCTATGTTTTCATAAGTCCATTTTGCTGGGTGTATTCCATGTTTTATAGCTGCATTTTCAGCTGGAAGACCGAATGAATCCCATCCCATTGGATGTAGTACATTATATCCTTCCATTTTCTTGAATCTTGCTACTACGTCACCTATTGAATAGTTTCTAACGTGACCCATATGTATTTTTCCTGATGGGTATGGGAACATTTCTAATGTGTAATATAAAGGTTTTGAAGTATCTCTTGTATCAGTTTTATATTGGTTTGTTTCTTCCCATTTTTTTTGCCATTTAGCTTCTACATTTTTAAAATTGTAAACGCTCATTGTCTTACCTCCTAATTGTGTTAAATAAATTTCTTGTTTATTATCAAATTTATTTTATAAGAAAATTATACCTATCATAGTTAAAAAATTTATAATTGTATAAAATACAAAAATCCTCGTCCCTAAACATAATTTGTTTAGGGACGAGGATTTATATTCTTCTCGCGGTACCACCCTAATTAGCCTATCAAAGACTCACTTAGATGGTCTATAAGCCAACCACGGCCAAATAATTTGATACTAACAAGTTCAGCAATACCATTTAACTAATTCACACCTTCCATTAGCTCTCTGAATAAATTATATTACCTACTACTTTAGTTTATTTGATAAAATTTTCAAATTTTCACTATAATTCAATATATTATCATTTTTAGTTTAAAGTGTCAACATCTACATATGGAGCATCTTTCCATAATTTTTCAAGGTTGTAAAATCCTCTATTTTCTTCGTCAAATACATGTACTATTATATCTCCATAATCAAGTAATATCCAGCTTTGTGTTTCATATCCTTCTTTAGCTCTTGGCTCTATACCTTCTTCAGTTAATGCATCTTGTACACTATCAGCTATTGCCTTTACTTGTCTAGATGAAGAACCTGTAGCTATTACAAAGTAATCACAAAGACTAGAAACTTTTCCTATATTAATAATCGCTATATCTTGACCTAATTTATCATCAATTGCATCGTATGCAACTTTTACCATTTGTTCAACTGTCATTAATTTACCTCTCTTTCATATAAAATAACATATTTATTAATTATATCATAATATTCGACTTGAACCAATAAATTTAACGATTTTCTTGCATAAGATAATTTCTGGCACTTATACTTCTTAGATGAATTAATTGGTCATTATCTATAACAAATTTTATCGTGTTATTAAATGAATCAATTAGAGCCTTATTTAATTGTCCTCCAAAAGATAATTCTCTAAGATAATCTACTCCAGGAAAATCTCTACCTTCTTCAATCATATCGGCCATGAGTATTACCTTTTCTAATATCGACATATTTTCCCTTCCAGTAGTATGATATCTCACTGCATTTATTATATCCACATCCTTTATGTTAAATACATCTTGAATCACATAAGATCCAATAACGCTGTGAGATAAAGCTATATTATCTACCTCCATAGGATCTAATTCTATATCGTATTTTTTGACATATACTTCAATTTGGTCATTTGTAAAATATTTTGCACAGTCATGTACAAGACCTGCTAAATAAGCTTTATCCTTATCACATCCATATATCTCACTTAATTTTACTGCACAATTTGCTACATTTATAGAATGCTTCAATCTTTTAGGCTTTAACATATTTTTCAATTTATCTATTATTTTTTCTGTATTCAAATTATTCATCTCCAACTCCGTATAAATTTTTTTCCATTATATATCTCTCTACGCTTTCGGGAATTAAATATCTCACTGAGTTTCCTTTTTTTAGTTGATCTCTTATATATGTAGAAGAAATATCTAAAGATGGAACATATACACTTATTATATTGGCATTGTATTTTCTCTCAAGACTTTCAATCTTATCTTGAGCTGTAAGCAAACTTATCCCTGGTCTAGTAGCAGCTATAAAGGTAGCTAGCTTGAAGTTTTCTTCTACATCCTTCCATTCTTCTATATCGCAAATAGCATCTGCTCCTGTTATAAAGAAAAATTCAGCAGTTGGATAATTCTTTTTTAAGTATCTAAGTGTATCTACTGTATATGTCTTTCCTTTTTTTTCAATTTCAGTATTAAATGCTAAAAAATCCTTGTTTTGTGCAATAGCTAAAAGTACCATATTGTATCTATCGTACTTATTAGTAATATTCCATAACTTATGTGGAGGATCTCCTGCTGGTATAAGTATAATTTTATCTAATTTATATTTACATCTAATAAATTCCACTGTTGCTAAATGTGCGTAGTGTATAGGGTCAAATGTACCTCCTAAAACACCTACTCTCAATCCATCATAGTTTTTTTCAAAATCGGCTATCTTATCGTTGTTGCAAAACGTAGACTCGATAACTAAATCATAAATGCTCATCAAAATTCTCCTTTTTTATTACAAATATATACAGTATTATATCATTTTAATTATGTAAAGTAAAAAATGATTATTTTTTGTCAATAATTTTTTATATAGTATAATATAAATATTAACAAAAAGCGAGGAGAGTACACATGGCAATTATAACAAAAATAGAGGCTCAAAAGAAAAACGACGACAGGGTTAATATATATGTAGATGAAAAATTCTTTATGGCAATTTACAAGGAATTAGTCTTTTCCTTTAATTTAAAAAAAGGACAGGAAATAGATACAGATTATTTAAAAAACATCCTAGATGATGAAATGTACATCAAGGCTAAAAATAAAGCTTTAAACATACTGTCAAAAGCTAGTCAATCAGAAAAACAAATACGCCAAAAGCTTTCTAAAGATTTTGAAGAACATACTATAGATAGAGTTATCGAATTTTTACAAAAATATAAGTTTGTAGACGATGAGGATCTTGCCACTAGAATTATAAATACAAACGTAAATTTAAATAAATACGGCAAAAATAAAATCAAGCAAAATCTATACAACAAAGGAATAGACAAAATTATAATCGAACAAGCGATGGATGAAATAGACTCTGATAAAGAATTTGAAAATGCACTTTATCTAGGCAAAAAAAGATACGACAGGCTAAAAAACGAAGATCCTAGAAAAGCCTACCAAAAAATAGGTAATCATTTAGCTTACAAAGGGTTTAATTATGATATAATAAAAAAAGTATTAAATAGATTATTTAACGACATTGATGAATATTCTTGTTAATTGTAATTGGAGGTATATATATGAAAATAGCAATCGCAGTAGTATGCGTAATTCTTGGAATTTACAATATAAGAAATTTATATAAACAGGATAGAATGAGATAAAAAAATGGAGGCAAATCACGCCTCCATTTTTTTATCTCATACATTTCTTTAATGCTTTAGCAATTGGTACTCCAAGTATTAATCCTACTACTATTTGAGTTATATTTCCAGGAATTGACATAGCCGGTGATACCCAGTTTCCATATAAAATACCTTCTGTTATATAATATCCGATTATCATCCATATACCTGAAACTATTATAGCACCTACATTTACAATCATATTATTACCTTGTCTTCCATTAGACCAAGCTATTTTTCCTATTATGTATCCCATGACTCCTCTTATTACAAAAGTAAATGGCGCCCACATAGCCCATTCTGATAATAAATCAAATAATCCCATTCCAAAGGCACCTGCTGCGGCTCCTTTTTTAGATCCAAATACTATTGCTGCTATGAATAGCATAGTGTTTCCTAAGTGAACTAACCCACCAGATGCAGCTATTGGCAATCTTATATTTATAAATCTTGTTGCTATATAGACTAGTGCAATTAAAAGAGCTGTTTCTACTAGGTCTTTTGTATTTACTGTAGTGTTTTGTTTAACTTCTTGCATTTGTATCCTCCTAAATTTATATTATTACTATTGTCCTAATACATTTAGGACAATAGTAATTTATTCAATTTTGATTAATCCTTAAATATCTCCTAAATATTTACGCATTATAATATTTATTAAATAATTCAACTAAATTTTTATCAGTCTTAAATCCTAAGTCTTTAAGTCCTAAATCTAAGTAGTTTAGAACAGGTACTATAGCTTCGTGTTTAGCATTTTCTCCCATATGACCGATTCTCAATATTTTTCCTGTATATTGAGCTAGTGATGTTGTCATCACTAAATTGTATTTTTCTAATAAATGAGTAACTAAATTTCCTGCTCCTATTTCTTCTGGAATATCTACAACTGTTACTGTATTTGAATATCCATTTTCCAAAAATAATTTTAATCCGTATTCTTCTACTGCTTTTCTTGTAGCATCTGCAATCTTTGCATGTCTCTTATGTACGTTTTCAAGTCCTTCTTCTAGTATATTGTCAAGTGCTACATCAAGTCCCATAATGTCGCTTATTGGCATTGTGTATGGGAACCATTTGTCTTTGTAGTAGTTTTCCCATATAGTTAAATTGCAGTAGAATCCTGTTATAGGAGTTTTTCTACTTTTCATTGCAGCCTTTGCATCTTCACTTACTCCTACCATAGTAAGTCCTGTTGGAGCTGAAATAGCCTTTTGAGAACCTCCACAAACTATATCTATTTGCCAGTTGTCTACCTCTATATTTTCTCCTACCATTGCTGCAACTGAATCTACAACTGTTAATATGCCGTATTTTTTAAGAAGTGGGCATATCTTTGATAAGTCGTTTAAAACTCCTGTTGGTGTATCACAGTGTACTACTGTAGCGTATTTAAAATCGTGGTCATCTTCTAAGAATTTTGCTAGCTTATCCACATCTATTTCTTTTTTATAGTCATCTGAGAAATACACAACTTCTCCTCCGTACATTTTTACGAAGTCGTCAAAGCCTCTACCAAATATTCCATTATCTATTACTAAAACACGATCTCCCTTTTCTGTAAGGGATGCACACGCAGCTTCTAATCCTAAAATTCCTTCTCCACTCAATATATAGACATCGTTTGTTGTCTTTAATATTTTTGCCATTTTATCACAAGTATTTTTATAGAATTCGCAAAATTCCACATCAACATCAGGATTAGTTGTTTTTTCAGCTCTCATAAGTCTTACATTTTCTCTGACCTCTGATGGACCTGGTGTATATACAATTTTATTGTTCATCTTGTTCATATCGTCACTCCTAACTATAAACCAACTTATTTTTAAATTAAAAAAAGATAATATATTTTCTATCGTCTTAAAAATATTATATATTATCTTTCTTTTATTGCAATACAATATGGCATAAATTAGGAATTGTATGGGTATAATTTATAAAAATCTAAATTGTAGTAATAACTATTTTTCTAATTAAAATCTCTTCAATTGATCCTTTGTAAATGTCCACTCAGGCGTTTTTAGATTTTCCCCAAAATCCAAGCTATACCAAGGACTTAGATATTGATCATTTGGATTTATTAGAAGCTGAGTCTGTTGTGCTGGCATATAGCTTTGGGCAAGCATAAATACCTTTTCTCCTGTTTCTTTATTTTCTGCCATATCTACAACTATAGCACAATGACCTGGAGAGCCTCCCTTTATAAATACATCTCCTATTTGCATATCTTTTACATCGACACTTTTTAGTTCTTCATCTAAGGACAAGGTAGAGCTATAGGCAAACACTATATCCATATATTTTCTAAATGTCTCATAAGTGTTACTCTCTCCTGTAGCCTTGTAGTATGAAGATGAATTCTCTCCAACGCTAATTCTATATCCTCTTCTCCACTTGCTGTATTTTGCATTAAAACCGTCTACAAAATGAAAGCTTATATCATCATATCTTTTATTTTGGTACAAATACTCAGCCCTCAAAAGCATTACTGCATCTGCACATTGATGTAGGTCTCTATCTCCAATATCTACATCAAAAACGCTGTCGTACACATTTGGTTTATCTTTAACACGTCCATCATAATATTTTACCTTTTCACCGTAATCCTCTAATTTAGAATTTCTCAAAAATTCACCGAAGCTATTTTCTTCTAAAGAAACTCTTTCATAGCCTTCTGGAACCTCGTATCTGTCTTTTAAAATATTTTCTTCTTTATTTACTACTATGACATCCTTTTTTTGCTCCTGATTATAATTACTTACATCACTTGAATTATCGACCTGATTTTTCGAATGACTACATCCAGTAAATACGAAAATACTCAAAACTAAAGATACAAAAACAACTAAAAATTTCATAATATTTTACCCCCTTATTTACTAATTTTACATTAAACGGTTAAAATATAAGTAACTTAAATGTTACAATATCTTAAAAACTATTAATTAACAAGGAGATAAATATGATAGATTTAATTTTACTGGGTTGCGGTGGAAATGTACCTATGCCAAATAGATTTCTTTCCTCTCTTTTTATAAATTACAAAGGCAGAAAAATACTGATAGACTGCGGAGAGGGAACTCAAGTAGCGATGAAAAAAAATAATTGCGGATTTAAAGGAATAGATTTGATACTTATAACTCATCTTCACGGCGATCATATAATAGGATTAATCGGACTACTTCAAACTATTGGAAATAGCGGCAAAACTGATGATTTGACTATAGTAGGTCCTACAGGAATAATAGAGGCTATGAATGCCATAAAGGTGTTAATTGAATATCTACCGTACAGAGTCTATGTAATTGAAAATCCGCGCGAAAAATTTAGCCTAGAAAAGGATATTATAAGCGATATTGAAATTTCAACTATAGACTTAGATCATTCTACTGAATGCATAGGATATAGCTTGTACTTCAAAAGAAGAGCTAAATTCGATAGAGAAAAGGCATTGGATAATGAAGTACCTCAAAAGCTTTGGAAAAAGCTCCAAGAAAACGACACAGTAGTCTACGGAGATAAAACATATCATTCAGATATGGTACTAGGAGATGAGCGTAGAGGGATAAAACTTAGCTTTATAACAGATACTAGACCTATATTTGAGATACCTAAATTTATATACGAAAGTGATTTATTTGTATGTGAAGGTATGTATGGAGACGATCTAGATATATCAAAGGCGGTTAAAAATAAGCATATGACCTTCAGAGAGGCAGCAAATTTGGCAAATAACGGAAAGGTAGATAAACTCCTTTTAACTCATTTTAGTCCTTCTCTTGAAGAACCCAAGGAGTTTGCCCAAAATGCGACTAAATTTTTTAAAAATACAATAATTGGTGAAGATGGATTATCTCTAAATTTGTCTTATAAAGATTGATTTGTTAGGTAAATCAAAAAAAATTAATTTATTTTAATAAATTGTAGAGGAATTTTAATATACATATCGAATTTTATAAATATCCTTTACTATTTTAAAATTTAATTCAAAAAAAGAATTGCCCTTTTTAATTTTCGGACAATTCTTTTCTTTTTTTTATAGCATATTAACGTCAATTAATTCTCTATCTTTTAGATCTTTTTGTAGGTCTACCTTTTTTAGTTGTTTCTTCGTTAGTAGCTTTTTTCTTAGGTTTTTGACCTGGGAATAATATTTTTGGTTCTTCTATATTTTTTCTGTATATTGTAAATTTGAAACCTATAGCTTGAACAAATTCTGCTCTCAATTCGCTGCATATTGCATTTGCAGTTTCCTTTGCGTCAAGTCCAGCAGTTTCAAGTATATTTATTTTAACTAATTCTCTAGCATTTAGCATATCATCTAGTTGTTCTAAAAATCTCTCATTTACACCTTCTTTACCTATTTGAGTTATAGGCTTCATAGTGTTTGCAAGAGATCTTAAGTAAGCTCTTTGTTTACTATTTAGCATATTTTCCTCCTAATAATTAATTCTAGTTGTAGAATTCAAATTCTACTTCGTATATTTTAACAGTATCTCCGTCTTCTATACCCATTTCTCTAAGTCTATCGAATACACCTTCGTTTTCCATAGTTTTTTGGAAGAATTGTATAGATTCCATATCATCAAAATCTACAGAATACATGATTCTTCTAAGCTTCTTACCTGTTACTACATATACTCCATTTTCGTCTATTTCTATAGCTAATTCTTCTTCAGCTGTATTGTCAAGCTCTGGTCTGTAGTATTCTTCCTCTGATACTAGCTCTACATCCTCTACCTCTTGAAGTAATTGTGATGTATAAGCTATTACGTCGTCTACACCATCTCTAGTTGCAGCAGACATCTTAAATACCTTGTATCCTCTATCTTCTAGAGTCTTTTTGAAGTTTTCATAAATTGATTCATCAAATAATAAGTCTGCTTTATTTGCGACTACTATTTGAGGTCTAGTAGATAATTTTTCGTTGTATAATTTTAATTCGTCGTTTATTTTATCAAAATCTTCAATAGGATCTCTACCTTCAATTCCTGATATATCTACTATATGAATAAGTACCTTTGTTCTTTCAACATGTCTTAAGAAATCATGTCCAAGACCAACACCTTCTGCAGCACCTTCTATAAGACCTGGTATATCTGCAAGCACAAAGCTATCTCCAAAATTAGTTTTGACAACTCCTAAGTTTGGAGTCAATGTTGTAAAGTGATAGTTTGCTATTTTAGGTCTTGCCTTAGTTACTACTGATAGGAAAGTTGATTTACCTACATTAGGGAACCCTAAAAGCCCTACATCTGCTATCATCTTAAGCTCTAGTATTACCCATCTTTCTTCTCCATCAGTACCAGATTTAGCAAAGCTTGGTGCCTGTCTAACTGCATTTGCAAAATGTTGGTTTCCTTTTCCGCCTCTACCACCTTTTGCAACTACTGCTTCATCACCATCGTGTTTTAAGTCAGCTATTACTAAATTAGTAGCCTCGTCTCTTATTATTGTCCCTGGTGGAACCTTTAAAATTAAATCTTCACCGTTTTTTCCTGCTTGTCTTTTTTTGCTTCCGTCAGCTCCTGGCTCACCTACGTATTTCTTTTTGTATTTGAAATCCATCAAAGTTCTAAGTCCTGTATCTACCTTGAAGATTATACTAGCTCCACGACCACCATCTCCGCCATCTGGTCCTCCTGCTGGAACATATTTTTCTCTTCTAAATGATACAGAACCATTTCCGCCGTTTCCTGCCTTTACGAATATTCTAGCTTTATCTATAAACAAGTCCTTCACCTCCTATAATTATTTATTATTATTTCCAAATCTAAGGTATATATTATTTATTAAAACAAAAAGGAGTGTATGTACACTCCTTTTCTTTATAATTATTCAGCAACTTCTACTACTGGATATATACTTACTTTTTTTCTTTTTTTGTCGTATCTTTCGAACTTAACAGTACCGTCTATTAATGCGAATAAAGTATCGTCTCCACCTTTACCTACATTAGTTCCTGGATGTATTTTAGTACCTCTTTGTCTTACTATTATACTACCAGCAGTAACTACTTGTCCGTCGTATTTTTTAACACCTAATCTTTTTGATATAGAATCTCTACCATTTTTAGAAGACCCTACCCCTTTCTTAGATGCTAATAATTGTAAGTTCATGTTTAACATTTGGAGTCACCCCCTACTTTTTTAAGATTTTTATATTTTTCGGATATTGTCCTTTTATCATTTCGATTGTCAATTTAAAGTGTTCTAGTAGTAAATCTGTCTTTTCGTTTAGACAATTTTCCTTTACTATACACTCTATAAATCCTTCTTGTCCTATTTCAGACTCGAATTCTACTTTTGCAAGTAAATTCAATGAGTTATCCACACCTATTGCATTAGATGTAACAGCAGCGCAAACTATATCGTATCCACTTTCTGCGTAATCTGCATGTCCCTTTAGTGTGAATCCTTTTAATTTGAAATCATCTGTGTAATGATATTTTACCTTTATCATTTTACACTCCAATAACTAAGCGTTTATTGATTCTATAACTAACTTAGTGTATGGTTGACGATGTCCTTGTTTTCTTCTGTAGTCTTTTTTAGCTTTGTATTTGTAAACTATTACTTTTTTAGCTTTACCTTGAGCTACAACTTTAGCAGATACAGTAGCACCTTCTACTACTGGAGCTCCAACAGTTAATTTTCCGTCTTCACCAGCAACAGCTAATACTTGATCTAAAGTTACAACGTCACCTTCGTTAGCTTCTAATTTTTCTACAAATAATACATCACCTTGAGCAACTTTATATTGCTTTCCACCTGTTTTAACTATAGCGTACATTCATATACACCTCCTCGGTCTCAAACTCGCCATATAGGTACTTTCATAAGAAAGATTTTAACCTCTTCTGTGCGGCATTACAGTTATTAATATTACATCTTTTTTGGATAAAAGTCAATATTATTTAAAAATAATTTTTGTGTCATTTTGATTTATTTTTTGTGCTTCAGCTATTTCGATATTTATATCGTATTTAGCCTCGATTTTATTTAAAATCTCTGTATAATTATTTTTGATTTGACCGTAAATATACGGTGTAAACTCCACTAGAATATCTTTATACTCTGTATGCTCTTTAATTCTCATAATTTCCTTTTCTAAGTCATCTAATATGTAATTTATCGATTTTCGACTAAAATCGCTTCTACATCGCTCACAAGCTCTCAAATAATAAGAATCAATAGAGTCCTTTTCTCTTCTTCTAGCGATTTCCACAAGTCCTAGCTTAGTTATCCCCAAGACCTCTGATTTTCTTTTATCTTTATTTAAATTTTCTTGTAATATTTTTATTAAATTTTGCTTTGATTTTTTCTTGTATAAGTCTATAAAATCCACTATTATTATTCCACCAATATCTCTTATCTTTAATTGCCTTGCAATTTCTTCGCAAGCCTCTATGTTTGTCTTATACATAGTTTCTTCTCTAGAGATATTTCCTGTAAATTTTCCTGTATTTACATCTATAACTGTCAAGGCCTCTGTCTTCTCTATTATCAAGTATCCACCGCTTTTTAGCCATACCTTTTTATTTAGAGCCTTTTCTATTTCCTTTGAAACCTTGTATAGATCAAATACATCTTTATTTTCTTCTAAAATCAATTTATTTATATAATCTTTATCTATTTTGCTTAATATACTTTTAATCTCTATATATTTATCTTTATCATTTAAAACGACTTTATCTATGTCTTCATTTATATTATCCTTAATATATTTTGTATCTAAATCCAATTCCCTATAAATTAGCTTTGGTCCAATTCCCAACTTGAATTGTTTTAATATATTTTGGTATTTATCGACTAGTAAATCAAAATCCTCTTTAAGCTTATCTAAATCACATCCAACAGCTTCTGTTCTAATTATTATACCTAGCTTTTCTTTATTAAAGGATTTTACTAGCTTTTTAAGTCTAAATCTTTCCTTTTCATCTAGTATTTTATTTGATATAGTAATTCTATCGTTAGATGGAATCAATACTAAATACCTACCAGATAAACTTATCTCCTGTGTCAGCTTAGGTGCCTTAGTTCCAACGGATTCCTTGTTAATCTGTACTAAAAGCTCCGTGCCATTTTTGATGTCATCAGAATTTTTAATCGGTAAATACGCCATCTTCTCAAAACCTATATCTACAAATGCAGCCTCTATTCCAGGCTTTATATTTTTAACTATGCCTCTGTATATATTGGATTTTGTTTTTTTATGTATATTATCTTCAATTAATAATTCTACAAGCTTATCATCCTCCATCACAGCTGTTTGCGTAGATGAAATTAAAGACTGCACTATAATTTGTTTCATTTTAATTCCCATTTATCTCAAATATATTTAAAACTACAGTGGAGTGACTAATTGACCATCTTCAACTGCGTATAAATCACGTCTTAAAACACTGACATCTCTTGGATCCATGTCTAAATAAAGCATATCTAAAATTTGAGGTATTAATATATTTATATTTAAGTTAGCCTTTGAACCTGTTGCTATAGTAGATACAAATGTAACTCTTTCGTCGTCTAAGCTAACTAAGTCGAAATTCTTGATTAAAGGTCTAATATCGACTTCTACATTTTTGCCTTTTTTGTTTTTCTTTGTCACTATTATTTCCTTACTCTTTATGAATTTCAATACTCTAGACTTGACGAATTCCTTACTTAGAGGCTTTTCTAAGTCTATATTAAATATATATTCTCCATAAACTATTATTGAAGATAGTGAAGGTGTTTTAGGATCTATTTCCTTTGCCTTTACAAACTTAACTCCATCTGGCAATTCGTCGTTAATTCTTTGTAAAAATTCCTTTACTTCTATGTCGTCTTCGATTTCAATGTCTACATATTCACCTTGACTTTCTACCCCTAATGCTAATGCATTACCATAGCTCATCTTAGGATGAGGGTTAAATCCTTCAGAATAACTTAAAGTTATCTTAGCTCTTCTAAAAGCTCTTTGTAGCAGTCTTTGTAAATCTAGATGAGATATAAAAATCATTTCATCTTCTTTTTTGTACTTAACCCTTATTAATTTACTCATACCTAGCACAACCCCTTTCCAATATCATGTACATTTATTCCACAGCCATTACATTGATGTCTACAGTCAACTGTTACCTTTTCTTCTTTTGCTTTTTCATTTTCTCTCATTAAGAATTTCTTGCTGACACCGACATCTATATGGTCCCAAGGGAATACTTCATCATAAGATCTCTCTCTATTTGCATAAAAATCTATACTTAAATTATTTTTAGCCATAGCTTCTTGGTATATTTCTAATTTGAAAAATTCATTCCATCCATCGAATTTTGCACCCATTTTAAATGCATCGTATAGTACTTTTCCAAGTCTTCTGTCTCCTCTTGCAAGTACCGCCTCCATCAAACTAGTTTTTGAATCGTGGTAGTTGTATTTTATGTCTCTATTTTTAAGAGCCTTTATTAAGTAATGTTGTTTATTTATAACTTCTTCAGTTTTATCTTGTCCATGCCATTGGAATGGAGTAAATGGTTTTGGCACAAATGTAGATGTACTTACTGTAACTGAGAATTTTCTCTTAAGCTTTCCACCGTGTACTGTTCTATAAGTATCTATAACATCGTAGGCAAGCTTTCCTATGCCGTCTAAATCATCGTATGTCTCTGTTGGAAGACCTATCATAAAGTAAAGCTTCACACTGTCCCATCCCATTTCAAATGCCTTTTTAGTTGTATTTTTTAAGTCTGCTTCTGTTACACCCTTGTTGATTACATCTCTAAGTCTTTGAGTACCAGCTTCTGGTGCAAATGTAAGTCCAGATTTTCTAACTTGTTGTATTTTTTCTGCTATTTCCATAGAGAAGTTGTCAAGTCTAAGTGATGGTAGAGATATACCTATGTTCTCTGGTGTAAATTCATCGACTAAGAAATCAGTAAGCTCTGATAGCTTAGAGTAATCACTTGTACTAAGTGATGATAGTGATATTTCATCGTATCCCGTATTATCTACTAATTCTCTTACAGATTTAGATAAATTGTCGATGCTCTTTTCTCTTATAGGTCTGTAAATCATACCAGCTTGACAGAATCTACATCCTCTTGTGCATCCTCTGAATAATTCTAAAACGACTCTATCGTGCACTATTTCTATATAAGGAACTATTAATTTTTCTGGATAGTAAACTTCATCCATATTTCTCATTATTCTCTTGTGTACTTTTTCAGGTACACCTTCTCTATTTGGTTTTACGCTTTTTATAGTTTCATCTTCGTTGTATTCGACATCGTAGAAGCTTGGAACATAAACGCCTTCTATTTTAGCAACTCTAGCTAGGAAATCCTCTCTAGTAGTTTTGTTTTTCTTCCATTCTTTGTATTCATTTACAACCTCTAGGTTTACCTCTTCACCTTCACCTAATATAGCTATATCTATAAAATCAGCAAGCGGTTCACAGTTATAAGCACATGACCCTCCTACCATTATAAATGGATCATCTAATTCTCTGTCCTCTCTCATTATAGGAATCCCAGCTAAATCCATCATATTTAGTATATTAGAATATGAAAGCTCATATTGAAGAGTAAATGCAACAAAATCAAAATCCTTTATAGGCTGTCTAGACTCTAATGCAAATAGAGGTATGTCGTTTTCCCTCATCATAGCTTCCATGTCTTGAGCAGGAGCGTATACCCTTTCACAAAATACATCTTCGTCTCTATTTATTACTCTGTATAGTATTTGACTACCTAAGTGACTCATTCCAACTTCGTATAAATCTGGGAAACAATGTGCATATCTTATTAAATTTTCATTTGTAATATCTTTATGAATAGAATTTATTTCGTTTCCAAGATATCTTGCAGGCTTTTCTACTTTTTTAAGTATTTTTTTAAAATTTTTATTATCCATCTATTGCTTAATCCTCCATATTTTTTACTAAAATTCTAAATCGATTATTTTTATATATTATATATTAATAGACATAAAATCAATACGGATTTTATTATACACTATAAAATATTATGTTCAAAGTACTTTATTTATAGTTAAACCAAAAGTCATTATTCAGTAATAACTATAATTTTTATATTTATACTTATATTATAGCTTATTTTTCCAAGCAAACTTACAAATTATACTTAAAATTATCAATTAATTATATTCTGTAAGAAAATCTTTATTCTAAAGATCAATAATGTTGATTTTCTTGAAATGCATGACGGAAATTATATTTATCCATAATTTCAAAAGAATATAATTTCCTATGCATTATAAAAACAAAAAATCTATGGACTCTAAATTCAATCTAGTAGATTCCATAGATTTTTTATTTTATAAATTATATTACTCACTTTTCATTTTTATTATATCATATTTATATATTTTAAAAATTAATCTTTTTACGTCGCATTCCGACATTTAAGACAATTCCTATTATAGCAAGAGAGGTCATAACTGCACTACCTCCATAGCTTATAAACGATAATGTTACACCTGTTACTGGAATTAAACCCATCGTCATTCCTATATTCTGCACAATCTGATATCCAAACATGCAGACAACTCCAATTACAACAAAGGCTCCGTAGATATCCTTCGACTCTCTAGCAATTTTTATCATTCTAAGTAAAAAGGCAGCGTACAATCCAACTAATAAAGCTCCTCCTACTACACCTAGCTCTTCTACGACAACTGCGAATATAAAGTCACTGTCTTGTATAGGTAGGAAGTCCTCTTGATTTTGTGTACCATTGTAAAGCCCCTTACCTGTAATACCTCCAGATCCAATGGCTATCATAGATTGCATAAGCTGATAATTCCCCTCTATAGAAGTATCTTCTGGATTCATAAATCCCAAGATTCTATTTTTTTGATAAGTATCCATAAGCATGTACATAATAGGAAGTAATATTAAAACTATTACACCTGCTTTTATCAATATTTTTCTATCTATACCAGCAGAAAATATCATACCGAATACTATACAGCAGAATATAATAGCCCCGCCTAAATCAGGTTGTACTATTATAAGTCCTATAACAGGTATTGCATATATTACAACATCAAAAATTTCTTTTAAAGTATTTAGCTTTCCTTTATGATTTTCTACTATTTTTGCAAAGCTAAGTATAAAGGTTATTTTAACTACCTCTATTACCTGTAAATCCAGTATTTTAAGGTCAAAGGTAGATTTTGCTCCACCTCTACTATCTCCAAATACTAAAACCAAGGCAAGTAATGCAATACTAACTACATAGAGCTCCTTGTAATATTTTCCCATTATATTGTAATCGATCATCAAAATAAATAGTACAAGAACTAAACCTAAGCAAAATGCAAAAGTTTGTACTATTAATCTCTTGTATTGACCTGTTTGATTTGCGTGAGTGGCACTACTTAGTATCACTATACCGTAAATAAATATAGCCAATACGATTAAAATTAACTTCCAGTCGATTTTTTTTATAAGTTTTATAGTATTTTTATAATCTATCAATTTCTCACCGTCTTTCTAAAACTTTATAATAAAATCTTTATTTCCAAAATCCTTAAAAACATTTTATATTTTAAAGGGATATACTTAGATGTATATCCCCATTAAAAAACTTAAATTTTTCTCTCTTTTATATTTTTAAGTGGTATATTTGCAACTAAGGCTGATACTGGTTTATCATCAGTTTCACTTCTAGTTTTAGACATTTTTATTTCTAAGCCTGTTTCGTCGATTTCTGCGTAATTTGATATAACTTCTAATATATCATCTTTTATAGCTTCTAATAGCTGTGGAGAACAATCAATTCTGTCGTGTACTAACACTAATTTCAATCTTTCCTTTGCCACATTTTTGCTCGTTTTTGGATTACCATTTAATGACTTAAAAAAATCGAACATAATTATCCTCCTATCTATTTGGCAGCTCCAAACATTTTTTTGATTTTACTGAAAAATCCTTCTTGAGTTTGAAGTTCCATAATAGGAATATCATGACCCAATATTCTTTTTGCTATATTTTTATAGGCCTTCCCAGCGACAGATCTTTCATCTAAGATTGCAGGTTCACCTTTATTTGTAGAAATTATTATACTTTCATCATCTGGAACCATACCAATTAGATCTATAGCTAGTATTTCCACTATATCTTGTTTATCCATCATATCTCCGCGTTTAACCATGTCTTGTCTTATTCTATTGATTATAAGCTGTATATTGCTAATTTCATTGGCTTCTAACAAACCTATTATTCTGTCTGCATCTCTTACAGCAGAAACTTCAGGATTAGTTACTACTAATGCTCTATCTGCTCCTGCTATAGCATTTTTAAATCCTTGTTCAATACCAGCTGGGCAATCTATTATAATGTAGTCAAAAGACTCTTTTAATCTTTGACATAATTCTTCCATTTGCTCTTCTGATACTGCATTTTTATCTCTAGTTTGAGCTGCTGGTAGTAAGTATAAATTTTCAAACCTCTTATCCTTGATCAAAGCTTGTTTTAATTTACAAGTACCTTCCACAACATCAACTATATCGTAAACGATTCTATTTTCAAGACCCATAACTACGTCTAAGTTTCTAAGTCCTATATCAGCATCTACTACTACTGTTTTTTTGTTTTCAAAGCTCAATGCTGTTCCTAAATTCGCAACTGTCGTTGTTTTACCAACTCCACCCTTACCTGATGTTATAACTATAACTTCACTCATCTCACTACCCCCTATAGATTTCCTTGTTTTTTATATTTTTAGGTAAGTAACTCTCTATTACTATTCGTCCTTCACTTACAAAGGCTATCTCTGGGCTGATTTCTTTAATTTCTTGGTTACTTTCATCATCATCGGGCGCCTCAGCTATATTATCGGCAATTTGTAAAACCTTAGGACATAGACAGTTTCCAACTATATAGGCTCTGTCATTACCACTCGCGCCTGCATGCACAAATCCTTCAATTTTACCCATAACAATTATATTTCCTGCTGCAATAGCTCTCGCTCCAGCGCTTATATTACCCATAATAACTATATCTCTTATTGAAGTTAATTGTGAACCTGGGTTCATATCTTGCATAACGACTATATCTCCATCATATACTATATTTTCACCAGACCTTAAATTATCAACATATTTAGTATCAAATAAACCTAATTGCTTTTTCTCTTGATCCTCTGTAAATTCTATATCAAATCTAGACGTAAGCTCTTCCTTTATTATCATTATTTGAATATCACTTAAGTAATCACAATTAATTTCACAGATTTTGGCTCCATTAAAAAATCCTACATATTCTTCTAACCTATTAATTATTGAATCTTTAACAACATCAAAAGGAGCTACCTTTTTTATATTCACAACTATACCTTTTTTATTGCCTTTAAATTCAACAAGTTCACTGGCAGAAACTTCTTTTAAAGACATAACAACCTCCAGAGTGATATCAATTTATTTACTATATTCTTCATAAATATATTAATCACCTTTTTATTTTTTTATTTGAACTTGAAAATTTAATTTATTGTCACTACCTGTATCTTCACTGTTGTCATCAGAATTAGAATTTTGATCTTTAGAATTATTATTTGTACTATCTGATTCATCTTCTGGAGAACCAGATACATAGTATCCTATTATATCCTTTATAGGTAAGAATGCATAAGTAGATGTAGTACCTTGAGGAATAACTGCTGCTACTGCTATTTCAGGATCATCTGCTGGAGCAAATGCTACTGCCCAACCGAAGTCTCCATAAGTTTCTTTATATGCATCTATCTTTTCATCTGTAATAGATGGTTTAACCTTCTTTATAGCTCTTCTCAGATAAGCAGCATTTATCTTATCTGTATTAGCTAATTTTTCATCGACACCATCTTTTAATTCTTTTTCTAATTCTGCTCTTGTTTCATCATCCAAATCATCTTTTTTCAATTCTTCGTTTATTTCTTTTATTCTATTTTTAGTTAATTCAGCTTCTCTATCTTTTCTCAATTGATTGTAGACTTTTAATACTTCATCCTTATTTACTCCATAACTAGATAAATGTTTCATTAAATAGTTATATTCATTTGATGTAGGTATTTTGTCGTTTCTTTCGGCAGTACCACTTTTTGCTACAACTGCCACAGGGAAATTGGCAAAGTATTTTGCCGCTGTACCTTCTGTTGTAACTAGCTTCATACCTTTTATTAAATCCTTTAAGTTATCATCATCTTTAAAATCAATTTTTTCAGATACTATTTTACTTTCAAAAGTTGTCTCATAATCATTATTGACAACTTTCTTAGTTAAAGTCAAGTCTGTCAAATAACCACCATTTGCAATTGCCATTACATATCTTACAATTTGTGATGGTGTATATGCATTTTCACCTTGTCCTATAGATAAGTTTAAGTTGTCAGAAGTAGTCCATCTAGCAAATTTTAAATATGTAAATAATATAGAATCTGCTAAGTCTTCGATTCTGTCTTCTTTTACTTTTAAATCTGCAAGCCTTGACATCACTTCGCCTCTTCCTGGACAAGGATATTCATCTACCCAACTTACAATTTCATCTATTCTCTTATCCATTTCTTCATCGTCATTTTCATCTATATCAGTAAAACTATCTAATATATTTAAATTTAAATAAGATCTAAGTGATATTTTAGTTGAATTAATTTTATCCTCTTCACTAGGTACTTTACCAGCAACTTCTGTTATTTCATCTTCTAGACCAGTATTTTCATTTAAACCAAATAACTTAGCATATTCAAGTATTTTCTTTGAATTCATCTTTATTCCTGGGCTATGACTTTCATTTAAAAAGTTTGTTCCAGTACCAACTATACCAAAGTAAATATTACAAGACTCTTGTATAGCTTTGTATAGATTTACAGCACCATGATTTCCTCCACCTTTATTCCAAACGGCATCCCCAAAGGTTTGTCCTTCTAGCTTTATAACACCTGTATCAGCTATTGTATAATTTGGGTCTAATCCATTTTCTAATGCTGCCATTCCTGTTACCATTTTAAATGTAGAACCTGGTTGGAACACACCTTGAGTTACTAAATTTAAAAGAGGGCTGGCTGCTAAAGTATCATTTGGATTTTTAGGTTGTAATTTGTCGTAATCCTTTGAGGAAATACCTGTTACAAATAAGTTAGGATCGTAATCTGGATAACTAGCTGATGCTAAAACTTCTCCTGTCTTTATATCTACAGCTATAACTGCTCCAGTTTTTGCATTTACAGCTCCACCGCTTACAGATACATCTCCGTAGTCACTTTTAAAAGTCCCTCCGTTATTTGCAACTTTTATAGTCTTTTCCAATCCTTCTTCTGCTACTTTTTGTAAATCCATATCTAGAGTCAAATAAACCGTATCACCTGATACAGGCTCTTTAACTTCTAACTCATCTGTAATTTTACCAGTCGCATTTACCTTTACTTTTTTATATCCATCGATACCTTTTAGATTATCCTCTTGTGTCGCCTCAATTCCTGTAAGACCGATAATATCATCTGATTGATATTCTTTTTCTTTATTATTTAAATATTCATCTAATTTTTGAGATGGAATTTTTCCTACATAACCTAATACATGGGAAGCTAATGATCCATTTGGATAATATCTAATTGGTTCACTAGATATAGAAATTCCAGACATATTAGCTGCATTTTCTTCTACAAAAGATATAGTCTCTTCTGATACATTTGAGGCTAATGTCACAGGATAATAAGTTTTATATCCTTGAGATTTTATCAAGTTTCTAACTACAAGTATTTTTCTAGCATCTTGATCACTTAAGCTTTCATCGATTTCGTAGTACTTTCTAATCTTCTCAAATGCGACCTTTGCACTATCAGTCTTTTTAACTTCGATTTTTTCACCTGAACTAGTTTTCTTTACAAAGCTCTCTAACCAGTCATTTTTATCTTTGATTTCTGTAAATGTGAAGTTAGAAACTAAAATAGGAGGATAATACCCCTTACTATTAAGCTTCTTTTGAAGTTCTGCTGGTTTTAAATCTCTGTCGGATTTTTTTAATGTTCCATCGTCAATAAGGCTATCGACTAAATAGTAAAATGTTTCTTTTGCATTTAAATTTGCTGGAATATTATTCTTTTCTTTATATTCACTTACATTTTGATCATATGTATAAGAATAGTTTCCATTTTTATCTATAATAATAGGAAAATTATCTTCATAATCTTCATTATTCTCGATTAATTTATTCATTATTTTTAAGGCAATACCATTTGCATCATTTCCCGATGCAGTCAATTGATCGCTTGAAACTTCAACTACAAATGAATTTGTATTTCCTGCTATAAGTCTTCCATATCTATCTCTAATTTCTCCTCTTGCAGCTTTTATAGTAACTTCTTTGTATGTTTTACTATCTGCAAGATTTGTATAATAATCATATTGAAATATATTCATATAGAGCATTTTCAATATAATTACACTAAAGGCAACTAAGAAAAAAATTTTTATGATTTTAAATCTCTCATTAACTTTATTGTCTTCCATTAAATCACCACTATTCTTCTTCTAGTTTTAATATTTGTGTCTTAAATATCTTGTAAATTAATATTCCTACTAAACTATTTACAATAGGAACTACAATTATTTTTATAATTGATGTAAATTTACATACATTATATAGTGATCTAGCAAATAAAAAACTAATTCCACAATATATAAAAGTCGTAACTAAAATAATTGTAAATATCATTACAGGACTTTCTTTGTAAACTTTATTTCTCAGATAACTTACCATATATGAAAGCAGAAATAGTATAAGTGCATTAGACCCAAAAACGCCTCCAACACTAGAATCTAAGACAATACCTAAAATTGCTCCTATAATTCCACTTTCCAACTCTTCTAAGTAAAGAGAAATTATAACTAAATATATTAAAACTATATTTATAGTCATTCCAAAAATAGATAAATAATTAATAATACTATTTTGTATTATTATTATAAAGATTCCTAATATACAAAGTAATATTCTCTTCATCATAATTACCTCTCTAATTTATATTTCTCGGTTCTACTATAACTACATTATCTATATTTTTAAAGTTTACATTTGGTTTAACTACTACATATTTTAAAGATTTACTTTTATCTTCGACAACCTTTGTCACTTCTCCTATAGCAATGTTTTCTGGGTATAAACCAAGACCTGATGTAACTACACTATCTCCTGGAAGTACATCGTAATCAGAGTCCATCATATATCCTTGTAAAAGACCTTTTTCTCTGTTTGACTCTTCTTCTTTAATACCTGTACCAGTTGTAATAATTCCTTTGTATTTAGAATCCTTTGATAGCTTAAAGCTAACTGATGATGTAGTGTCTAATAAAGTAATAGCTTTAGAATAGCTTGAAGATACTTCTGTAACTATACCGACTAAACCATCTCCATTCATAACTAAGCTATTTTCTTTGACCCCATCATCGCTACCTGCGCTTATCACAATACTTGTATACCAAAGTCCATCGTTTTTGCTGACTACCTCAGCTGCTAGTTGATTTGCAACGTATTTTTCATCGATAAAATTCAATGATTTTTTTAATTGTTCTAATGAACTTGTAGTTTCTAGTTCGCCTTTTAAGTTTGTTATTTCTTCTTCTAATTTTTTATTTTCTTCTTCTAATTTTTCAACCTTTTGAGCATTAGATTTGAAATTCACTATATCTGAAAACCCGCCAGTAAAAAATCCAAGACCTTTACTAACGCCGTGTTCTAAAGTAGATGTTATATTAAGTATTATATTTGAGTTAAAGGGACTGTTTCCCGATTTCATTCCTATTGATATACTTACAATTCCAATTAAAGTGATAGCAACTAAACTAGTTGCTATCACTTTAAAATTTATTTTACGTCTGTTTTTGTCTCTTCTCAAACTCATCACCAGCTTCTATCTTCTCTTGTTTGCTACTAAAACTTTTTCGAAGATTTCTTGGTCTTCAACTGATTTTCCTGTTCCTATAGCAACACAATCTAGTGGATATTCTGCTATGAAAACTGGCATTCCTGTTTCTTCTTTTACTAATAGATCAAGACCTTTTAATAATGCTCCTCCTCCTGTTAACATTATTCCGTTTTCCATTAAGTCGGCAGCAAGCTCTGGTTTTGTTTTTTCTAGAGTTATTTTTATTCCATTTACTATTGTATTAATAGGATCTTTTAAAGCATCTCTTATTTCTGCAGAAGATATATCGATTTTTTTAGGAAGACCTGTAACTAAGTCTCTACCGCTTATTTGAGCAGTTACTTCTTCTCCATCTTTATATGCTGAGCCTATGTTTATTTTTACATCTTCAGCAGTTCTTTCACCTATTAACAGGTTGTATTCTTTTTTAACGTAGTTAACTATCGCTTCGTCTAATTTGTTACCACCTATTCTTATAGATTCAGCAGTATCTATACCACCTAGTGATATTACAGCTATTTCTGATGTACCACCACCGATATCAACTACCATGTTTCCTTCTGGTTCTTCTACTCTAAGTCCAGCTCCTATAGCTGCAGCCATTGGTTCTTCTATTAAGAATACTTCTTTAGCTCCTGCTTGTTGGGCAGCTTCTTCTATAGCTTTCTTTTCTACTTCAGTAACACCATATGGTACACATATGGCTATTCTAGCACTTACAGCTCCACCTTTTTTAGCAGTAGATTTTTGTATGAAGTAAGTTAACATTGATTGAGTTATATCAAAATCAGCTATAACCCCATCCTTCATAGGTCTTATTGCTTTTATGTTTCCTGGTGTTCTACCTATCATTCTCTTTGCTTCTTCACCAACAGCTAAAACATCTTTGCTGTCGTCTCTTATTGCAACTACTGATGGTTCTCTAAGTACTATACCTTGGCCTTTAATGTATACTAATGTATTTGCAGTACCAAGGTCTATACCCATATCCTTTGTCATTTTTCCGAATCCAAAGAAAGATCCTTTTTGTTTTTTTTGTTTCTTTTCACTTGCCATTTTTAAACGCTCCCTTCAATCTTACACTATATCAAATCAACATATTTTCTTTAAAACTAAAATACAATCCATCACCTATAATTATATGGTCAATTACTTCAATGCCTATTATTTTCCCACACTCAACAAGCCTATTTGTAATAGACTTATCTTCTGTAGAAGGTGTTGGACATCCTGATGGATGATTATGTATTAATATAATCTTATTGCTACTTCGTCTAATTGCCGCTCTAAAAACTTCCCTTGGATGGACTAAGGATGCATTTAAAGTACCCACTGAAATATCTACATCTGTAATTATTTCATTTTTAGTATTTAAAAGTACTATTTTAAATATCTCCTTTGATTCGTATCTCAACATATCCATGTAATATTTGTATACATCCCAAGGATTTTTTATTTTGTATTTAGGTGGCATATAACTGGAAGCTCTGACTCCTAATTCTACAGCTGCCTTTATTTGAGTAGCCTTAGTAAGTCCAATACCATCTATACTACATAGCTCTTCTATACTTATATCATATAAATCTCTTATATTTATTAATTTTTCCTTAAATATTTGATTAGAAAGCTCTATAGCATTGTGTTTTTTGTTTCCAGTTCTAATAATAATAGCTAACAATTCAGCATCAGATAATGATTTTACACCTTTTGTCAGCATTTTCTCTCTAGGTCTATCACTTTCTAACATGTTTTTTATGTTAAGACCGTTATTTAAAGTTTCTTGCAGATGAATCATCCTCCATAAAATAGATTTATATCAAAGTGATCCTTTAACAAATCGCTGAGTTTAGAAATAGGAAGTCCAACTATGTTGAAATAATCACCTTGTATACCTTCAACTAATAGAGCTCCATATCCTTGTATTCCATACCCACCTGCTTTATCTAATGATTCCTTAGTATTTATATAATCTTTAATAGAGTCCTCACTTAAATCTTTAAACGTAACATAGCTTACTTGATAGTCGTTTACAACTATTCCCTTTTTTAAATTAATCAAGCTAATACCTGTAATAACCCTGTGTGTTTTATTCGATAGCTTTTGTATCATATCAAATGCTTCTTCTTCATCTTTAGGCTTACCTAAAACTTCATCTCCTAAAACAACAATTGTATCAGCTCCTATAACCAATTTCTCTCTGTTTTTCTGTGCTACATCAAATGCCTTTTCATATGCAAGCCTAACTACCATACTCTCAGGAGATTCTTCTTCAAAAACTGCTTCTTCGATTTCGCTTTTTTGAATTTCGAATTTAAGCTTAGTATTTTGTAAAATTTCTTTTCTCCTCGGTGAAGCCGACGCTAATATAATTTCCATTTATTCACCTTCTCGTACTTAAATTTTGTACTAATTAAGTTTATCACTATATTGTAAAAATTTCAATCTTAATATAGGCTCTTTTCTTTCATAAATCTTATATTTTTTAAAAAAATTTATTTTATTTAAATAAATATTATTTTTATTTAAAATTTTCTTATTTTTGTTAAGAATTTTGTAATAATATTTACATTTAATCTTAAGGTTATTTGTCTTTAAAGCAATAAAATAAAGGTATAGAGATCTATACCTTTATTTTGTCCATATTCTATTTTTTCATATCTATTGTTCTACACATTTTATTGCGTCTTTTTTACATTTTTGCATGCATAGATGACATCCTTTACATTTTTCTGGATCAACTTTGTGTGGTTGTTTTTTGTCACCTTCTATAGCTCCAAATGGACAAACTCTAGCACAAGCTGTACAACCTATACATTTTTGTTCATCTATAGCTACTATACGTCTATCTGATATATCTCCTGCAGATATAACTTTCTTTGGACATTTAACTGCACATTGTTTACATCCTATACACTTAGAGTAATCTATTGTAGCTTTATTATTTTCTACAGTTATTGCTCCAACTGGACAAGCTTTTTCACAAGCCTTACATCCTATACATCCAGCAGAACATTTAGCTTTAACAACTTTACCTGGATCTTTAGAGCTACAATCTACAACAACTTCTTTACTAGCTGGTTTTTTAGCTATTATTCCTTTTGGACAAGCTTCCATACATTTTCCACAAAGAACACATTTATCTTCATCTACTACAGCTACTCCATCTACTACTTTTATTGCATCGAATTTACAAACAGATACACAAGTACCAAGACCTAAGCAACCAAAGCTACAATCTTTTGGTCCACCTATTAAAGCTATTGCAGCTCTACAATCCCCGATACCTTGGTATTCATATTTATTTGCTGCACTTGAACAACTACCTTTACACATAACATGTGCAACCATTTTTTCTCCTGCATCAGCTGAAACTCCCATGATTTCTCCAACTTTTGCGGCTACTGCAGCCCCTCCAACTGGACAAGCATTTACAGGTGCTTCACCTTTTGCTATAGCAGCTGCTACCCCTCCACAACCTGGGTATCCACAACCACCACAGTTTGCTCCAGGAAGTACTTCAAGTATTTTAGCTTCTCTTTCATCAACTTCAACTGCGAATTTTTGTGCAGCGAAAGCTAAGACAGCACCAAATATTAAGCCCATGACTCCTAATAATATTACTGATTTTAATATTTCCACAATACTTCACCCCCTGTTTTTATAGTTTTATTAATCCTGTGAATCCTAAGAAAGCTATTGACATTAATGCTGCAGATATTAATGTTATAGGAAATCCCTTAAATGCATCTGGAATATCTGCAAGCTCTAATCTTTCTCTAATTCCTGCGAATAAAACTATTGCTAATGTGAAACCTAAACCTGCACCAACACCATTTATTAATGTTTGTAATATATTATAACTTTTTTGAACATTAACAAGTGCTATACCTAAAACTGCACAGTTTGTAGTTATAAGAGGTAAGTAAACACCTAATGCTTGATATAAAGCTGGACTCATTTTCTTAAGTGCCATTTCAACAAATTGAACTATTGAAGCTATTACAAGTATAAATGCTATAGTTTGTAAGAACTCAGTTCCTGTTGCTACTAATATCATTTGTACAAAATATGTTATTAAAGAAGCTAGGCCCAAAACGAATGTAACCGCAGCTCCCATACCTGCCGCTGTATCTACTTTCTTAGAAACACCTAAGAAAGGACATATACCTAAGAATTGTGATGTTATAACGTTGTTAACAAGGACAATACTTAGTAATAAAAGAATATAATTCATAATATTTCCCTCCTAAAAATTAAGCGCTTTTCTTTGAAACTTTATTAAATATTGCCATTAAGATTCCTAATGTTAAGAATGCTCCTGGAGGTAATATGAATAATAAAGCTGGTTGATAAGAAGCTCCAAATAAACTCATTCCGAATATGCTTCCTGCACCTAATATTTCTCTAACTGCTCCTAATACTGTAAGAGCTATAGTAAATCCAAGACCCATACCTAAACCATCTACTGCAGAAGCAACTGCTCCATTTTTAGATGCAAAACTTTCAGCACGAGCAAGTATTAAACAGTTAACAACTATTAATGGAATATATAATCCAAGCGCTTTATCAAGTGCTGGTATATATGCTTTTAAAAGCATTTGTACTATTGTAACGAAAGTAGCTATAACAACTACAAATGCTGGTATTCTTATTTTGTCTGGTATTACTTTTCTAAGTAGTGATATAGCTATATTTGAACACATTAAAACTACTGTAGTTGAAAGTCCCATTCCTAGACCATTCATAGCTGCACTTGTAACAGCTAGAGTAGGACACATACCTATTACTTGTACAAAGGTTGGATTCTCGTCGATAATACCATTTTTAAATGTTTTTCCTAGATTCATATCTTAAAATCCCCCTATCAATTATTTTAAAGAGTTATTATAAACTTCTATTGCTGCGTCAACACCATTAGTTACTGCTGTAGAAGTTATAGTAGCCCCAGATATTGCTTTGATTTCTGTATCGCCAGGAGTTCCATTTTTAAGAACTGAAAGCTCTTCAAGTGGTTTTCCTTTGTATTGATCACTAAATTCTGGATCTGTTGATTTAGCACCAAGACCTGCTGTTTCTGAGTTACTTACAACATTTATTCCTGATACTTGACTATTAGCTGAATCTATACCTACCATTAATTCAATGTCTCCACCGTAACCTGATGGTACAACTTTAAGAGTATATCCAACTGTATTTCCTGATGCATCTTTTGCTTCATATACTTCTGCAACTTCTATACCTTTAGAATTATCAGTATTTACGTCTTTTACTTCTTCAAAAGTTTCAGCTGAATCTAAAACTAATTTTCTAGCTTCTGCATTTGCTTGTTCGCTTCTTTGAGCAATAGTACCTGCAGTTACACTATTAGTAAGAGCTAGTAATAATGCAGCTACTGCACTTATTATTAATAAGTTTAATCCTAATTTAATCATATCTTTGCCCATTATTTAGCCACCTCCCCAAATACTCTGTTGTTAACGTATTTGTCTATAAGTGGAGTCATAACGTTAGCTAATAATATTGAATAAGAACATCCTTCTGGATATCCACCATATAATCTAATTACTGAACATATTATACCTGCTAAAACAGCATATATAATTTGTCCTTTTTGAGTCATAGGAGATGTTGTATAGTCAGTTAACATGAAGAAACCACCTAACATAACACCACCTGCTAATATTTCACTTACAGCAAATTGTATATTAAATCCACCTAATAAGAATGTTAATACAAATATTGTTCCTAAATAACAAACTGGCATAATATAACTTATAATTCCTTTGTATATTAAGTAAATACCACCTAGTAATATTAATACAGCACATGTTTCACCAACACAACCGCCTATATTACCGATTAACATATCAGTCATAGATATACCATTGTCAGCTAATCCTTGAAGTCCTGCTGCTCCTGATTTTAAGAAGCTTAATGGAGTTGCAGTTGTTACTGCATCAGCTGCTGCTGAAGATCCTACCCAATTGACACCTGCTTGTGTCCATTTAGTCATTGGAACTGGGAATGATGCTAATAAGAATGCTCTTGCTGCAAGAGCAGGGTTAACAAAGTTGTTTCCTAATCCACCAAACATCATTTTTACAATTATAATTGCAAATACTCCACCTAGTAAACACATCCACCATGGAAGTGATGCAGGCACGTTAAATGATAATAATAAACCTGTAACTACTGCTGAAAAATCTCCAATAGTACTTTTTTGTTTAGTTATTTTTTCCCATATAAATTCAGAACCAACTGTTCCTAATATACAGAAGAACATAACATATAATGCGCTCATTCTAAAGAAATATACACCTGCAATTGCTGCTGGTAAAAGCGCGATTACTACTTGTTTCATTATATAAGAAGTATCTTCATTACTTCTAATGTGAGGTGATGATGACACTATAAACTTATTTTCCATGTTTATTTCCCCCCAATATTTATTTTGCTGCCTTTGCTTGAGCTTGTTGTTTTCTACGTTTTGCTTGAATTTGACGTTTAGCATTTCTTATAGATTCTACTAAAGGTCTTCTAGCTGGACATATAAATGAACATGATCCACATTCTATACAATCAAGAGCTCTATGTTCTTCAGCCTTATCGAAGTCACCTTTAAGTGAGTTAGCACTTATGTATAGAGGTTGTAAGAATGCTGGACATACTTGAGTACATCTACCACATCTTAAACAAGCTGTTGGTTCAGGAAGTCTAGCTTTTTCTTCTGATAAGCATAGTATACCTGAAGTACCTTTTGTACTTGCTGCTTGAGTAGTGTATTGAGCATTACCCATCATAGGTCCACCTAATATAACTTTTCCTACATTTATATCTTCTTTGAATCCACCACATTGTTCTATTATTTCACATACTGGTGTACCAACTTTAGTTATTAAGTTTCTAGGAGTTTTTATAGCATCACCTGTAATAGTTGTTATTCTTTCTATTAGAGGTAATCCTGTTTTTATTGATTTAGCTATTTGAGCTGCTGTACCAACGTTTGTAACTACAGCACCTGCAGCTGCTGGTAATGCACCTGATGGAACTTCTCTTCCGCCTGTACATGCATATATAAGTTGTTTTTCTGCCCCTTGTGGGTATTTTATTTGAAGCCCAACAACTTCTATTTCTGGATATGGTTCAGCTGCTTTAGTAACAGCTTCTATAGCGTCTGGTTTATTTACTTCTATAGCTATATATCCTTGTTTAACTTCTAATGCTTTCATAACTGCTCTTATACCAAATACTACATCTTCTGGCATTTCAAGCATTAATCTGTGGTCAGCAGTTAAATATGGTTCACATTCAGCACCATTTAAGATTACTACATCTATATTTGCATCTGGTGGAGGTGATAATTTTACATGAGTTGGGAATGTTGCACCACCCATACCAACTATACCTGCATCTTGTATAATCTTAATAATTTCTTTTGGAGCTAGATTATCTAAATCTCCTTTTGGTTTAACGCTTTCATCAAGCTCTTCTTTGAAGTCATTTTCGATAACTATGCATTGTCCTACTCCACCAGGAACTTCATGCATTTGTATTCCAACGACTTTACCTGAAACTGATGAATGTACGTTAGCTGATACGAAACCGCCTGCTTGTCCTATCATCTGACCTTTTTTAACTAGATCGCCAACTTCTACTATAGGTTTTGCTGGAGCACCTATATGTTGTTGAAGAGGAATGTAAACAGTTTTTGGAGCCTCAGCTTTCGCTAGAGCTATTTTGTTTGTATACTCTTTATTGTATGGAGGATGTATACCCCCTTTGAATGTTAAGAGTCTCATTTTATATTTACCCCCTGTCTTTTTATATTAATACTCATAGATATTTATACATATAGTATACTATATTTACTACAAAAATTTAACAATTGTTAATTATTTATCTCAATTATTAGCTTTTTTTAAATGAATATAAAAAAAATATATAACATAAATAATATTTTTTTTATGTATTTATTTAGATTTTAAATTTTTTTATTTTTTCAAAAAATACAAAAAAGGTTGAACAATTCAACCCTTTAAGCTGTTTTCATTTGGTTTATGAATTCATAATACATTTGTACAGAAGATATTAAAAAGCTCTCATATTTATATAGATTATCACTAGAAATTATTTTTTCAGAGTTCGAAATATTGTCCTTAATTTGTGAAGTATAAGACAATAAATTATTTTTAAAGTAATCTAACTCCTTATAATCTATTTTTTTGACTTCATTATCCAATTTATTTAAAATTTCTTTTCTTTCATTCATCATATTTTGATATTTTTCAGTATCGAAATTACTTTTATTTTTATTTAAATAATTAGCCTCTTCTTCATAGCTTTTTAATAGTGAATTCATATAATCAGATATGTTTTTTATGTAAGAATACTCCTCAGTATATTCTAATGATAATACTGGAATTTCTAGCTTAGTTATAAATGCATCATTAAATAAATTTTTTACAACAGGCAATGCCTGCCTCATATCCTCTTCCTTGAAGGAAATGTAAGTCTGACTTTTATTTATACCATCTATCTTTAAAGTCGAGTTAGGTATTTTATTTTGCTCTAATTTTTCTTCTATTTTTTTTAAATCTTCATCATTATCAAATGAGCCTACCTGTATCAAATAAACATCTATCCCTTGAACTATCGCTACCTTTGCATTACTAGATAAATTTTTAGATTCTTCTTCTTTTTCTGATTGCTCTAATAACTTGTCTGATTTTTTAGCATCGGTAGAATTTAACTTGAAAGCTTGCAAGTCTAAATCCTTCCAAAAGCATACTTTGTCCACCACAAAAGACATTTTTTCAAATAAATTAAAATTCCCTAATACTTTATCTACTTCTATTTTTTTATAAGCATATCCAATTATTAAAGCCATACAAAGTACAGTAGTTATAAATTTTCTAAAATGAAACCTGCGCCTCTTATTTAACCCTTTGTATATCTTTTTATTACTCATTAGTTAAGCCCCCTTAAATATTATTTGTATATTATATTTAAGGAGGCTTAAATTTATGAATATTTATTTTTAAAATCTTCTAGCACCAAGTAACACTCTACCGTAATAGCCTTCTAAGCTAGATAATTTGACTTTATCTGGATTTGATGCACTTCCACTCGCATGTATAAACATATTGTTTCCAACGTAAATTCCTACGTGACTTGTTTTTCCTGTACCAGTTGTCGCAAAATACAATAAATCTCCTGGTAAATAATTTCCTCTAGATATAAATGTACCTATTTCAGCTTGCTGATAAGAAACCCTCGGAATAGATTTACCCTCTGCATGTAAATACACATATCTAGTAAATCCCGAACAGTCAAAATAATTAGGACCATTTCCACCCCAGGCATATGGAGTTCCAAGAAGTGAATACGCTAAGTTTACTACGGCTGATCTATAACTAGTAGAATTATTTCCACTTCCACCAGTATTTGTTACATCTTCTGTAGTTATCTTTATATAATCGTCCTTTACCCATCCAGTAATTCCATTACTCAAGCTTACCTTGTACCATCCATTTGATTTATCGATTAATTTTACTACTTGTCCATAAGTTAGTTTAGTCTTTATGCTGTAGCTAGTAGATGGTCCACTTCTAACATTTAAGTTAGCATAACATGTTACTTTTCCATTGCATGAATTAAATTCATTTGATGTATTATTATTGTTATTATTAGTTTCACTATTTTTACCAAAATCTATATATTTTTGATAAATCCATCCAGTAGTACCATTGCTCAATTTTACATTGCACCATCCACCTGATTTATTTAATAGAGTTACCTTTGTACCATATGAGGCGACAGTTTTTACAGAATACTGATTTCCAGCTCCACTTCTGACATTCACATAGCTAACATTGACAACCCCTGTATCATATGTAGTTGAATTATCAGATGTAGAACCTGATTTTTTTATGTAGCTAGAATAAACCCAGCCTTTTGATCCATTATTTAATTCTACATGAGACCATTGGCCTTGTGTCTCTATTACATTTAGAGAGCTTCCTCTATAAACTACCCCTATTTTTGAATAATTTAAACTAGGTCCACTTCTAACGTTCAATGCGCTTACATCTACTACAGCACTAGAATCTGCATAGGATTTATCAGCATTCAAAGACACAGCAAAAGCACTTACCCCTAATGCTAAGATTACTTTTTTCATAACGTTATTCCCCCAAATTTACATTCCTAAATATTGTTTAAATTAACCTCTACCAGCTGGCAATATTTCTATCCAATAGTTGTCTGGGTCATTTATAAAATATATTCCCATATCTTTATTTTCAAAGCAAATACATCCCATTTCTTTATGAAGCTCATGAGCTTTATCAAAATCATCGACTTCAAGAGCTAAGTGGAATTCATTATCTCCTAAATTATATGATGGTTTATCCCAATCTCTCAACCAAGTAAGCTCTAAGCTATGTCTTGTTTTTCCATCTGATAAATAAACTATTATAAAGCTTCCATCTTCAGGAGCTATTCTTCTTGATTCCTTAAGACCTAAAGCCTTTTCGTAAAATTCTATACTTTTTTCTAAATTTATTACATTAAAATTGTTGTGACAAAATGTAAAATTCATAAATTACCTCCTAAATTTTATTTTAAATTTCTCTTTTATTATAATATAATTATATGGAAAATTTCGCAACTATTGGATAATGATCTGACATATTTTTTATCAAAACTTCATATGATTCTATTTTTATATTATTAGAAACAAACATGTAGTCTATCCTGTCAAGTCCCATCGAAAAAGTTAATATATTAGATTTATTTAGCTCTTCGGCTACATCAACTATAATTTCGTCATTTAATGATATATTTCCTTCATTAAAATCCCCTAAAATAATAAAATATTCGTTTTTTAAATTTTTTATGTAGAATCTCAATTCTTCTATTTGCTTTTTTCGTTCTTCACAATCTAATCCCAAATGGACATTTATCACATGTACTTTTTTATTTTTTATTTTTACAATAGTATGTAAAAATCCTCTTTGTTCCTTTGTACTAGTTAGATAAACGTGTTTTTTATCAATTATTTTATACCTTGAGTAGGTAGCAAGTCCGTAGTTTCCATTATCATTTACGACATTTGCCCCAAAGTGCGAATACATATTTAATTCTTCTTTTAAACTGCTAACTTGAAATCCTACCTTAGATGATTCATTTACCTCCTGTAAACAAATAATATCTGCCTTGCTCTTTTTAAGAAAATTTATCGTATCAAATAATGTTGGAATCATATCCCTGTCAGTTCCACTATGTATATTATAGCTTATTATTTTAATTTCTATTTTATTTAAATTATTATCTTGAATAGATATAAAATAACTTGTGGCTAGTATCATAATAACTAGAAATACAAACTTTTTAATATTTATATAAATCACACCCTTTTTGACTTAAAAATTAAAGACGCTTTTTAGCGCCTTCTTATTTGTATGTTATTTATTTTTTCTCAACTTCTCTTTTATTATGTTATTTATTATTTTTTTTCTTATATCTTCTGCTCCTTCACCCTCGTCTATATCTACTTCTAAAAGCTTAGCTATGACTTTCATCTCTTCCCTCGTTTTTGACTTATAGCTTTGTATTAATTCACTTTTAACACTTTGAGGATCTATTATATATTCTCTACCTGTTCTTTTGTAAATTACATGTCTAGTCGAATATAAATTCCTGTTGTCATAAATATGTTTTGATATTATTCTTAAAATTTGATTATATGAAAACTTTTTATTTACATTTAAATTAAGGTATCTTGCAAAATTATAAATTTCTTTTTTTGATTTAAAAATTTCTTCTTTTTTTATTAATTTTCCTATTGATAAAATATTATCCTTATATGCACCATAAGTTAAAATTTTCAAATATATATCTTCTTTTTTGTCTCTGCTTTTAATTTTTTGTAAATTTTCATTTATTACTTTATCGACGTTTGCTTCAAAAAATTTTTTTGCACCCCTTTGCGATACATAATTTCCTAAGTCTTCCTGTACCATATCAAGTATCAAATTTCTAAAATTATCTTTATATGTTCTGTACTCCTCCATGATACCCCACCTCGTTTATTTTATTATATTCATGTAAATATAAAATGTGAGCTTGCTAGTATTTTTAAAATATTTACTTTAATTATATGATTATTTTAAAAAAATATTAAATAGTATGTATATTTTTTATTAAAGATGTAAATAATGTAAATGTAAAATCAATATACTCAATCTCCCCCATTTAAGAGATCTCTATTTACTATAAAGTAGAGATCTTTTTTTATACAAAAAACCTGCAAGAATTTTTTCCTGCAGGCTCTTTATATATTATTCTATTCCTTTTAATTCAAATCCTAAATCTTCTATTACAGCTTTTATAGCATCTTCAGTAACTCCGTCAGCTACATCTACTAAAGCATATTTGCCGTCTAAGCTAACTTCTTTTACTTCTACACCTTCGATATCTTCTGTTAAAGCTGTTTTTACATGATTTACACAGTGATTGCAGCTCATACCTTCAATTAATAATTTTTTTTCCATTAATTACACCTCCATATACCCTATATGGGTATATTATATCATATTATCTACAAAAACTCCACCGACAAACGACTTTATCTCAAATATTATTTTACTTCTAGAGAATCTATCGATCTATATATATTAAAATCATTAGACTTTAAATTTCCTTCAAGTCTTTTATTTAATACGACATAATCATCTAACATACCAAAGCTTATAAATACTGCATTTTCTTTAACATATTTTTGTATATCTTTGTAAATACTTTTTATCTCAGCTTCTGAATTAGCCTCTTTTAGTTTTTTCAAGTATTTATCTAATTGCTCATCTTGATATCCCAATTCTTCAAGTATATACGTAGCATCAGATACAGCAGGTAATTCACATCCTATTAATGCTAGATCGTAATCCTTGCTATCTAAAGCATTTGTCATTTCATCGCTTGTTAAATCTTTTATTTCTGTTTTTATACCTACTGCCTCTAAACTATTACTTATTATATTAGCTGCTTTTACTCTCTCACTATTGTCCTTGTTTACTATTATTTTAAATTTGATGTCTTTTAATAAAGCTTTTACTTCAGCAGTTGTAACATCTTTAAATGATTTAGTTTCTTCAGTCGTTTCCTTTGAATCCTCAGCATCTTGTTTATCATCAGTTGATTGTTTGTCGCTAGAGCTATTATATTTATTATTGTCAATAGTAGCATCTTGAGAGTCATCTACTGCATTTGGATCAGTAGTTTTAGACTCTTCTTCTTTCTTTTTAGAATTTTTTTGTTCTTCTAATGATAAAACTGCTTTTTTAAGATAATTTTGCGCATTATCTGTATTGTATGAAAGAGGTTTTAAATCATTGTCGTAGTATTTTGATGTAGAATTCAGAGGAAAATTAGTCAATTTAGCTCTATCTGAATATGCATCCTTTATAATTGAGCTTCTATCTATTGAAAATGAAATAGCTTTTCTTATATCTAAATTTTGTAGATATTCATTTTCATAATTAAAAAGAACGTAATCGTATTTTCTGCCTTGATATTTCTCTATCTTGAAATTATCGTTATCTGTAAATTTACTTATATTCGCAAGTGAAACATTACTTATATCGCTATCTAAAGACAATACCATCTGTACCTGTGATTCAGTGTCCGGCACCAATTTTACATAGATTTCTTTATTGTTACCTTCTTCATTAAAATCGTAATAATCTTGATTTGGTTCTAAAATCATAAAATCCCTGTCTTCATAAGTTTTTATTTTATATGCTCCAGAACCTACTAAGTTTTTATTTGGAAGCTCTAAATCATCGCTCTTTAATCCACTCAATTTATCCTTTGACACTATAGGGAAAATCAAAGTTTCCAATGAAAAAGCATAATTATCTTTAAATTGAATAGTTAGACTTCTGCTTCCACTTACAGTTATACTGCTTATATTTGATACTAAATCATAATATGCACTCTCTTTTTTTGATTTTATTAAATCATATGTATATTTAACATCACTAGCTGTCAAGCTCTTTCCATTATGCCATTTTACCCCAGATTTTAAATTTATATCGACGCTTTTATTGTCTGATGAAACGCTGTAAGAATCTACTAATTTAGGTTGAAGATCGTAATTTTCATCAAATTCAAATAAGCTATCATATACTAAATTCAAAATATAACTTACTGACTTATCAGTATTTAAAATAGGATTAATAGTATCTGGTCTTATCATAGTTAAATTTATATATTCTGAATCATTTGTTATTGTCTTTTCTGATTGGCTCTCCTCTTTTGTATCTGCACTACATCCCACAACAAATAACATCGAAGCTAAAATTATACTTATTAATTTTATTATTTTTTTCATTTTGTTGTACCTTTCTAATTATAAATTTTCTTATACATCTCATAATTACGCTTTACCTTATCAAGATAAGTCGATGTCTCTTTAAAAGGAATAGTATGTAAATTTTCTCCATCGTTGCTGTACTTTTGATCAGCTAGCCATTTTTTGACATTACCAGATCCCCCATTATATGCTGCGATAACTAAGTCTAAATTTCCAAACTCTTTATATAGCCTATTTAAATACCAACATCCTATCCTTATATTGTCCTGAGGCTTAAAAATATCAGCTTCAGTCATCTCAAGCTCTTCAATTGCCCAATCTCTTGTAGAATCCCCTATTTGCATCAATCCCTTTGCCCCTTTTCTCGAAACTGCATCTTTATCAAATTTGCTCTCTGTCTTAATTACACTATAGACTAGATTTTCATCTAGGTTGTATTCTTTTGCGTAAAACTCAACGTATTCTGAATATTTTTTAGGATATATATATTTATATATTTCGTTTCTTTCCATATATAAAGCAAGTCCCAAAACTATTACGATAAATAGAATTAAGATTAATTTTTTTTTCACTCTTATTCTCCTTATAAAATTTCTATAAATTCTAAAACTCTTTTTTCTAATTGTTCAAATGAATTTGAATTATCAATAATGTAATCTGCAAATTTTGATTTTTCACTTTGACTCATTTGAGAATTTATCCTGCTAATTGCCTCTTCTTCGGTGCAATTATCTCTATTTTTTATTCTCTCAATCTGTATATCTTCTCTACAAGTTACTAAAACTAGCTTATCTATATAAGGCAGATAATCATCTTCTATCAATAATGCTGCGTCTATTACAACTATTTTTTTACCTTGCTCTTTATATTTTAAAACTTGTGATAGTATATTTTGTTTTATTTGAGGATGAGTTAAATTATTTAGCTCTATTAACTTTTCATCGTCGTTGAATACAATATTTCCTAGAGCTTTTCTATTTAAGCTCCCATCCTCGTTTTTTATACTATCTCCAAAAGTCAAAAATACTTTATTAAGTAATTCCTTATCGTCAAATATTTTTCTAGCTTCTATATCTGCATCTATTACATCTATGCCATTTTGCATAAATATATTAGACACACTGCTCTTTCCACATCCAATATTTCCTGTAAGTCCCAATACTAACATTTTCTCACCTACTTTGTTTCATACCAAGAATTTCCTGTATTTAAATCTACATCTAAATTCACATCCATAGCTTGTGCATTTTCCATTTCTTCTTTTACTATTTTCTTGGCTAATTCTAATTCATCTTCAGTAGCTTCTACTATAAGCTCATCGTGCACTTGAAGTATAAGCTTTGATTTCATGTTGTTTTCTTTTAATTTGTTGTATACGCTCACCATAGCTACTTTTATTATGTCTGCTGCACTACCTTGTATAGGCGCATTCATTGCAAATCTCTTACCTTGGTTTCTAACTATGAAGTTGCTCGCATTTATCTCTGGTATATATCTTCTTCTATTTAATATAGTAGTTGCGTATCCTGTCTCAGTTGCTTTTTCTACCGCATCATCCATAAATTCTTTTATTTTAGGATATTTGTAGAAATAATTTTCTATATACGCCTTAGCTGTTGCAACTGGAATATTTAAGTCCTGAGAAAGACCAAAATCTGTTTTTCCGTAGATTATACCGAAGTTTATAGCTTTAGCTTCTATTCTTTGTTTACTCGTAACGTCATTTATATCCACGTTAAATATTTGTGATGCTGTCTTTGAGTGGATGTCTTCTCCATGTTTAAACGCATCTATCATGTTTTCGTCACCACTCATATGTGCTAAGACTCTAAGCTCTACTTGAGAGTAGTCGGCATCTACTAGCTTACAACCTTCTTCTGCTACAAATACCTTTCTTATGTCTCTACCCATCTCAGTTTTAACTGGGATATTTTGCATATTAGGCTCTGTAGACGAAATTCTACCTGTAGTAGTTATAGTTTGGTTGAATGAAGAATGTATTCTTCCAGTTTTCGGATTAATTATGTTTAATAATCCCTCTACATATGTTGAGTTTAATTTAACTATTTGTCTGTACTCTGTTATTTTATCGATTATTTCGTGTTTATCTCTTAATTTTTCTAGTACCTCAGCGTTTGTAGAGTATCCTGTCTTTGTCTTTTTAATAACTGGAAGTCCTAATTTTTCAAATAAAATCACACCTAATTGCTTTGGTGAATTTATATTAAACGACTCTCCTGCCATTTCGTATATTTCAGCTTCTAATTCTGATATTATTTTTGTAAATTTATCCTTTAGTTCATTTAATTGATCCTTGTCTACCTTCATACCTATGTATTCCATAGATCCTAAAACCTCTACAAGTGGCATTTCAACATGGTAGAAAAGACCGTCCATTTCAGTTTCTTTTAGTTTTTCTTCCATTTTAGGGTATACATCTGCAACTGTATTTAATATATCTCCTACATACGCAGAAAGCTCCTCAAATTCTATTTGCTCAAACTTCTTAGCCTTAGCTCCCTTTCCAAGTAAATCCTCTTTTGATTTTATCTGTCTAGTCAAGTATTTCATAGCTATTGCACTGCATTCATATGAAGTCGATGATTTCGAGTCTATTAGATACTCAGCTATAGTTATGTCAAAATCCATAGAATTTAGCTCTATACCGTAAGGCTTTAGTAGTATATAATCTTCCTTTAAATCATATCCGTGTTTTTTGATTTCAAAGCTTGTGAGAATATTAGATATTTTATCTAGCTCGTCTTCATTTATATAGTAGATATTTTTGCCGTCTAAGCTCAAGAATACGTGTAATATTCTCTTATCTAAAATATTTCCTTCTCTTCCTATTACATCTATTATTACTTTTTTGTTTTCCTCAGCTTTTTTAGTGAATTCTTCTACATTTTCTAAATGATCTATTTTTATATCTATTTCTTGTTTTACAGTAGTTTCTCCTCCATCTAAGCCTATTAATTTAGATATTAAGCTAGTAAATCCAAATTCCTTAAATTTATCCAATACTTCATCCTTGTTGTAATCTCCGTATTTTAAATCATCTAAATTAACATCTATAGGCACATCTCTTATAATAGTAGCTAATCTCTTACTCATTATCGCTAGGTCTTTGTTTTCTTCAATTTTTTTCTTTATGCTACCCTTTAGTTCATCAATATGCTCTATAAGGTTTTCTATGCTTGAATACTGTTTTAAAAGCTTTATACCTGTCTTTTCGCCTACTCCTGGAACCCCTGGGATATTATCTGACTTATCTCCCATAAGCCCTTTTAAATCTATAAATTGAGTCGGTGTCATCTCATATCTCTCAATAACTGAATCGTAATCGTATTCTTCAACATCTGCTACACCCTTTTTAGTTATCAGCGTAGTAGTCTTATGTGATGCAAGCTGTATAGCATCCTTATCTCCTGTAACTATGTAAACCTTAAAGTCATTTTCTTCTCCTAATTTTGAAATAGTACCGATTATATCATCAGCTTCATATCCTTCAAGCTCTAATCTATTTATGTTAAACTTATCTAAAAGATCCTTTAGAGGTTGAAGCTGCTCAGCTAGCTCATCAGGCATTTTCTTTCTGCCCGCCTTGTAATCAGCGTATTCCTTATGTCTAAAAGTCGGTGCTTTTTTGTCGAAAGCAACACTCATATGAGTCGGTCTGTATTCTTCTATTATTTTAAACATCATACGAGTAAAACCAAATATAGCATTTGTATTAAGTCCAGCTTCATTGCTCATATTTGGCAGCGCGTAAAAGGCTCTATTTATTATCGAGTTTCCATCTATAATTATCAATGTATTTTCCAAAATTTATCACTCCTATTATTAATCTTATTAATTGGTATATCACCCTATCATTTAATCATACCACACTTATTATAATCTATTAAGATTAAATATTTAAATGTAAAAATTCTCAATTTTCATAGTATATTATACATATTTTATTATTCACTTTTTTTAATTTTTTCATAAGTTTTTTAAATTCATATTTTATTTTTATTTATTAAAATAATATAATTTACTCAAAAATATACTTGATTAATTTAAACTATGTTGCTATAATATAAAGGTAGCAAAAATTAGCCGCTGTGGCGGAACTGGCATACGCACACGACTCAAAATCGTGCGGGAAACCATATGGGTTCGAGTCCCATCAGCGGCACCATTTTTAAATCATATTAAACGCATTGAAAAACCTAGGTTTTATAGCCTAGGTTTTTCTTATTTCAAAATTATTTAATTATAGCAATACTTATCACGCTTGTATTTCATCGATAAATACTTTTATTTCAGCTTTGTTTAATTCCTCCTTGTCTTCAAGCTCTTCACTTATCTTAACTAACATATATCTATATTCTTTTAGCAAGAATTTTACTTCTTTATAGCAAGTTTTTAGCATTTCTCTAATAACATTAGTCGCTTTTTCTTTAGATATTATATCGTATTTACTATCAGTTACAAATCCAAACTCATCGCTCATACCGTATTTTACCACCATATTTCTAGCTATGTTATTTGCTTTTTCTAAATCATCGGCTGCTCCTGTTGTAATTTCGCCGAGCATTAATTCTTCAGCTGCTCTACCTGCTAGAAGTACTTTAATTTTATTGAAAAGTTCTGTCTTTGTGTCTAAATACTTGTCGATATTTTTATCTTCAGAATGTACAAAGCCTAAAACACTACCTCTTGGCAATATCGAAATACTTTTAACTTCACTATTATTGTCGAGTAAAATATTTGCTATTAAATGTCCCGTTTCATGTACTGCCGTAACGTGTCTTTCCTTTAATTCAAAGTTTCTATTTTTATCAGGTAATCCGACAACCATTTCTTCGTAAGCATCTCTAAAGTGTTTTTGTGATATTTTATCTTTATGTTGTTTTAAAGCACTTCTAGCTGCCTCATTTGCTACTAGTTTTACATCTGCACAGTTTTTACCGCTCATTATTTTAGCTATAGCTGATAGATCTACATCATCATCTAGTGGTCTATTTTGGGAATTTAATTCCAGAATTCCCTTTCTCATATTGTAATCTGGCAAGGCAACTTCTATTTTAAAATCAACTCTACCAGATCTTAGAAATGCCGGGTCCAACATATCAACCATATTTGTAGCAAATATCATGAATATATTTTTATTATCAGGAGATGACATTTGAACTAGCAATTCATTTAATATCGAATTCTTACAAGCGTTGTCGTCTTGACTTCTCTTATTAGCAACTGCATCTACTTCATCCATAAATATAACTGTTTTACAATTTCTTCTTCTAGCTTCGTCAAATAAACGTCTTACTGCTGCCTCTGATTCTCCTACATATTGATGGAATATATCAGATGCACTGTATTTTATAAATACTGCATCTATTTCATTTGCTAGAGCTTCTGCTATGAAGGATTTTCCTGTTCCTGAAGGTCCGTATAGAAGTATAGATCTAATCGGTTCTATATGCCATTTTTCGTATATTTCTTCATTTTTAAATTGGTGAATTACATCGTTTAGTCTTTCCTTTATTTTGTCCATACCTACAACATCTGAAAAATTAGGGTGCCCCATTTTTTTATCCTTTTTCTCTGCATAATTATTTTTATTATTTTTATAAACTGGTTCAAGTTCCATTTTATTCATTTTGAATCTATCAAAAATATTTTTTATAAGTGAAGGTGTTATCTCATTTACATTTAGACATTTTACATCTTTAAGATTTTTCCATAAATCTACGAGTTCTTCACTGTCTATTTTTTCCCTAATAAAATGAGCATTTTCAAATTTTACTTCATATTCGCCATTTTTTAACTCAACACGCATTATACTTTGTTTTTTATATTTTATTAAATATTCAAAGGATCCACTTGATTCAGTCGATATGTATTTATTGTCTAGTTGTCCTCTAGATAGAAGACTTTTATCTAGTTTAAAATTATTATTGTCGTACTTGCTAATACTAAAATTGTATCTTCCATCTAATAATTCCTCGTATAAAGTTTTTTCACAGTGATTGATATTGCTTGAGATCCATTTTTCTTTTTCTTTATATTTTATTAAAATCTCGACTGCATCTATTAAATCCTTTGTTTTGACAAAATCTTTTACAGGTTTGATTATTTCTATATCATCTATATTTTGACCTATTTTTATACATAAAACTGTCAAATCGGCAGTTTTATCTCTTACAACGAAGAGAGACTTATTTTTTGTTTTATATAAATTTTTCTTTGTTTTTATAAAATCATCAATCGTCATATGGATAGATGAATTTGTTTTATCTATAACAAAACAAATATAATCAAGTACTCCTTCTGTTAAAGGTTCACCAAATATATAATGATGATACAATAATTCTCTAACTTTAATTAAATCCTTTATAAAGTCGACTTGACTGTCACCAAATATTTGTGTTTTGACTTCTTGAATTATAAAATTTTCATCATAATCCACTTCTAAATATTTAATTTTGTTGAATAGTATTTCCATTTTCATAAGCAACTCAATCCTTTCAAATTATATTTTGAATATCTCAAAGACATATATATAATATAATTTTATAAAAAGAATGTGTAATTTGCATTTTGAATCTTTCATTTTTATTAATAAACAATTAATTTTTATTGAATTTCAATATATAATTATTGTTTTTCAAAACAAAATATATTATTATAAAGTCAAAAGGAGATGATTTTATGTTATCAAATAGAAAACTCAGTTTATTATTGATTATACTTTTTCCACTATTACTTGCATTATCATGCATAATTCAAGATTCCAAAAATATCGATAAATCTATAAAATACAAAAATGATCCATTAAGCTACTATAGCGAAACAATAGACACAAAAATTCCAACCGACTCAACTGTTTTAATGTACAAAGACAATTACGGTGGATTTCCAATGGACGGAAATAGCTATGTAATCATTCAATTAACACAAAAAGGAAGAGAAACATTTATTAAAACTACAGATAAAAACGATAAATGGAGCTCTCTTCCTATAAAAAAAGATTTTCAAGAAGCTATTGGGGTATTTGACGACGGCGATGAAGACTCATTCGGACCTGATATTTCTAAAATTAAAAACGGTATTTATTATTTTAGAGATAGATATGCAGAAAACTATCCAGAAGAATCCAAAACAAATATAAATAATAGATATGCATATAATTTTACAGTAGTTATATTTGACTTCGATACAAATAAATTACATATTTACACAGTCGATACTTGATAAAATATGTACTTAAAATAAATTTAAATCTTCAAAATTTACATGTAATAAATACTCTACAAATAATATATTTCATTCAAGAAATCAATTATATCAACTGTTGTAATATCAAAAGTATTTCCTATAAAATCAACAATATACATAAGCACTTAGGATGTGGAGCTTTTTAAATAAACTATTCCACATCCTATTTTGATTATAATTATTTTTTAAATGATGTATTAATAAAAATTATTGTATATCAGTTATACATCTCTTTGTTTCTTCAATAACCTAATATTTAAAATAATAAATAAAGCTGAAAATCCGACAAGCGCCAATAAATCACTTGTTATATAAGAAATTCCATTACCTCTAAGCATGACTTCTTTTAAAGCATGAGTAGTATAATGAAGCGGTATAAATTTGCTGATAACTGCAAATACTCCAGTCAATTTAAATAGACCACATAAAAATACCTGAGGAAGTATAATTATCGGCACAAATTGTACAAATTGGAACTCTCCATTTGCAAGTGTAGATAAAAGCATCCCAAGTATAAGGGCAGTTATAGATGTCAAAAGATTTACAAGCAGTACATATCCTATGTTTCCAACTTGAGTTACTCCCAATCCATACACCACAAATAAAGTAATTAAAATAGTTTGAACTAAAGCAAGTATACTAAATCCAAGTACATATCCTATTATTATTTCGCTTCTTTTGATAGGTGTAGACAGTAATTTTTCTAAAGTCCCCGATGTTCTCTCAGTCAAGAAATTTATACCTGAAAGTAGATATACAAAGAAAAATACTATTATTCCAACTAATGGAGCAGCGTAATTGTCAAACATAGATTGATTTTCGTTTCCATATATATAATCTGTATCAAAATTTGTCTCTGTAAACTCTATATTTTCTAAATCAATTTCATCTATGTTTAAATCAGCGCTCATATTTGGATTTAATTTAGATATATCTTTCACAGATTCTTTTAACTCTGAAATACCTTCTTTCATATTTTCAATATTTTCTTTTGAATTATCTATGGAAGATGACATGATGGCGCTTTTTATCAATGATATAACTTTTTTAGCTTCTGTGTTGTCAGTACCATCAATGTATATTTTTACTTTTTTTAAATCGTCGTCCATATCTAAGGCAGCTATTATCTCCCCTTGTTTAATTTCTTTTTCGATGTCTTTTGGGTCTACATATTTTGTCTTGACAATATTATCCTCATCGTCTGTATTTTCTATTTCTTCCAAAAAGTCCTTAGGTGCATTTATCACTCCTACTGTATATTCTGTAGTATTCTCACAGAGTACATAATACACAAGCGACAACACTACTATAGGCGCTACTACTATAAGTGCAATAGTTCTCTTATCGTTTAAAAGCTGTTTTAATATCCTAACTGTAAGCGCCTTAATTTTCATCATTATCACCTAACTTTCCGAAATAAATAAATGCATCTTCAAGATTTGTAGTATTCGCCTTATTTTGTATTTCTTCTGGTGTTCCAACTGCCAAAAGCTTTCCTTCTCTCATCATCGCCAGCCTATCGCACTTTAGCGCTTCGTCCATTACATGGGTAGTCACCAAAATACTTACACCATTATCTGCTAATTTGTATAGCTCCTCCCATATACTTTTTCTAAGGACTGGATCTATACCAACTGTAGGTTCATCTAAAATAAGCACCTTTGGATTTGCTATAAGAGCTATTGCAAGCGATAATCTTTGTTTCATACCACCTGAAAAAGCAACTACCTTTTTATTTAAATCATCTTGTAAATTAGTAAGCCTTGCCACATAATTTATTCTATTTTCTAATTCATCCTTTTTTAATTTATACAAGCTTCCAAAGAATTTCAAATTATCATATGCAGATAAATCCTTGTAAAGTGCAGCTGACTGCGCCATATACCCTATATCCGCCATAATATCTAAATTAGGCATTTTTTCATCTAACACTACGACTTTTCCTGAATCCTTCTTTAAAACACCCGCTATTATTTTGACAGTCGTAGTTTTTCCACATCCAGATGGACCTAAAAGACCAAATATACATCCTTTTGGAATGCTCAAGTTAATATCATGTAAAACCTTTTTCTTACCGTAGTATTTATTTATATTTTCTAGATAAATTGCATCCTTCATTTAATCACCTCTCAAATTATATATTGAAAATTCCTATATACTTTAATTATATAAATTAATTACTCTTAATACACTAATAAAGCCTGCAAAATTATTTAAATTTTACAGGCTCGTAATTTTACCCATAAAGCATATAGTCTATCTGTTCGGCAAGACTAATACCATTTGGGTCCCATTCTCTTTCTTTTATATCTATATTTTCAAATTCAAATCCTGATTCATACACAAAAGCAAGAAATCTCTTGTCTAGCCAAGGAGCACTCCAGCATCCTGACCTACATATATGTACGATTTCACACGGATCGTCGCATTTTACTTGCTCTAAGGTCAAGTAGTTTACATCGTATTTTTTATTAATTTCATCAAATTCCTCTGGATATTCATTTGTATAAGGACCGTAAATTATATTTGCTTGGTTTATTTTGCCTTCATAGATTAATTTTCCAAGCCAGTCAGCACAGTTGACCTCAAATTTAAATGAATCCAGACCTTCATATCCTAAATCAGAATGTGAATCAAATGAAAAAACCGAGTCAACGCCTTGCTCTACAGCGATTTTATAAGCATTTAAATGTGATTCTGTTAGCAGTATCTTTGTATTTGGTTTAAAATTTACATTTTTTTTTAATTTAGCCCAAAATTCGTCGACCTCACCGCCTACATTCATATGTTTTGTGATGTCAATACCCCTATTTTTTTCTTCAAAATATTTTTTATACCAATGCTTGTATATATTTGTCTCGTTTTCTATATACGAACCATTCCATGTACTCATGTAGTTCATAAAATAGTCCCAATCTATTGTTATCAGTGAACTCATAGTATCTCCCCCAAACCTTCTATTCACTTTAAATAAATTTATTTAAATTATATTTATATGTTATATACCTTTTTGAAAAATTTTTCAACTATAATTTTCCTTTTATAATAGATCCTCGGCTATTTTATTCAAGCTTTCAGCTATAAATTTAAACTCAATATTTAAGTCCAAAGTCTTGACCATTATCTTATTTCCGCTCATCATATACTCACCATTTGGAATTACACTTTCATCTGTTTTTGCATATAAAAGCAGTCCAGATACATTTCCAGATTCATCAGTATCTCTGTTTTTTACGTAAGTAAATATCTGATATAAATTATTTGAGTGAATAGTCCTACTGTTGTAGATTTGTATAGTCTGCATAGATTGCTCGTAGTATTTTGTATCTATAATCAATATTTTATCTCTACCTTTAAGAGTTATATCCGTCTTCATCTCCGGCAAAAATTGGTCTGATTCATCGTCTAAGTTCCATTTTATCTTTGAAGCTCTTGGATGTAGTTTTTGATAATGCTTTTGATAGTACTTCAATACAAATTTTTCGTACAAGCTGTACATTTTCTTCTCACTAAAAAAACTAGCTAATCTGTATTCTCCATCATCAGTAGACAGCAATAAATCATTTAAAACTAAATAGCATATATTTATTATCCCTGTATAGCTCTTATTATTTCTGTTGTACTCTATATTGCTCCATTTTATTTTATCCACTTGGATTAAATCCACATCCGAAAATAAAAACATCAGCTTTTTTAGATTTTTTTTATTTTGCTCTGATATTTCTTTTGATAAAATTAAGACTTTCATAGTCGTCTTGATTATACTGTTCAAATAATTATTTATAGACAACCTATCATATTCACAATACAGCTTATTTTTATTATTTGCTTTTAGCTTTATACTCTCTTGTATATTTATTCTTCCCTTTAAAGTTTCTACCTCTGATTGTTCTTCTATATATTTTTTTATCATCCCTCGTTTCATTTGTTTAGAAACCATTTTAAACAAAATAACTGATAAAATATCACCTGTATTTTCAAATTTTTCAACTGCAATATCTCTATAGTCCTTTTGAACTAAATCTGTATATACATAAGCTAACATGTAGTATATATTCTTTATAAAAATACTTCTATCCTTTATCATAGCTTACACCACACAATCACTCGACTATATCTCTTAAAGCTTTTTCCCATTTTTCTAGCTTATCGTAGTCATCAAACCAGTACTCTCTCAAAAGGGGAATTATATCAAATTCAACTATTTCGTAAATATATCTATCGGTAAAATCACCACTTAAAAAATAACTATGCCCTATGCAAAATCCTTCGCCGAGAGAAAAATCCTCCGTTATATACTCGTTCAGCAATTTTACTGTGTCGACTAATTTTGAAATTTTTTTATTATTTAAGCTATCGATATAACTCAAAAATCTATCGCTTTCAAACGCAGGTTTCACATCGAAGAAACTAAATCTACGTCTAAGAGCATAATCGATCATAGCAATGCTTCTATCTGCAGTATTCATAATCCCGATTATATAGATATTTTGAGGTACACTGAACATTTCTCCTCCATAGGCTAGCTCTATTTCTACTCCTCTGTAACTATTTTCTATAAGCATCATCAGCTCTCCAAATATTTTACTTATATTTCCCCTGTTGATTTCATCTATAATGAAGAAATATTTATCCTCGGGATTTTTTTCGGCTTTTTTGCAAAAATTATAAAATACTCCATACTTAAGCTCAAACCCATTTTCACAAGGTTTATATCCAATTATAAAATCTTCATATGAATAATTTTGGTGGAATTGGACAAACTTAACTTTATGATCGTCCTTTGCTCCTAATATAGAATACGCCAGACGTCTAGATAAAAATGTCTTGCCCACACCAGGCGCACCTTGAAGTATTATATTTTTCTTTCTATTTAGAATCCCAACTAAAAGATCATATTTCTGCTCGTCAATATAGACCTCTCTTAAAAAATCTTCTTTTGTATATTCATCACACTTCTCCTGTTTTTTATCATCTTGAGTGATATCTAAAATAGAATCAAAATTAATCTTACTTCCAATATATATAATTTCCTCTGTTAGCAAATGTAGTCCATTATCAGCAAAATTCATATTTCTAAACCTATCTATAGCTATTTTAAGCAATTCTTCGTCATTTTTGACAACGCCAAAAACATCATCGCACATATCGTAATAAGCTTGCAAAATTTCAAAGCTACCCCTTTTTTGAGAGCTATCATATCCTATCTTATCCGCAAAGTTCTTAAACTTGCCCTCCTTATATACACAGTATTTCTCCGGAAATCTAAAAAACAAATATGTACTGATAGCGTTCAAATTCTGATAATGTGTGCTCATTTTTTCATCAGCATACTGCTTTAATAAAATATCAGACGCATCTCTAAAGGAGTCAATCCTTCTAGATAAACTAATCGTCTCATTAAACAAATTTACAAACATTTCCCTAACTGTCTCAGGCTCCTTACTGGCAAAATACAAAATCATATTTTTAGGAAAAAAATTTCTAGAAGCAAGAAGTCTTTTACTCTTAGATAATGCGCTCGATAGCATCTCGTAAAAATCTTCTGCATTTATATCCCAATTATCCTGAAAACACTTTATAGCCTTCAATTTATAAACTTCATCTAGCGAAATATTTTTTATATCCTTTTTATAATAAAAAATTATTTTTTCCAATTTATCTATATCAAATTTCAATCAAATCACAACCTTTGTATATCTATTATTTTCTTTCAATCGCTTTTTATAACGTATAGAAATATATTAACATATTTATACATATTTCTTTGAATTATGCTAAAATAATACCATAAATATAAGTAAAAATGGAGGTATTAAAATGGGAAGAAATACACCAAAAGAAGTTAGATACGATTTACTAGGCGCAAAGGTAGTAGAAAATCTACAAAAAAGACATTTTGACGCTTATTACTGCGAAACAAAAGAAGACGCTCTAAAAAAAGCTATTGAATTAATTCCAAAGGAAGACGTAGTTTCATGGGGTGGCTCTGTTTCAATCGATGAAATTGGATTACTTGACTATGTAAAGAAAAACTACAAGGTTATAGATAGAGATACTGCAAAATCTCCTGAAGAACGTGTAGATTTAATGAGACAATCTCTTTTATCTGACACATTTTTAATGAGTACTAACGCTATGACTGAAGACGGTGTACTTGTAAACATAGACGGCAACGGTAACCGTGTCGCTGCACTATGCTACGGTCCTAAGAGCGTAGTTATGATAGTAGGAATCAACAAAGTCTGCAAAACTCTTGACGACGCTGTTAGTAGAGCAAGAAATATAGCAGCTCCTATAAATATCCAAAGATTTAAGGATCTTAAAACTCCTTGTTATTTAAAGGGTTCTTGTGCTAACTGTAAATCTACAGAAAGCATATGCAATCAAGTTGTTATAACTAGAATGAGTAGACCTGTATCTAAAATTAAAATCGTATTAGTTGGAGAAGAATTAGGTTTTTAAAAACTTTTCTATTTACTATTAAAGCTATCTGCTTGAATAACAGATAGCTTTTTTGATTTAAAAATTATTTTATTAATAGAAAATACAAAAAAGAGCAAAATAAAGAAAAATATATTTTATGGAGGAAAAAATGTTAAAAATTTTTTACGACGATATAAAAGATATCTTTACTAATTTTGCGCTTTTAATAGTCATAATAGCACTTTGCATTCTACCTTCCCTTTATGCATGGTTTAATATACTCGCATCTTGGGACCCATACGGAAATACTGGTAATGTACCTATTGCTGTTGTAAATAATGATAAAGGTGCCGTTTTAGCTGATAGAAGTATCAATGTCGGCGATCAATTAATAAAAAAATTAAAAGATAACGATGCTCTCGGATGGAGATTCGTGAATTCAGATACTGCAAAAAAAGGATTAGAAAGCGGAAAATATTATGCAACAATCGAAATTCCTAAAAATTTCTCATCTGATTTAATATCAATTGTATCTGAAGATACTAAAAGAGCTCAAATAGTTTATTCAGTAAATGAAAAAATAAATGCAATAGCACCTAAAATAACTTCTAAAGGCGCCTCATCTATCCAAGGGCAAATAAATCAGACATTTATAAAAACGATAGGTGAAATAGTTTTTAACTTTTTAAATGATACAGGTATAAAATTACAAGAAGAATTGCCTAAACTTACAAAAATTGAAACATCATTACGTGATGTTCAAAACAGGTTTTCAAAAATTGACAATACTATTGATTATGCCTCTGAATCTATAGTCAAGATGAATAATATCATAGATAGTTTAAATAAAAATATGCCTTTAATAGAAGAAACTATTACAAATGCATCAAACTTATCTTCTAATGTAAATAGCTTCTTACAAAATACTCAAGGCAGTCTAACTCAAATAAGCCCTATAGTAAAAAGAGATTTACAAGCTTTAAATAGTGTGTCAGCATCTACTACTAACAGTGTAACAGCGTTAATAGATGCCATAAATTCAAATTATGAAAATGCACCACAATTAATAGACGATTTGTCCTTAAAATTAAATAATTTACACAATATGTCAAGTAATTTAGTTTCGTTTTTAAATAAATTAAATAATATATCTCATAATCAAGATTTAAGCGACACTATAAGTAAATTAAATAATATAAATTCAAAAATAGAAACTTCACTTGCTTATTTAAGTAAAATAAAAGACCAAGTTGAGGCAAATGAACAACCTTCTTTGGATAACTTAAATAAGCTACTTACAGTTGCAAATGATGTTAATACAATCACAGCAGGAATATTAAATAACTATGATTCATCTATTAAAAATCCTATAAATAACATTTTTTCTCAAGGTATAACTGTTTCTGAAGATGTCAGTAAGTTATTACAAAATGCAAAAAACGAAATTCCTAAAGTAAAAAGCTTATTATCTAGTCTTTCAGGATTTTCAGAAAATGCTCAAGGAACTATTGACCTTGCTAATGAAAAAATCCCTAAAGCTAAAACTATCCTAAATGACTTTATAGATGCTTTAGATAAAATAAATAATGGTAAAGATACAAAGGAGCTTATCAATTTCTTAAAAAATGATGTTATGACTAATGCTAGCTTCTTAGAATCACCTGTAGATATAGTTGAACATACGCTATATCCTATGACTAATTATGGTGCTTCTATGACACCTTTTTATACTACTCTTGCTCTGTGGGTTGGTATATTGCTATTAACATCACTTTTAACTACAGAGGTTCATGTTTCCCATAATGATATGGATGATAATCACAATCTTACTGATACTTATAGACCTTATCAAGTTTATCTTGGTAGAGGACTTACTTTTTTATCATTAGCTCTTGTTCAAGCACTTATAGTAAGTGTAGGTGATATTTTTTTACTTAAAGTAAAGATGGATAATCCATTCTTATTTGTACTTATATGCCTATTTATAAGTATGGTATTTAATTTTATAGTATATTCTCTAGTATCTTTATTTGGAAATATAGGAAAAGCTATAAGTGTAATTTTATTAGTTCTTCAAGTTGCTGGATCTGGTGGTACATTCCCTATCCAGGTAACGCCTAAATTTTTCCACTTTGTGTATCCTTTCTTACCATTTACTTATGGTATTTCAGCTATGAGAGAGGCTATAGGTGGTATATATTTTCCTAACTTAAGAATAGATTTATGCGTATTATTTGTATTTCTTGTATCCGCTATACTTATAAATATATTCCTTAAGGCTCCAATCAACAGATTATTACACAAATTTGTGTCAAAATTAGAGGATAGTCATTTAACAGAATAAACATGAGTTGTCATAAGATAAATCTTTGGTTAATTCTAATGACAAGAATTAGGTTTTTAATCAAAAAAATGCAAAGTCGAGAATTATATTTTCTTTGACTTTGCATTTTTTTAATAAGTATATTTTACAATTTTTTAAATACCTAATTTATTTTATAAATCTTCCAATACCTTTTTTATTGTATATCATTTTATATAGCTTTTGTGGTTTTACTTCTATATCATCTTCATTATATACTGGATTTTTCATGTTATCAAAATCTCCAAATACTTCTATATTTAATCTAGCTGGAGCATATGTAGGATCTAAATCACAAGCAGCTCTAAAATGTTTCATAGCCAAAATATGGTTGTTTTTGTATTCTTCTATAATTCCCAACAAATTATGTGGTTCTGCTGAATCAGGATATTTTACCATTTGACTTAAAACTAATTTTTTAGCTTCATCGAGTTTTCCTCTTTTAACTAATACTTTTACTACTTTACTTAATCTATATAATCTTTCTGAAACACTGTCTCTCATTATTTCTAAAGTATTTTTTTCATTATATTTCTCCCCTTTACCGTTTTATTGATTACTCTTATTTGCTTTTTTATTTACTTTTATTGTATTAATTTTCTCGTAATCTTTGTGTAAAGGTTCTGTACATTGATATTAATTTTTCATAAAAAATTATTCAATTCTAAGCATTCTATATCCCACACCTACATGTGTTTGTATATATTTAGGCTTTGATGTATCTATCTCAATTTTCTTTCTAAGCGTTGCCATAAAAACTCTAAGTGAAGTCACATCACTGCCTAAAGTATTTCCCCAAACTTCTTTAATTAAAAAGGTATGAGTCAATACCTTTCCGACATTTTTTGCAAGAACACATAGTAATTTATATTCTATAGGTGTTAAATGTAATTCTTCGTCATTCATATATGCACAACCTTGAGCATAATTAATTTTCAAATCTCCATTTATAAATATCGAATTAGATTCTATATTGCTATTTACATAGTTTAATCTTCTAAATATAACTCTTACTCTAGCTAACAACTCCTCTACAGAAAATGGTTTAGTCAAGTAATCATCTGCACCTGCATCTAATGCTTCAATTTTGTCTTTGTCTTCAGTTCTAGCACTAATCACTATTATAGGTTTATTAGACCATGTACGCATTTTTTTTATTATATCTATACCATCTATGTCCGGCAATCCTAAATCTAATAAAACTATATCTGGATTTCCAGATAAAATCTCCATTAAACCTTGATTTCCCGTTTCAGCTGTATGAAATTTGTAATTTTGCATTTCTAAAGCAGTTGTGATAAGATTTTTTACTGCTAAATCATCCTCTATAACTAATATACTATGTTTATTCATATAAATTAACCTCCTGTGCTTTTAAAGTGAAATAAAATACACTTCCTCTTCCCTCTTCTTCATTGTCGCAAACACCAATTTCTCCACCATGAGCATTTATAATAGATTTACATAGAGCAAGTCCAAGACCTAGCCCTCTTCTACTATCTGCTATATTGCTGTCTTTGTTATGCGTACTATAGAACATATCAAATATTTTTTCTTTACTTTGATCTGCTATACCCTCTCCATTATCTGAAATCTTTATTGTAACATAGTCTTTGTCCTTCTTTTCAGCAGAAATAACTATTTTTGATCCAGCAGGAGTATACTTAATAGCATTGTCAACTATATTTACTATGACTTGTATAATAAGTCTAGAATCCATCTTAGCTAGGATTACGTCTTCAATTGGTTTTTTTACAATTTTATGTTCTTTGCTCTTTCTACTTAAATGTCTCAACGATTCGTCTATTACCTCTTCTACTACTTCAGGAACTAATTTTATATTCATTGAATTATCTTCAATTTTTGTTACAGCTAATATATTTTCTACTATTTCTAAAAGCCACATAGAATCATCATAAATATCACTATATAAATTTTTCTTTTTGTCTTCGCTTAAAACTATATTCTCATCTATTAAAACACCTGCATTTCCCAATATTGATGTAAGTGGTGTTCTCAGATCATGTGATATTGATCTCAATAAATTAGCTCTCAATTCTTCTTTTTCAGCCTTCATAGTTTCTTCTTCTTTTTTTCTACTAAATAAATCTTTTTCTAAGGCTAATCCACATTCTCCAATTATAGATAATACTAGATCATTTTCAGAAGCTTCCATGTCACTATCTTTAAGTGATATACCTATTACACCATATACCTGTTCTCTACTTCTAACTGCCAAATAAATACAGTTTGAGCCTTGTAGAGTATTAGTTGATTTACCTGCACGTTTATTATTTTTAAAAACCCATTGTGCAACGGCGCTTTCTTTATGATTATCGTAATCTTCTCGTTTATCTCCATCTACTAAAGAATATATATGTGGCCTTAAATTTTTTTTATCGTCAGGACTATAATATACAATACTTTTATTTAATAATTTTCTAAGCTGTTTTACAGTAAATTTTATTATATCATCGCTATTTTTAGCCTGTTGAATTATTTGATTTGTTTCAAGCAATACATTTGTTCTATATGCCGATTGCACAGCAATTTGAGCTTGTTTTTTTATCTTTGATGCCAAGCTTCCAGTCAAGAGAGCTGCTATAAACATTGTCAAAAATGTAATCGGATAATCTGAAGCATATGCGTTAAACGTATATAATGGCTCTGTAAATAAGAAGTTAAAAATTAATACACTAAATAATGATGACATTACACAACAAAGTATACTATTCGTAACAGTAGATGTAAACAATACTCCTAAAATATAGACTGTTATTATATTAGCCTCTCTTATTCCAAATGAATAAAAACCAAATCCAATCAATGTCGCGACTAATAAAATCAATAAAGTCTTTAAAACGTCCTTTAGAGATATAATTTCAAAATTTGTATTATTATCTTTTTCCTTTTCCTCTTTAATTTTTTTCTTATATTCTGATTTCCTATCTGGAATTATATATATATCTATATTAGGTGCATATGCTATAAGCTTGTCTGCAAAAGAAGCCTTAGAGAAGGTTCCCGTTCTTTTAGTACTACTTCTTCCCATAACAATTTTAGATATATGCATTAATTTTGCAAATTCTGCTATTTGAAATGCAATATCTTCTCCTGAAACTATTTCAATTTTAGCTCCAAGCTGTTCTGCTAGCTTCATATTGCTTTTTAATCTCAATCTGTCCTCTGTTTCTAAATCTACATTCTGATCTGTTTCAACATAAATAGCTGTAAATTTTCCATTAAAAGCAGTCGCCATTCTAGCTCCTGTTCTTATAATTTTAGCATTTGATGGTGATGAAGAAAGACACACTAAAATATGTTCTTCCGTAAAATAGTAGCCTTCTCCTACACCAAATTTTTCAGAGATTTTATTTATTCTATCAGCTGTTCTTCTAAGTGCTATAGCTCTTAGAGCTCTTAAATTTTCTAATGTAAAGAAATTGTTTAATGCTCTTTCTGCTGATTCCTTTTTGTATATTTTCCCATGATTTAATCTTTCAACTAATTCCTCAGGCTCTATATCTACAAGCTCAACTTGATTTGCATTATCAAATACTCTATCTGGAATTCTTTCATGTACAGCTATCCCTGTAATAGAATTTACTATATCATTTAAGCTCTCAATATGCTGAACGTTGATTGTAGTATATACATCAATACCATCATTTAATAATTCCTCTATATCTTGATATCTCTTTATATGTCTGCATCCTTCTGCATTTGTATGTGCTAATTCATCAACTAATACAACCTCTGGATTTCTTTTTATAGTCTCATCTAAATTAAATTCCCTTAATACAATTCCCTTATACTTTATTTCTAAATTTTCTATTTGTTCTAATCCATCTAAAAGTGCTGTTGTCTCCGGTCTCGTATGTGGCTCTACATATCCTACAACAACATCTACACCTTGATTTTTTAACTCATGTGCAGCTTTAAGCATAGCATATGTCTTACCAACTCCTGCTGCATATCCGAAGAAAATTTTTAATTTGCCTGGTTTTTTAGCGTCTTCCTCATATTTTATTTTCTTCAATATGTCTTCTGGATTTGACCTCATCTTAATTCCTCCCCCAAATTAGTCTTTTAAAAATATACTCATTATATATTATAACTCGAAATTTTTATTTTTAAAAAAATCATTTTATTGCGCAAATTGGAATTCAAGTTTTTTTGCTTGAATTCCAATTTATGCTAATACTATTTTAATATGTTATCTATCATTAAATTTACTTTTAAAACATTTACTGTTCTTTCACCAATTACACCTAAAAATGGTTCGTTAGTGCATTTTTTTATTATGTCTTTTATTTGTTGTTCAGACATATTATTTGCTTTTGCCAATCTTTTTACTTGATAATTAGCAGCTGCAACAGATATATCTGGATCTAGACCAGAACCAAAGCAAGTAACTAAGTCTACTGGAACTTTAGTATCTCCCATATCTGGATTTGCAGCTTTTATTTTAGCTACACGTTCTTTGATTAATTTACCGTAATCATCACTAGCTGGACTTGTATTTGATGGACCTGCATACATAAGTGTTTTTCCATCATAATTTACAAATGAAGTTGTGCTAACATTCATCGCACGTCCCCACATATGGCTATCATCTTTAAAATATTGTCCTAATAATTCACTTCCATATTTAACACCGTCAACCTCGATTATACTTCCATTAGCTTGATGGTTAAAACATAAATTTGCTATACCAGTTACAACTCCTGTGTAAATTACACCACATATTATTGTAAAAGCTACGACAAATAAAATCGCCGGTCTTAATATCTTTTTCATACATTTGTACCAAGTTGTTTTATTGCAATTTGACTTGCCGCTGGTGCTAAGGGAACAAATTGTTCATCTACTACAGTTGCATCTTCTACAACTTTATTATCTACTAGTATTTTATTGCCTTCTATAACTGCATCTTCTATCATACTTCCTTCAGAATCTACTGCTATAGGTTCTAGTAATTTTACAACTTCACCTTCTTTTAAGCTTTGTGTTACACCTTGTGAAGCTATTACTATAGAAACTACTAAAGATAATGGTAATAATACGTACATTACGCTTCTAGTTAAGTCTACCCAGAAGTTACCTATACATTTATTTTTAGCTCTAACAAGACCTCTTATCAAAGCAAATAAAACTGCGATACCTGATGCTGCTGAAACGAAGTTTTGTACTGTTAATCCTAGAGCTTGTGATAAATAACTTAATTGGAATTCACCACTATAAGCTTGCCAGTTTGTATTTGTTACAAAACTTACGGCTGTATTAAACGCTAAATCCCATGACATTCCTTCTATGTGCATTGGATTTCCTGGAAGGAATTTTTGTATCATAAACATTATCCATAGTACAATTAAACCAAATACATTAAATGCTAATGCACTAAATAGATATTCCTTCCAACCCATTTCCTTTTCAGGATCAATTTTTAATATTTTATACAAAAATTTTTCCATTGGAGATATTATTTTAGTTAAAAATACTTTTTCTCCATTCATAGCTTTACTTATATAGTTGGCTAATAGTAATCCTATTATTACTAATGCAACTATATAAAAAATATACTGTAATATAGTATGTGACATTAGTCTCTCCCCCTCATTAAAAGTATTACATAGTAAATTAATAATGCGATTCCAACCAATCCTATTAAAATAGTAATTACATTCATTTTGTTTCATCCTTTCATGTTAATAAATATACCGCACAAAAAATTAAAAAAGTGTTTATAAAAAAGCTTTGATGTTAATAAAGTATAAAGATTTCTATACTCTATCTTTATACTTTACTTTCTATACACTAAAAGAGGCTTAATGCAAAACAAAATTTGCATTAAGCCTCTTTTACTAATAAAATTTATTTTGTTAACTGCTTTATATCACTATGTCGTCCCATGACCATCAAGCTTTCATCACTTGAAAATACATGATTTGGGTCTATCATAGGATGTAGCTTTCCATTTTTTTTCGTAGCCAAAATACTTATATTGTATTTATTTCTTATTGATTTTTCTATTATACTTTTTCCCCTCCATGAATTAGGAACAGCAATTTCATATATGCCGTATTCTTCATTAAGCTCTATATAATCAAATATATTCTTCGCTCCAAATTTTACAGCAAGCTTTTCTGCTATATCTCTTTCAGCATAAACAACATAATCAGCACCATTTCTCAACAAAAGTTTTTTATGAACATCTCTACTAGCTCTTGCTATTATAAAGTTTGCACCTAAATCCTTTAATAGTACTGTAATTTCTAGAGTAGTTTGAAAATTATCTCCTATAGCTATTACACATATATCAAAATTTCTTACCCCTATAGACTTTATAAACATTTCATTTCTAGCATCTCCTATTTGAATATTGCTAACTATATCTATAGAAGAATCTGCTATTTCTTCATCTCTCTCTATAGCAAATACTTCATTACCTTCTTCTATTAATTTTTGTGACATATGTCTTCCAAATCTACCTAATCCTATTACTAAAATAGATTTCATAAAAATACCTTCTTTCTATAATTAAAACATTATCTAATACTGAATATTTTTTAACCAATTTTTATTTTTTCATGCGGCAACTTTGAAACTTTTATTCTTTTATTTGATGAAAATGCTAATAATATAGTAATAGAACCAACTCTACCAAATAACATAAGCATTGACAATATAAACTCAGACAAAGCACATAACTTAGGTGTTATACCTATAGTTAAACCAACTGTAGCAATAGCCGATACACACTCAAATGAAGAAGTTAGCATAGGTACATTTTCAATACTCGAAATTATTACAGATGAAACAACACAAAGTATTATATACATCATAAATACACACGAAGCATCCTGCAAAGAATTTTCCTCTAATCTTCTACCAAAACACTCTACTT
>NZ_JAXEWM010000163.1:0-3697 GCF_034113885.1 Intestinibacter sp.
CATAATCGATAGTTTCTCCACATATACTCATATTGTCGGTATTTAAGACACCATGTATAAATCCTACACTTTGCCACTTAGCTACAAGCTTAATCTGGCGTATCATAACCTCATTGATAAAATCAACGTATTTATTTTTGCTGTTTTCTATAAAGGGAAAATGTCTTTTTATAGTATAATCTGTAAGGGCTTTTAATTTATCAGGTCCCAACATATACGATGCATATTCAAAGGTTCCGAATCTAATATGGCTAGCTGCGACTCTAGTTAGTATAGCTCCTTGTTCTATTTTTTCTCTATATACATCTTCTCCAGTAGATATAACAGAGAGACTTCGAGTAGTTGGTATTTTAAGATTGTGCATAGCTTCACTTACTATATATTCTCGTAGCATAGGTCCTAAAACAGCGCGACCGTCTCCGTTTCTAGAATAAGGAGTTCTGCCTGAACCCTTGAGCTGAATATCAAATCTTTCTCCTGAAGGAGTTATTTGTTCACCTATTAGCAAAGCGCGTCCATCGCCTAACATTGTGAAGGTTCCAAATTGATGTCCTGCATATGCTTGTGATATATACGCACCGTTTTCAGAGCTTGTATTTCCTGAAAGAATATAAATTCCTTCTTGAGATTTTAAGAAATCTTTATTTAATCCAAGTGAATCTGATAGATTTTCATTTAAAATAATTAAATTGGGTGATTTTACAGGTTTTAAATCTACATAGCTGTAAAATTTTTTAGGGAGATTTATATATGAATTATCGAAATTGAACCCAGTTTTAACTATTTTATTTGTCATAAAATTGTACTCCTTTCGTAAGTTTAGTTGAATATCTTTTTAATAATATACCCTATTTAATAAGAAAATAACCTTATTTGGTGACAAATAGAAGGTATTAGATAATTGTATGAATTTTCAACATATGTTATAATTTGTAAGTAATTAAAAATTTTTGTAAAAAAAGAAAGGAATAATACCATGAGTGATCAAAAACACGTACAAGAATTATCTTCTGAAAAAACTGAATTCAAAAGAGAAATCGGTGTTTTCGGTGGAGTAAGTATCATCGGTGGAATCATGATAGGTTCAGGGATATTCTATCTTGGTTCTTATGTATTAGACAGAACTAATTACAACTATGGATTAGCTATTTTAGCTTGGATCCTAGGAGGAATAATATCTCTATTTGGTGGATTATGTTATGCAGAATTAGGAGCTGCAATGCCTAAAGCAGGTGGTAGAATGGTATACCTAACAGAAGCATATCATCCATGTGTGGGATTCTTAGCTGGGTTCTCAGATTGGCTAATAGGAGGTCCTGGTTCAGTAGCTGCTTTAGCTATAGCACTTCCTACAGCACTTAAATCTTTTGTAGCACTTAGCGACACAGGTATAAAAGTATTTGCAGTTGTATTAATTATAGGATTAACTATTTACAACTGTTATGGTGTAAAATTATCATCAATACTTCAAAATATTTCTATGGTTGCAAAATTAGTGCCAATTTTATTAATATTAGGAGCAGCATTATTCTGTGGTAAAATAACTCCAGATCTTGGTATAGGTCAAGAAGTAGCATCTTCTGGTGCATCAGGAACTATATCAATGGTTGCATTTGCGATTGTAGCTTCATTGTGGGCTTATGAAGGATGGACTAATTTAAACACAGTAACAGAAGAAATTAAAAATCCTAAGAGAGATTTACCATTAGCATTAATAATCGGTATAGGTGGAATAACAGTACTTTATACATTATTTAACTATGCTATATATAGAGTTTTACCTCATGATACAGTAGTATCAATGATAGGAGATGGAAACTACTATTTAGGAACAGAAGTTGCTAAATTAATTTTTGGTAATGCAGGTGGTATATTAGTTACTGCAGCAATGGTAATAGCTATATTTGGTTCAACAAATGGATTAATATTAGCTCAACCTCGTATGTACTATGCAATGGCTAAAGAAGGTCACTTCTTTAAATCATTTGGAAAATTACATCCTAAATATAAAGTTCCTACAACTGCATTAATAGTTCAAGCAGTAATATCTATAGCATTAGTATTAATTAGAAATCTAGATCAATTAACTACTTTAGTTGTTTTCCAAACAATGTTATTTAACTTCTTAACTGTTTTAGCTGTACCAGTACTTCGTAAGAAAATGCCTGAAATAGACAGACCATACAAAGTTTGGTTCTATCCAGTTAGTATAATAATTACAGCTCTTATTTTCGCAGGATTAGTTGTAAGTACATTCTTCGACGATCCAGTAAGTGCAATAACTGGATTTGCAGTTCCTGCTATAGGTATATTATTCTACTTATACTTTGATAAACAGTTGAAAAAAGAAGGAAAATCAGCATAGGATATTTGTATAATTTCTAATTATATTATGTGAAATTATAGGGGGAAAATAAAAAATGAAAACAGTTTTATTCAATGGAAAAATTTATGTAGAAAAAGAAAAATTTGTAGAAGCTGTTTTAATTGAAGATAGAAAAATTAAAGCTATTGGAACTAATGATGAAATTTTAGCAACTTCAGATATTGACGAAAAAATAGACTGTCAAGGTAAAACAGTAATACCTGGTCTTAATGATTCTCATATGCATATGTTTAGTCTTGGAGAAACAATGTATCAAGCTAAAATAAGTGGTTGTAAGAGCATAGATGAAATGATAGAAATATGCAAAAAATATATATCTGAAAACCCTGAGAGAGTAAAAGGTGGTTTATATGCTCAAGGATGGAATCAAGATCTATTTGAAGATAGCGATAGAATGCCAAATAGATTTGATTTAGATAAAATATCGACAGAAATTCCTATAGTATTAGATAGAGTTTGTGGTCACATATTAGCCACAAATACTAAAGCTATAGAAGTATTAGGATTAGACGGAAATTCTCCACAATACAACGGTGGAACATTTGAAATAGGTGAAGATGGATATCCTAATGGTGTATTTACTGAGAATGCTTGTAATTTTGCAAAAGATATAATTCCAAGACCAGACATAGAAGAAAGAAGAAAAATGTTCATAGAAGCTAGTGAATATGCTGCTGAACATGGTGTAACTACTGTTCAAAGCAATGATTTAGGAACAATAGTATTTGATTATCCAGTTTATTTTAAACTATTCAAAGATATCTATGATTCTGGAGAAGGAATAGTTCGTTATAGACATCAAATTTCTTTTAACACTGTAGATCAATTTAAAGAATATATAAATGGAGAATTAGCTAATGGTAAATACGAAGAGGATTCTCTAATTCAATTAGGACCACTTAAATTGTTTAAAGATGGTAGTTTAGGTGCTAGAACAGCTCTTCTTAGAGAAGATTATAAAGACGACCCAGGTAATAAAGGTCTTGTATGGATGAGCCAAGAAGAAATGGATGAGTTCTGTAAAGTAGCAAGTGAAGCAGGTATACAAGTAGCTACTCACGTTATAGGTGATGCAGCTATTGAACAAACTATAGATAGCTATGAAAAAACATTTGGTGAAGAAGGAAATAAATTAAGACATGCTTTAATTCATTGCCAAATAACAGATAAAGCTTTACTAGAAAGAATAGCTAAATTAGGAATAGTTGTAAGCTATCAACCTATATTCCTTGACTACGATATGCATGTAGTTGAAAATAGATGTGGCAAAGAATTGTCTTCTACTTCTTACGCATTCAAAACTTTAGATGA
>NZ_JAXEWM010000164.1:0-2025 GCF_034113885.1 Intestinibacter sp.
GCTTCTTTTCAACCTTTTTTACCATAGCGCTTAGACAGGGCTGTGTCACATATAGATTCTTGGCGGCCTTTGAAAAGCTCTTTTCCTTGTATACTTCATATACGTATTCCATATTTTGAAACATTTTATCATCACCTACAATAATATAAATAAATATTTATAATATTTATAAATATATAAATATTTGATTTTATTATAGTATGACCCTATACTTAAATCAATAGATAAAAGGAAGTGATAAAATGTACAAAACAATTGGTATTATAGGAGGAATGGGGCCAAAAGCTACTTGCGATTTAATGGAAAAAATCATAGCATCAACATATGCAGAAAATGACCAAGAGCATATTCATATATGCGTTGACTGTAATACAAATATACCGGATAGAACAAAAGCCATAGTAGAGAACGGAAAAAATCCAGTGCCAGAGATGTTAAAAAGTGGCATACGTCTAGAATCTATGGGAGCAGATTTACTTATAATGCCGTGTAATACAGCTCATTATTTCTACGATGAGTTGATAAAGTACCTAGACATACCTTTTTTAAACATGCCTTTCGAAACAGGAAAATATTTAAAAAAACAAGGCATTAAAAAAGTAGGAATCCTAGCAACAGATGGAACAGTTCAAAGTAAAATTTACGACAAACCTTTGATAAATCAAGGGATAGAAATAGTGTATCCATCGAGTGAAAATCAAAAATCAGTCATGTCGCTTATATACGATTGCGTGAAATCGCACCATAAGGATTACAGTGAGATTCCAATAGGAAATATAATAGACGAACTAGTAAATAAGGGGGCAGAAAAAATTATTTTGGCGTGTACGGAATTACCAATAGCTTTTAATGATTTGGGAATTAATAAAAATTGTATAGATCCAACTCTTGTATTAGCACGTTCGGCTGTTGAATTTGCAGGTGCTAGAGTTGTTGAATAGATAGCTATATAAAAGTGCTGAAGTATGATGTTTCAGCACTTTATTTTTATACTAAATTTGTAGTAAAATAAATTTGTAAAATTATAAATATCAAAGAAAGGTGATTTTATGATAGAAAAATATCTTAATGGTCTAGAAGTTAAAAAAGATGAGCTAACTCCAATAGAGCGTAGTAAGCTTATTAGTGAAGGAAAAGAAGTAGATAGAATTATGTGTTGTTTAGATACAGGTGAGACATTAGCACCTATGATTAATACAACATTAAAAGAATACTATCATTCTTCAGAAAAAATGTTGCAATTAGAAGAGTATATTTATGAAAACTTCCATTCTGATGGGGCAGGTGTATCTTGTACTCTTCGTGGTATGGCAGAAGCTATGGGATCTAAGATTAAGTATTCTGATTACAATATTGCGATGCTTGAAAAGCCAGCACTTACAATTGATGAGATTGATAATGCGAAATTAGTAGATGTAGACAAAGATGGAAGACTTCCTATTATATTAAAGGGTGTTGAGCTTGTTAAGAAAAAACTTGGTGATAAAGTACCAGTTAGTGCAACTGTTACAGGACCATTTACTATTGCAGCGATGGTTCTTGGTACAGAACAGCTTCTTATTGGAACTGTCAAGTATCCAGAAAAAATTAGACAATTATTAGATGTGATTGTAGAAAATAACAACCGATATATTGATAGACTTTTAGATTTAGAAGTTGGGATTGGATTTGCAGATCCTGTTAGTTCTACATCAATAATAAGTGTAAAACAATACAAACAATTTTCACTTCCATATTTCCAAAAGAATGTCGATTATATTAAGAAAAGTGGCGGTGGATGTGGATTACATATCTGCGGTACAAGTCATAAGCTATGGGATTCATTAATTGAAACAGGAATTGGTGCATTTAGTCTTGATAATGTAGAAGACATTGAAGAAGCAAAAAAAATACTTGGACCTCATATGGAAATCCAAGGAAATGTTCCGCCAGTTGAAGTTTTAAGATTTGGAACACCATATGATGTCCTTCGCTCTGCAAAAGAATGTATTCGCAAGGGATATGATTCTCCAAATGGATTTGTAC
>NZ_JAXEWM010000165.1:0-4350 GCF_034113885.1 Intestinibacter sp.
CTATATCATCTGTAAAAATAATAGCTTCACTATATTCTCCCTTTACTATTTTCATTAAATTCACATCCTTTTATAAAATGTCACAATACTATTATATTTAATTTATTGTGCAATATTTTTACAATAATCTTCTTTAAAATAATAGTTTTCTATTTCATCTTTAAGAGAGCCTATCCCCTCTTCTACTCTTGGAATAAACTCTAAAACCTTTTCATCCCATCCTGCTAAAATATTTGTTTTTTCTCCAATAAACTGCTGAGTTCCATAACCTTGCATATCTATAGAGTGAACCCATAAATCTGGATTTATATCTTTTCTATATTTATCTACCCAAGCTTGACATGTTCTTGAGTATCCACTATTTATTTCATTATCTGAGAGCATTATTATCCTATCTACTTTAATTTTTTGATTTAATATATATTTTATAGGAAGAGTAAGGTCAGTCCAACCCCCTCCAACATATATTGATTCTGCATTTTTTAGTATTCCTTTACTTTTATCTAAATCATATAATACTAAACTATCATCAAATGTTACAGTTATTGCATCTTCACATATATAATTTGCTATAGCAAGCATTACAACTGCAATTTCAGAACATTTTATATTACTTCTATAGCTTATAGTAAAATTCATAGAGCCAGAAACATCAGCTGCAATTAGTGTTCTTCCCTTTAATTTTTTGATATTTTTAACTGAGTACTTTATAGCCTCTTCTAAAGCCTCATAAGCTTTTTCTTCACATATTTTATCATCTTTTATTGATTTATATGCAGAATAAAATCTAAAAGGAAGTTGTTTGCTTTTTCTTACTCTCTCTTCACTTCTTATTATTTCAAAAACCTTATCCATATTATAAGGCTTAGCATTTACAATATTCCTTAAATTTCTTAATAAAGCCATATAACCAACTAAGTTATTTTCAATCAAATATCCCCAAGTTTCTGCATTATTTCCATGTGCTGATAAAATAGTTTCCCAAGTTTCTGGTGTTTTCATTCTATCTTCTAAAATTCTTTTAAATAACTCATTTTGTTCTTCATTTTTAGCCTTTGGATGAGTTAAGCATAGGATATCTTTAAGCTTAACTTCCCCTTTTTTGTTGTTTTTTGCTAGAGAATATTCATTGAATTTTAAAAAGCTTTCTGCTAAACCTTTTTTCATTCCATTAGGGATTGGCTTTCCAAAAGTATTTAAATAATAAGCTAAAATCTCATTCATATCATCTGGTCTTTCAACAATATTTTTAATTACTTCTTTAGCATACTTCTTTCCTTCAACACTTTTTGAAAGCTCCCCAGCTAAAACATGAGATATACTTCTTAAATGCATCTCTTTTCTTGTATATAATGTAAGATTAGCTAAAAACCTACTATCATTAATAGCTATCTTTCTAATATCTTCTACTATTTTACTAGAATTATCTCCATAAAACTTATTTTCATTAAAGAAAGATGTTAAAACTTCAGTTATAAGTCTTTCTTTATCATCCATTTTATATGCTACATTTCCACTTTTATTTACTGTTTTATTTATATTTTTTAAATTAAACTTACTCAAATCTTAACACTCCTTCTATAAATAATAAATTTAAGAGAAAATCGAGAAGTGTGGAACAACTCTTAATGAAGTAACACTTCTCTGCACTTCTTAATAGGAAACAAATTTAGAAGAAAAGCTATTTGAGTATTTTTGGATTCGAACCAAATAAACCAATTGAAGTAACTCAAATATACACTATCTTTAAAAAATAAGGAGAAAAACTAAAAGAGAATTATGTGCTCTACCAAAACTGAGCTATTTATACCTTTTTTAAAAAGATATAAAACTGGACTCGAACCAGCGACACCATCCATTTACAACAAATCCCGAAGTATCTCTTTTATGCACTTCCTTATCTGTTCCTATGAGCTAATTATATCTATAACTAGAATGTTTTAAAAGACAAAAACTTTGCACTTTTAAAAAAAGGACTGTCACTAAATGAATTTCGTAACAATATACAATATATATTGTATTAAAGTTTCTTGATGTAACAGCCTTTTTTTAAATTAACTATATGCCTTAACAATCCATATAACAATAAAAATCTGTTATTTAGTTAAATGGTGTATAAAATACACAATCTTTAACTTTTTTCTCTCTTCTTACTTCAACTCTTCCTCTAACATGATTCTCAGGCATTGCACCTTCCCATGTTTGATTACAGTCAATATAAGTAAATGTTCCATCTCCATTATCTTTTAAGTAAATACCAACATGGTCTAAGTCCTTCTTAAAGTATAAGTCTCCTGCTTTTGGTAGACTAGTTTTACATAAGTAAGTACATTGGTCCCATGTAGTTCTACCAATATAAATTCCTGCCATTCTATAACATCTTTGAGTAAATCCTGCACAATCTAATCCATATCCAGGAACTGCTCCTGTTTTAGGTAATTGGCTTACTGGAGTAAAATAATACATTCCATTTGAGTAACTTATATGAGTACCAGGGTCATAGAAATTTCCACCTAAGTAGTAAGCTATTCCTCTCATTCCAAAAGCATGATTAAGAACGGTTTTTCTCCAACTAGCCATTCCATTAAAAAAGTAGTTAGATGCTGAGATATTTAGATTGTTATTATAAAAACTTATAGAGTCCTTTTGATGTCTATCCTCATCTGAAGTTATTGTTGGACAGAAAGTTTTATTATTCCCATCTATTATATATAATCTAACTTGGTGTTGTCCTGTCTCTAGACCATTCATAGGTATTGTTACAGAAAAACCACTATAATCATCTTCATAAGCTGGATAGGCATTTGATACATCTGGTCTATACCCATCAACAGGAATTGCTTTATAAAACTTATCATCTAAATAAACATGTATTCCATTTACTCTGTATCCAGATAAAGCCCATCCTCTTAGAGTAATAGAGTCTGAGTAATAGTTATAATCTATTGTTGGTGAATCTAAATGACAAATATTTTTCAATTGTGGATTAACTTTCTTAGCTTTCTTAAAACTAGCAGTTTCATCTGTATCAGGTCCTAACCCTTTTCTAACTAATTTTATTTCTATAGCTTCTGCTCTGTAGCCATAACCTTCACTACCAGCACTTTCTCCATTCTTAGCCCAATCTAACCATCCTAAGCTTTGACAATGTACTCTATAGTAAACATCATAATAAACATCCATAGCACCAGTTAACCATATTCTTATACCTTCTAGTCTATTACCATTTACTCCTAGAAAAGTCCCATCAGAAACTGTATCACCCCAACCTATTCCTTGAATATGTCCTTGATAATTTATTGAACCACTCATTAAAGAAGAGTTATTTAGGTTTATTTTTATTCCATCTAGTTGTTTGCTTTGTCCAGTTGTACCTGCCATGGCTCCATCTTTAACATTGTTTCCAAAATTACCATTATGAAACTTTACTGTATATGTTACTGATGGTGTTGATAAAAAGTGATTTTCTGTACTTCCTGGTGCTTTTTGTCCTTTTGGTAAAATTACTACTTGCATTGCTTCTACCTTTATTCCTTGTCCAGTACTTCCTGCATCTTCTCCATTTTTAGCCCAGCCTAACCAGCCTATATAACTACAATGTACTCTATAATAAATATCATATTTACTAGCATCTTTTCCTGTTAATCTAATAGAAATAGCCTCTAGTCTTTTTGATTCACCTTCTGTTCCTGATAGCTCCCCATTTGATTTCCAATCTTGCCATCCTACATTTTGAACATGACTACGATATTCAATTGATAAATCTTCACTAGATTTTAGATTTAATTTATAGGCTTCTAGTCTTAAAGATTTACCTGTTGTACCTCCTATTCCGTTACTTGTAACTGCATCTTGCCAACCTATATTTTGCACGTGAGTACTATAAGTTATCTTAGGAGTTTCAATTCTAGATTCTCCTTTAACAGATTCTACAACTTCATCTGCAGTAGATGTTTCTCCTATTGTTGTTGCAGTAGATGTTTCTCCTATTGTTGTTGTAGTAGAAGTTTCTTTTGCAGTTGCAGTAGAAGTTTCTTTTATTGTTGCTGCAGATACGGTAATATTTGTAGTCATAGCGACTGTAAGTATTATTGCTATTAATGTTTTTCTTTTCATGTGTTTCCCACTCCCCATTTTTTCTTTACATCGATACACTATTATATATAATTTAATTATTTTCAATATGTTTTACAATTATTCTATCATATTAGACTTTTTTTTGTCTATATTGTTTATAAAAATCAAAGAAAATTATACAAAAAAATAAGCAACCTATTTCTAGGTCGCCTATTTTTCCTTTTTGTAATACACTATTATATTTTTCTTTAGTATCCCTTAAACAGGTCTAAT
>NZ_JAXEWM010000166.1:0-5997 GCF_034113885.1 Intestinibacter sp.
CTATATCAGCCCAGCAATCTTGGAATGCTAGGAATAGGAAGAATAATATTATTATCCACCATCCCATGCCAAAGAATCCTCCATCGCATCCACAGCCTCCAAAAAATCTATCTAACATATATTGTACCCCCTTGTTGATGAAAATTTGTTTCTAAAATATATTATGAGGGCTACCATGTTTTTGACATTGATTTTTAAAAAATAATTTTTATTAATCTACTGATTTTAGAGATTCAACCATTTTTACTCTTTTCAACTTGAAGTACATCACAAAGTTTACTATAAAAGAAAGTACTACAGTTAAAATAGCCGCTATTACATAGCTCTTCGGACTTATAATTCTACCAAACATCATTGATTTTATCTCGACGGTTATCATAATATACTGGTGAAGTATTTTTCCAAGTCCAAGTCCAAATACTATACCTACTAGAGTTAATAATATATTTTCTCTGTAAATATATGCCGCTGTCTCTCCATCGTAGAAGCCTAGGACTTTAATTGTCGCAATTTCTCTAACTCTCTCTGAAATATTTACATTTGTTAAGTTGTATAAAACTACAAATGCTAAAGCTCCAGCTGAAATTATTATGACTAAAACTACATAATTTAAGTTTTTAATTGTGTTGCTAAATGTCTCTTTAGATGCAGTGTTAAATACTACCCCTGATACTGAATCCATTTTATTTATTTCCTCTGATAATTTTTCTTCTGTTTTTGATGAAGTATCATTTAAAGTACATAAAACTTTATTGTTAGATGGAACATTATTAAATAGTTTATTATAATAATCTTTTGTCATATATGCATAATGTGACAAATAATTTTCTGTTATCCCAATGATTTTTGCCTCTGCAGTAATGTCATCGCCATTTTTTAATTTTATAGTATCACCTACTGATGCATCTAATGTTCTAGCTGTTTTCTCACTAAGAATTAATCCATCATTATTTAGTGAAAGCTTTTTGTGTCCAATTCTTTCTCTAAGATTAATAAATTTTCCAAATTCGTCTAAGTTATCTGGTATTACGATTTTTACATCTTCACTTGCTACATCAGTTTTTACTTCTCCATTTTCATATACAAATAATCCGTAGCCTTTAATTTTTCCATTTTCATCCAATTGTTTAACTAAATCTTCAGTTTCCTTTTCAGTTATATCATTTGAAGCTGCAATTTCCATATCGTATTTAAATAGTTCTCCGTATTGTCCTGACACTATCATTTGTATAGAATCCTTTACTCCAAATCCTGTAACTATAAGAGCTGTACATCCAGCAATTCCAAGCACTGTCATTAAAAATCTCTTTTTATATCTGAATATATTTCTAAAAGTTACCTTACTTATAAAACTCAATCTATTCCATATAAAGCCTATTCTTTCAAGTAAAATTCTCTTACCATTTTTAGGCGCCTTAGGTCTCATAAGTGTAGAAGGCTCTTCTAATAGTTCCTTTCTACAAGCTAAGTATGCAGAAAGCGTAGTAACTAAAACGGCAACTAAAGTAATTCCAACGGCAAGCTTGAAGTCAATTGCAAATTGCATAGTTGGTAAGGTGTACATCATTCCATAAGCATAGAAAATTACAAGTGGGAATACTGTAAATCCTATTATTAATCCTAAGATACTTCCTGCAATACTTGCACTAAATGCATATAGTATGTATTTTTTAGCTATGTCAAATACTGTATATCCCAATGCTTTTAGTGTTCCTATATTTATTCTCTGCTCATCGACCATTCTAGTCATAGTCGTCAAGCATACAAGTGCTGCTACTGCAAAGAAAAATACAGGGAATATCTTAGCTAAGGCATCTATACTATTTGCACAGCCTTCGTACTCTGCAAATGATCTATGGCTATCTCTGTCTAAAACATACCATGTTGGATGTTCTATTTTATTAATTTCTTTTTGAGCATCGTCGATTTTCTTTTTTGCCTTTGACAATTCTTTTTCTGCTTTTTCTTTATTTTTGTCTAGAGTTTCTTGCCCTTCTTTTAATTTTTTTTCTCCATCTTCGATTTTTTGCTCTGCCTTTTTAATTTCTGCATTAGCTGTTTGTTCAGATTTTTTTAACTTCGCCTCTGACTGTTTTATTTTTTCTTCACTTGAATCTAGCTTTTGTTTAGTTTTATTTAATTCGTTTTCCCCATCCTTTAGAGCTTGCTTTTGTTTAGACAATTCATTCTTACCTGATGATATTCCTAGAGTTAATTGTTCTAAGTTAGCATTCATAGTATCTAATTGACTTTGATAGTAAGCCTTTTGTTCTTCAGGTAGAGTAGGATCACTTAATGCAAGATTAATTTGAGCTATGCCCTCCTCTAGCTGTGATTTTTGTGATTCTAATTCTTCAATTTGCGCCTCTGCCTTTGCAAATTCTTTTTCAGCAGTCGCTTTTTTCTGATTGAATTCTTTTAATGCACTTTGATATTGTTTTTTACCTGATTCAAGTTGTTCTTTTGCATCTTCTATTTGAGCTTTTCCATTTGCTATTTCTCTCTTCGCCTTGGCTTTTTGAGATTTTAATTCAGCCTTCCCATCTTCTAGCTCTGCTTTAGATTCGTCTATTTTATCCTGTGCATCATTTAGTTCTTTTTCAACTTTTTGTTTATTTTCTTCGTATTCTTCTTTAGCATCGTCTAGCTCTGCTTGAGCTTCTGATACAACTTGATTATATCTAGCATCTATTCGTTCATCTGTAATAGCATCTATATCATCTACAACAGAATCGATAAGCTCTTGATACTCATCTGAATATGTATCTAGCTTATCTGCTCCTTTTACAGTTAAATAAATATCAGTATATACATCTAATTTAAAATCGTCATCTAAGATCATCATTGCGCCTTGTATTTTTCCACTTCCTATAGATGTATTTCCCTTTTCATGTGATAAATAATAAGGAGTATTTACATATCCTACAACCTTGTATTGTTTTTTATTTAAGGTTTCGCCTATATCCTCATCTGTACCAGAGCTAATAGTTATAGTACTTCCTATAGGATAATTTAAAAATTGATATTTTGATTTTTCAATTACACATTCTCCACTTTTTTGAGGAAGTCTTCCTTCGACTACATTTAGTCGATTCATATAATCCTCATTATTTTGTTCTAAATCCTCTAAATTTATGCTCTGAATTTGAACTACACTGTCCTTGTCACTGTAATTTGAAATTGCATCGATAGAATAGGTTCCTTTTATTCCATCGACATTTTTTATCCTCTTGAGTGCATCTACATCATCATCTGTAAGCCCTAAAGTAGATGTAACTCTAATATCCATCAAATTATAATCATCATAGTAGGAATCAGATGTCTTCTTCATAACTAGAGGAGATGCTTTTATTCCCGAGAAAAATGCAACTCCCAACGTAACAATTAGTAAAATAGAAATAAATCTTCCCTTAGAATTTTTTATATCCCTTATAAAGTCCTTTGTAAGTACGTTTTTCATATTACCATTCAATCCTTTCTACAGGAGTTGGATTTTCATTTACGACTACGCTTTCTATTTTACCGTTTTTTACTCTTATTACTTTGTCACCCATCGGTGTTAAGGCTAAGTTATGTGTGATTATTATTACTGTCATCTTCATTTTTCTACATGTGTCTTGTAGTAATTTTAAAATTGATTTACCTGTGTTGTAATCTAGTGCTCCAGTTGGCTCATCACATAGAAGAAGCTTTGGATTTTTAGCAAGAGCCCTTGCTATTGCCACTCTCTGCTGTTCTCCACCTGATAATTGTGCTGGGAAATTGTCCTTTCTGTCGGCTAATCCTACAGCCTCCATGACTTCATCTATATCCAGCGGATCTTTGCAAATTTGAGTAGCTAGCTCTACATTTTCCTTTGCAGTTAAATTTTGAACTAGATTGTAAAACTGAAATACAAATCCAATATCGTATCTTCTATAAGTAATCAACTCTTTATTTGAGTAATTATTTATATACTTATTGTCGACTATAATTTGACCACTGCTAGGACTATCCATACCACCTAATATATTTAGTATCGTACTTTTTCCGGCACCACTTGCACCTGCAACTACTACAAATTCTCCCTTATCAACAGAGAAGTTGACTCCACTTAAAGCTTCTATCTTGACCTCTCCCATCTGATAAACCTTTTTTACATCTCTAAATTCAATGTATTTACTCAATAAACTTCCCCTCTATTCTCTAAATTTTAAATTGTTTTTATAGCAATTATATCTAAGTAATTATTATACTATTTTCATTACTATTTAATAATAACTCATTTTTTTTTATAATAAAATCTTTATTTTAAATATTAATAATGTAGATTTTACACATCCATTATTATAGGAAATACACTTGGTCTTCTTTTAGTTTTTTCAAATAACAATAGCTCAACTGCTTTTCTGACGCTAGTTTTTAATATCTGCCATTGAGTCGATTTGTCATCTAGACACTCTTCTATTTTTTGTCTTGAAATTTCCTTTATTTCGTTTATTAAATTTTCGTTTTCTCTAGCATATATAAATCCTCTAGTTATTACATCTGGTCCTGAGGCAAGATAAAAATTATCCTTGTCTATTGCAAATACAATTATTACCATACCGTCTCTAGCAAGATTTCTCCTATCTCTTAAAACTATATTGCCTACATCGCCTACACCTATTCCATCTACATATAAAACTCCTGTACGAACTTTCTCACCTACAACAGCCTTGTCTTTTGTTATTTCAAGTACATCTCCTGTTTCTAGTTTGAATATATTTTCTCCCTTCATTCCCATTTTTTTAGCCAAATCCTCGTGGTGCTTTAGATGGCGATATTCACCGTGAACAGGCATAAAATATTTAGGCTTTGTGATAGAGTGAATTAGCTTTAGCTCCTCTTGATAGGCATGTCCCGAAACATGTACGTCTTCTAAATCTTCATATATTACCTCAGCGCCTTTTTTATAGAGCTGATTTATGACCTTAGAAATCATCTTGCCGTTGCCTGGAATAGGAGATGCTGAAATTATAAATAAATCATCTGGCTCCAAAGTTATCTTCTTGTGAGTCCCATAAGCAATTCTAGAAAGTCCCGCCATCGGCTCTCCTTGACTTCCTGTAGTTATTATAGTTATTTTAGAGCCATAGCTGTCTATTTCGTCTAAATCAATTAGAGACTCCTCTGGTATATGAAGATAGCCTAGCTCCATAGCCACATTGCTTACATTTTCCATACTCCTTCCACTAAAGCATATTTTTCTATTTTCTCTCAAGGATGCATCTACTATCTGTTGAATTCTATGTATATTAGATGCAAATGTAGCCACTATTACTCTTCCCTTTGCATTATTTAGAATTCTATTTAAAGTTTCGCCTATTGTCCTTTCTGATAGAGAATGACCGCTTCTATCTACATTAGTGCTATCCGCCATCAAAAGCAAAATTCCATTTTCTCCTAATTCTGAAAATCTATTTAAATCCATAACTCTGCCGTCAATTGGAGTATAATCTATTTTGAAGTCGCCAGTATGAACAACTGTGCCCAATGGAGTAAAAATTGCAAGAGAACATGAATCAGCTATACTATGTGTAGCTCTTATAAATTCCACACTTAATTTATTAAAATTTACTACATCTCCTTCTTTAACAGGAATTAAATTCGCCGTATCTATAATTTTGTGTTCCTCTAATTTACACGCAATAAGTCCAATAGTCAGGCGAGTTGCGTATATATCCATATTTAGCTGTCTTAAAATATACGGTATTGAGCCTATATGATCCTCGTGTCCATGAGTTATGAACAGCCCCTTTATTTTATCTTTGTTTTCTAATAAATAAGTTATATCTGGAATAACTAAATCTATCCCCAGCATATCGTCGTCTGGAAATGAAACTCCACAATCTATTACTATTATTTCGTCCTCGTATTCTATCGCTGTTATATTTTTGCCTATTTCACCTAGCCCACCAAGTGGAATTATCTTTAATGTATCTCTTTTCATACTATTATCCTCACTAAATTTCTAAT
>NZ_JAXEWM010000167.1:0-38222 GCF_034113885.1 Intestinibacter sp.
TGACTTATGAATTCTCCTGATGCCCAAATTCCAAGGAGAATTCCAATTTGATTGAAATACTTCATTTGAAAAACCTCCAATTATTAATTTTACCAAGAATAAAAAGTGTCGAGACTATGTAAAAGTTTTATATATTTGTAAAAATTTAGAAAATTTAAAGTTTGCAATCTCGACATAAGTTTATTATATATCGTTGGGATTAAAAAATCTATAGTCACAATGTTATATCGAAATTAAATACAATAGATAATAAAATAGAAAAAATTATATATAAATTGATAATATTAAACCGACAATATAATAAATAAGTTGTGGGAAAAGGTTAACAAAAATTAAAATTGATGTAAAAAATAGTTTGATTTTTTATAAAAAAAGATATGATTTTGAAAATAAAATTTAAAAAATCATATCTTTATGTAAAATATTTTATATTATATATTTAAAAATGTATAAAATATCAATCTTTATCAAGAACATTATAAAAAACAGTATTAGCTAAAGTTAAGAGAACTGCTGCTAATATAGAATTAAAAAATCCAGATATAGATGCACCTGGAACTATGTTAAAGGCTAATTTTAATACAATCCCATTTATTACAAATGAAAATAAACCTAATGATAATAGTGTTATAGGCAAAGAAAAAAGTTCAATTACAGGCTTGACGATTACGTTTAGACATCCAAATATTATTGTAAGTACTATTAAAGATGCTAAAGAGCCTATATAAACGCTAGACATTAATTTTGACACTATAAAAAGTGATAAAGCGTTGATTACAATAAATAAAGAAATTCTTCTCATTAGAAAACCTCCTTTTAAAATAATAATATTATAAATATTATACTACTAAATAGCAAAATTTATTAATTTTTATTTGAATGTGTTATACTAGTTTTAGATAAAAAAAATAAAAATAATATTAGTTTGTTTTTATAGGGAGGGGTTAGAAATGCATAGAACTGACGAAAGAGATACAATGTTTGCTAGAGCACATTATACACCAGGAAGTGAAGCTTATGAGGATTACTATAAGAGATTTCCTGAAAAAAAGAATATAGATGATAGTATGAGACATAGACCAGATTTATGCCAAGAAGGAACTATGACTTATAATGAAATTAATTCACCAATGGCAGCTAGTGCTTTTATGTTTATGAGAGATATTTTACCTTTATGCGAGGGTGAAGTGGCACCTGAAAAGGTTGAGGTAGATCCTACAACTATGGCAAAAAGAATAAAGGGATTTGCTAAACACTATGGCGCTGTAACAGTTGGAATTACAGAATTAAAGGATTACCATATATATACACACAGGGGAAGAATTGAAAGTGATTATGGAAAAGAAGTACATTTAGATCATAAATACGCAATCGTATTTGGATGTGAATTAGACACTGAGATGGTAAATAGATCTCCTATGATATGTGAAGTAATTGAAACTAGTAAGTCTTATGTAGATGCAGCTATTATAGGAATGATTTTATCTTACTATATAAGAAGCTTAGGCTATGAGGCTAGAAACCATATGGATAAAAACTACTTAGTAATGCCTACTTTAATTGCTAAGGATGCAGGAATAGGTGACATAGGAAGAAATTCAATACTTACTAATAAGGACTACGGTTCAAGATTAAAATTAGGAGTAGTTACAACTAATATGCCTCTTGATATAGATGAATACAAGGATTTTGGACTAGAAGATTTCTGTAATGTATGTAAAAAATGCGCACACAACTGTCCATCACATTCATTGACAGTAGGACCTAAATTCGATGAATTAGGTCAATATCGATGGGAAGTTGACAGAGAAACTTGCTATACAAAATGGAGATATCTAGGAACTGACTGTGGAATGTGTATATCTGCATGTCCATTTAGCCAAAATCTAGAAACTATAAAAAATACAGAGACATTTAAGGGAAATGAGGAGTTAATAAATAAGGCTTTAGATGAATTTAAGAAGAAATTTGGAAAGAGAGTATTCGTTCCAGGAAATCCATCATGGCTTAGATAGAAGTATTAGTTAGGGAGAGAGAGTATGAGAGATACTATAATAAAATGGATATCTGATTTTATAGATGATTATTGTAAGAAAAATAATCTAGAGAGAATTTGGGAGGAACCGATTGTAGGATTTGCCGATGCAAATTCAGATTATATAAAGAACTTAAAAAATGTAGTATTAGAATCACATTATTCACCAAAGGATTTTTTAGAAGATGCTACAATAATAGTTTCTTACTTTTTACCATTTAAAAGAGAAATAGGTAAAAGCAATAAATGTGAAGGATTGCCATCTGAAGCATGGGCTAAAGCATATATTGATACTAATAAAATGGCACAGGATATAAATGAATACATTGTAGATGAAATCAAAAAATTAGGCTATAAAGGTGTAAATCCTGTAAATGCAGGTGTATTTGACCAAAATATATTAAAAAGTAACTGGTCACAAAGACATATGGCTTATGCTGCTGGTATAGGAACTTTTGGTATAAATAATCTTCTTATATCTGAAAAGGGAAGCTGCGGTAGATATTTTTCTGTGATAACTAATTTAGATGTTAAAAGTGATGAACCTATAAAAGAAGAGAGATGTATGTATAAAAAGGATAAATCATGTGGAGTATGTGTGAAAAGATGTAAAAATAATGCACTTACATATGAAGGCTTTGATAGATTTAAATGTTCAAGTCAATTGCAGGAAAATAAAAAAATATTGGGGGCATCTGTATGTGGAAAATGTGCAGCTGAGCTTCCTTGCTCGTACAAAAATCCTGTAAAATAATAAATAAAATAAAGGGTATGGAAGATTTTATTCCACGCCCTTTATTTTTTAGTTGATGACTATAGTAGTCGTGTCCAATACATTGTCGTAAATCCATTGAGCATTTTCTACAGCCAATCTAATACAGCCATGACTTAAAGCCTCACCTAAGGTATCATTGATAATCTCTGTGCCTTCAGGATTAAATAAAATTGAGTGATAGTAATAGCTGCCCTTGATTCTAGTGGCATACTTAACTAAATATGTGTCAGACCCGAAGAACGGCTTTCTACCGCTTACATAAAATGTACCAGTTATTGTAGGTGTTTCTGGTTTTCCAACTGTACAAGACCATTGATATATCAAAATCCACTGACTGTTGTCGCCTTTTTCAAAAATATAAGTTATTTTATTTGCTAAATCTGTAGTAATTAGATTTGTTGTAGGACTTTTTATATTATTGTCGTTTACAAATCTAGTCATATCTGTGTAGAAATATTCAAAATCATATGCGCCTGGAGGATTTCCGTCATCGGATAAAAAATAATTGAATATATAGCCCTCTTGGTCGTTGTAGATGACGTGGTCCCAGTCTCCTTGGCTTTTTAAAACTTGAACTCTAGATTTTGATGGAACGAGTGTTATAGCATTTGATTCAGAAGATGGATATGATCTTAAAAATACGTCGGTCCAGGTGTACTTAGTTTTAGATAGGTATTGGTTGTAGACATAACCCCTTTGATTGTTGTACATTACCTTATACCAATCCTCTGCTGCATCTATAACTTGTATTTTGGATCCAGCAGGTATAACGGTAATTACATTAGATGATGTAGATTTACTTTCTCTTAGGTTTAGATTTGTCAAGGCATATTTATAGTTTTCATTTTCTTGTCTTTTATATTTTCTCATATTGGTCTCCTTAAATATACTAATTGATTTAAATAATTTAGATGAAATTTATTAGTATATTTTATGAAGATATAAATTTATTTGTGTAAAAAATTTTACATTAAAAAAAGGAGCCGAAGCTCCTTTTATATTTATATTATGAATTATAGACATCAACATCTAAAGTGTTTTCAGATTTTGAAACTACTACAGCAGTTGCAGCGTCTCCGATTACATTAAGTGCAGTAGTGTACATATCCATAGGTCTGTTTATTGCTATGATAAGAGCATATGCTACAAGTGTTGCTGGGTTATTATATCCCATTCCTGAAATAACAGTGAATAATACTATCATAGAAGAACCAGGAGCAGAAGGTGTTCCAACTGAAGCAATAAGTGCTAAAATTGCAATTAAAATCAAGTTTGGAATTGTTACTTCGTATCCTGAGCTAGCTGCTATGAATACAGTTCCAACTACTTGCATTATAGCAGTACCATTCATATTTATTGTCATTCCTAGTGGTAGTACAAATGATGCGACATCTTCACTAACGCCGAGCTCTTCTTTAGTAGTTTTTAAATTTAAAGATAAGGCTGCTGCTGAAGAAGCTGCTGATACTCCTAAAAGAGCCACCTTTGCCATTTTCTTCATAAATTTAATAGGATTTAGCTTAGTATTAAAATAAATAAATCCTGGATAAGAAACTAATAAACATATTGTAGCTGCAATTGTAACTGTTATAAGGTATGCAAAAGCAGGTTTAAGGTGTTCAATACCATATACAGCAAATGTTCTTGTTATTAAAACAAAGACTGCGATTGGACCAAATTTAAATATTACAAAATTTAAAAATACAAGTATTATGTTATTTATATCTGTAAGAAGTTTCTTGAATACTAATAATTTATCACCTAATTCATTTATACAAAGTCCAACAGTGACTCCTAAGAATACTATAGATAAAACACGTCCGTTTGTAATCAGTACAGTACCAATATTGTTTGGAACAGCGTCAAGTATAACCATCAAAGGATTAGGACTAGTGGCAACCTCAGCTACACCTGAAGAACCAGATATAGAAACATTAAAAAATCCTAATTTATATGTAGTGAAACCGCATATAATAGCGACTATTAATGCAAAAATTGATGTAGTTAGAAATCCTAATAACGTTTTACCAGAGATTCTACCAAGTTTCTTTGTATCACTAATTTCACACATTGCAAGTGCTATTGATGAAAAAATCATAGGAACTATTATTAATTGTAGACAATTTATAAATAATTGACCTATTATGTAGAATAAACCTATTGCACTCTTTCCTTCATCTGTACTTATATCTTGAAAGAATAAATCATTTATAACCTTCCAAATGTTTTCATGACCGTTAGATATTAAATTTTCTCTTAAAATTAATAACAATGCTCCAATTACTAGTCCAGCAATAAGTGCGATTGCCATTTTTCTTGCCAAAGTATTTACATTTTGATTTGATTTGTTTGCCGAAGTATCAGAAGTCATATGAAAATCCCCCTTTTTTATTTAATAAATTTTATTTGTATATTCTTTTTTATATTAATATAATAGTTAATATTTTAACATAAGTCTAATAGCTTTTATAGATAAAATTAATAGATATATTTTATAAAAAAATAAAATATAAATAATATTTTCAAATTTGTCACCACCTATAGATAAATATAAATAATATTGATTAAATCTATAAGTTAGATATAAAATCATAGAAAACCTTGTCAAAGTAATACAACATTAAAAATTTCAATACTTGTAACCTATGTTACAGATTATATTTTTATTTAAATATATAATAATGGCATAAGATAAAAATCAAACAAATATGTGAAATAAAAATCATTAATATCAAAAATAAATTAACGATTTGGAGGAATAAATATGGAAAATAAAATGTTTTGTTTTCAATGTCAAGAAACTGCTGGATGTAGCGGATGCACTAAATCAGGTGTTTGTGGAAAATCACCACAATTAGCTAGATTACAGGATTTATTAATATATGTAACTAAAGGATTATCAGATGTGACAACTAGACTTAGATCAGAAGGAAAATCTGTAGATATTAAAGTCAATCATATGATAACTATGAATCTATTTGCCACTATAACTAATGTAAATTTCGACGATGAAGTATTTTATGCAAAAATAGTGGAAACTTTAAAAATAAAAGAAGAGCTATTATCTGAATTAGGTAATAAAGAAAATTTATCAGAAGCAGCTCTATGGAACTCTACATCTAAATCAGAAATGGAAGAAAAAGCTGCAAAGGTAGGGGTTTTATCTACAGAAAATGAAGATATAAGAAGCTTAAGGGAATTAGTAATATACGGAATAAAGGGAATGTCTGCATATATGAAGCATGCCAATGCTTTAGGGTATGAAAATGAAGAAATAGATGCATTTATGCAGGAATCTCTAGCTAAAACTATGGATGACAGCTTGACTGCAGATGATTTAGTAGCTTTAGCATTAAACGCAGGTAAGGTAGGGGTAGATGCAATGGCTCTACTAGACAGCGCAAATACAGGAACTTATGGACATCCAGAGATAACAAAGGTAAATATAGGAGTTAGAAATAATCCAGCAATACTTATATCAGGACATGATTTAAAGGATTTAGAATTATTATTAAAACAAACAGAAGGCACAGGAGTAGATGTTTATACACATTCAGAAATGCTACCAGCTCATTACTATCCAGCATTTAAAAAATACCCTCATTTTGTAGGTAACTACGGAAATGCTTGGTGGAAACAAAAAGAAGAATTTGAAAGCTTCAACGGTCCAATACTTATGACTACAAACTGTTTAGTACCACCAAAGGATAGCTACAAGGATAGAGTTTATACAACAGGAGCAGTTGGATTTGAAGGGTGCAAGCATATAAAGGGAAGTAGTGAATCAGATAAAGACTTTACTGAAATAATAGAACATGCTAAAAAATGCCCACCACCGACAGAAATAGAAACAGGTGAAATCGTAGGTGGATTTGCACATAATCAAGTGCTAGCACTAGCAGATCAAATAGTAGAAGCTGTAAAATCTGGAGCAATTAAAAAATTCTTTGTAATGGCAGGATGTGACGGAAGAGCTAAATCTAGAAATTACTACACAGAATTTGCAAAGGCTCTACCAAAGGATACAGTAATACTTACAGCAGGATGTGCAAAATACAAATACAACAAATTAGACTTAGGAGATATAGGTGGAATTCCTAGAGTGCTAGATGCAGGACAATGTAACGATTGTTATTCACTTGCTGTTATAGCTTTAAAATTAAAAGAAGTATTCGGTCTTGACGATATAAATGATCTTCCAATAGCATTTAATATAGCTTGGTATGAACAAAAAGCTGTTATAGTATTATTATCATTATTATATTTAGGAGTTAAAAATATACATCTAGGACCAACTCTTCCAGCATTCTTATCACCAAATGTCGCTAAGGTATTAGTTGAAAACTTTGGTATAGGTGGAATATCTACTGTAGAAGAAGATATAAAAATGTTTATGGAATAGAAATATAAAAGTCCCTCATCTCAATTGAGAGGGGGGACTTTTTATTCGTCTAAAATTTTAAATAGAGCTTCTAAGTCTAAAATTTTTATTGTATCTTTAGAATAATCTATGATGCTGAGCTCCTTCATATTGATAAGCTCTCTAGATAAAGAAGGTCTAGGTACTCCTAGAGTTTCAGCGAGCTTTTGCTTGGTCATGCTTATATTAATAAATCTGCTACCTTGCTTTTGGTACTCATCTAATATGTAATTACTGATTTTTTGGCGAATACTGTTGTAGGATAATCTTTCTATAGATTTATTTAAAATTAAAATTTTATTGCTTAAATCCTTTAGAAACATCTCTAAAAAATCGGCATGAGTATAACAAAATTTTATAAAATTTTCTTTTGAGATAAATAATATCTCAGATTTTGAAGAAGATATTACAGTCGCCGGGTACTTGTTTACATCGGAAAATACAATTACCTCTCCAAATAGGTGACCTGGGCCAACTGAAGTTATCTTGACGACTTTATTGCTCAACATTCGCTTAATATCTAGAGTTCCATCTAATATAACACCGATGTATTTACATTCATCACCTTCAAGTGCTATGATTTCTTTCGCAGAGAAGGTTTTGATTGTATAATCTATATCTTTAAAGAAATTTGAAATTTCTTCGGGCTTCATATCGTAAAACATGTTAATTTACCACCTTTAAAATATTATTATAAGAAAATCTTTATCCTAAAGAGGCATAATGTTGATTTCCTATGTATTATAAAATAATACCACTTAATAATAGTTATAATCAATTTTTTGCATATGAGTTATAAAGTATTCCATAAATGTAAATACTAAGATTATTATATATAAAATAGGGAGGCAGAGGCATGAGCGCAATTGAACTTATGAAGAACGAACACGAATATATAAAAAGGATGTTATCAGTAGTCAGAAATATGTGCATGGAATTTATCGACAACGATAAATTAGAATATGAAGATTTTCTAAACGTAATAGATTTTATCAGGAATTTTGCAGATGGTCATCATCACAATAAAGAAGAAATAATTTTATTTAATAGAATGGTAGATAATATTGATACAATTGGAGAAAAGTTAATTACACATGGTATGTTGGTAGAGCACGATTTAGGACGATTATACGTATCTAATCTCGAAAAAGCATTGAATCAATTTAAGTCAGGCGATTGTGAAGCTAAACTAGATATAATTGCAAATGCAGTTTCTTATACTAACTTGCTTAAGTCTCATATAGACAAAGAGGATAGAGTTATATTTGAATTTGCAAATAGAGAATTAGATAGAGATATTTTAGATGTTGTAGATAGAGAATGTGATAAATATGAATTTGAAAACCGACAAGTTAGAGAAAAATATATAGATTTATTAGAAAATCTTGAATTAAAATACCTAAAATAGTTAAAGATAAATATTAGCAAATATATCATTAAATGATTGATATAAATAAAAAATAGAGGTGAATTTTATGATAACAAAAGATATGACTATAGGAGAAATATTGAGAATGAAACCAGATGCTGCAGAGGTTTTAATTGGCATGGGTATGGGATGTTTAGGCTGTCCTTCTGCACAAGTTGAGACTTTAGAGGAAGCTTGTAAGGTACATGGACATGATGTAGAAGATATTTTAGCTCAATTAAACAAATAGGATATTTAACCCTCAGTGGGCTAGTTCCAACTGAGGGTTGTTATTTATTAAAGCCTACTACATAAAAAGTTCTGGTTGCTTTTGTTCAGAACAAGTTAACATCAAAAATCCTTTGAATTCTTTGAATTTATTGTACATTTCAGATGTCATAACTTTAGCATTTTGTGGGCATACTTTTACACATGCACAGCAATGTATGCATTTTGATATATCAGTTATAAGTTTAGGATTTCCTTTATCTATTATACCCATAGGACAGACATCTTTACATGAACCGCAGTCATTGCAGTTGTCTAATGTTTCTGGTTCCCATTCAATCGTAGCAGAAGCTGATTCTTTGTAAGGACGATTTCCTGGAATATTTATTTTTTCAAAGTCATTTACAGAATTTATATTTTGTATTTTTTGTTTTGATTTTAATGCAAAGTCTTTTGCTATATTTAAGTCATCGTCGTTAGGACGACCACCTGCTATTTCAGCGCCAAATGAATGCTCACCTATAAACGCTCCAGCAGATACTATCTTAAATCCACCTTCTTCAAGATAATCTGATAATTCTAAAAGAGCATCCTCGTAATCTCTATTACCGTATACAACTACGGGGATACATAGTGTATTATTAGCTTTTAGATTTTTTACAAATTCTTGTACTAGATAAGGTATTCTACCTCCATATACAGGCATACCAATTATTAAAAGTTCATCTTCTTTAAAATTTTCAACCTTTTTTGTTCTATCGAATGTTATATCGTAAGTATTTATTTCACTGGAAAATACATTTGCTATAGTTTCAACTATAGTTTTTGTTGTATTTGTAGGGCTGAAATATATAGTACTTATTTTGTTTAATTTCATATTATCATCCTCCTAATTCCTAAAAATGTAAAAAAAATTTATTATAAATTTATTATAAAATATATGGTGTAATATAGCAAAATTTGTTATTATATATTGTATACATAGAAAAGTTTGAAAATTGTAAATAATTAAAAAATAGCAGAGGAGACAGTTTTTATGGAGAAAACGAATATAAAATGGGATGAACTAGGATTTAACTATGGATATGTAGATAATATATATGTATCTTATTGGAAAGATGGAAAATGGGATGAAGGAAAGATACAACAAGGAGATAAAATATCTATAAGTGTAGGAGCTACAGCTCTACATTATGGACAAGAATGCTTCGAAGGATTAAAGGCATATTCAACAAAAGATGGATCTATACAATTATTTAGACCAGATATGAATGCAAAAAGACTTCAAGATAGCTGCAAAAGAATATTAATGCCTGAAGTACCAGTTGATAAATTTATAGATGCGTGTATTCAAGTTGTAAAAGCAAATGAAAAATACGTACCACCATATGGAACAGGTGCTACATATTATTTAAGACCATTTATGATAGGTTGTGGAGATAATATAGGTGTTGGACCAGCTCCAGAATATTTATTCTGCATATTTGGTATACCAGTAGGACCATACTTCAAAGGTGGATTTAAGCCAGTTTCAATGACAACTGCTAAATACGATAGAGCAGCACCATGGGGAACTGGAGCTACTAAGGTTGGTGGAAATTACGCAGGTAGTTTACTTCCTCACAAAATAGCAAATGAAGAAGGTTATTCTGATTGTATATACTTAGACCCAGCGACTCACACTAAGATAGAAGAAGCAGGAGCTGCAAACTTCTTTGGTATAACTAAAGACAACAAATTTATAACTCCAAATTCACCATCTATCCTACCAAGTATAACTAGAAATTCATTATTGACAGTTGCTAGAGATTACTTAGGCATGGAAGCAATAGAAGGCGAAATATTAATAGATGATATAGATCAATTTGTAGAAGTAGGTGCTTGTGGTACAGCTGCAGTTGTTGCACCAATAGGAAGCATATTCTACAATGACAAAGAATACATATTCCACAGCAAGGAAGAAGCTGGACCAGTTATCACTAAATTATATGAAACTCTATATGGAATACAATTTGGTGATGTAGAAGCTCCAGAAGGATGGATAGTAAAAGTTAAATAAGGATAAATAATGGCTGCTATAGGGGAATTATCTCTTATAGCAGTTTTTTATTAAATGAAAAATTTGTCGTAATAAATAAACAGGATAAGATTACAAGAATGGACATTTTTCGATGTATAAATAGTATATAATGTTCTTAAAATAAAAAATTCAAGAGGGAGGATTTAAAGGAATGTTAAAAAAATTATTGAGTTTAGTTACAATAGGACTTATATCAATTTCATTGGTTGCATGTAGTGGAGAACAATCAAAAGAAAGTGCTAGTGGAAGTGATCAAAGTCAAGAACAACAAAAAGATACAGCTAATAACAGTAAAGGAACAGTATATGAAGTAAAAGGAGCAACAACAGAAGATAAAAATATTATTCAAACTATAAAAGAGGTTGCTGTGTTTGATAATATGACAGATGCAGTAAATAGTTATGATCAAAGTGATTTAGTTATAAACGATGAAAATAAGGATAAAGTCACTGTAGTTGTAAAATTCGAGATTCAAAACAAAAATGATTTTATGATAAGTACTTATCCATGTCAAGCGACATTTATAACAAATACTGGCGAACAAGTTGAAGCTGACACATGGGCTAGTGAAAGTTTTGATGGAGACATATATGAGGGAGTAACAAAAGAAGGTCATGTATTGTTTAATTTAGACAAAACAACAATAGACGAGCTTAAAAGTTTTAAAATGGCTTGGTCTACAAATCATGAAAATGGAACAAGTGATAATTATGATGATGATTATTACAAGGATAACAAATTAGAAGTAAAACTAAGATAGTTATTTAATCTTTTTTACTATAAGTAGCAGATATTAATTTATCTGCTATTTTTATGCAAAAAATTTCGATAGACAAAATTGGTTTATCGTGATAAACTTAAAATAAATATAGGTTTATTACAATAAACCAAAAGGAGGATGGAAATTATGGATTATAAATTATTCGATGCGGAATATAAATTTATGAATATTATCTGGGAGGAGGAGCCTGTTAAATCAGGTGATCTAGTTAAATTATGTAATGAAAGACTTGGATGGAAAAAATCGACTACATATACCGTACTAAGAAAATTATCTCAAAGAAATTTTGTAAAAAATGAAAATACAATAGTGACATCGTTAGTTAAAAAGGAGGAAACACAAAAATACGAAAGTCATGAAGTAGTTGATAAATCATTTGGCGGCTCGCTACCTAAATTTTTGACTGCGTTTTTTGGAGATAAAAAAATTTCTAAAAAGGAAGCAGATGAGTTGAAGAAATTGATAGATTCTTATAAAGAAGATTAGAAAAGAGAGGGATTAACATGTATTTACTAGAGAGTATATTTAAAAATATATTGGATATGAGTATAACTGCAAGTTATGTTGCGATTGTAGTTATTGCTATTCGATTTGCTATTAGAAAAGCTCCTAAAGGTTTTTCTTTTGCGCTTTGGATAGCTGTCTTATTTAGGCTAGTGTGTCCGATATCGTTTATTTCTAAATTGAGTCTCTTTAACTTTATTAATAGAGATGGATTTAGAAAAATAGATGGAGCTTCCAAAAATATAACTGTAAATAATACTATTTCAAATATTTCGACGAGCCAAGCTTCAAATAATAATGTAGCAGAGCATACTGTCGATAATTTAGTCGATAATACTCAAGGCTTTGAAATTAATTTTACGCAGATAGCGGCAATTTTATGGTTAATAGGTATTCAAGTATTAATCGTGTATTTTATCGTGTCGTATATAAAGACCCATTCGAGAATAAAAATGGCGACATTGTACGGCGAAAACATATATGAAAGCGATCAAATAGACACAGCATTTGTATTTGGATTTTTTATACCTAAAATATACATACCTACAAATGTGACTGAGCAGGAAAAAATATACATAATCGAACACGAAAAGGTGCATTTGAGAAGGAAGGATTATTTGATAAAAATAATAGCATTTTTACTTTTAACAGTGCATTGGTTTAATCCGATTATGTGGATAAGCTTCATGCTTATGGCTAGAGATATGGAGATGTCCTGTGATGAAAAGGTAATGAAGAATTTAGGAGAAGATATAAGGGCTGATTATAGCTACTCACTTTTAAATTTAGCTGTTAATAGAGGTAATACGTTCAATGTACCTATTTCGTTCTCTGAAAATAGTATTAAATCTAGGATAAAAAATATTTTAAACTATAAAAAACCTAAAAAGTCAGTGATTTTAATAGTTGTATTGCTAATAGCTGCTTCTACGCTGTTTTTAATATCTAATCCTAAAAATAACGACTTAGATAATTCAGAGTCGCTAGTTAAAAATATAGAAGCATTAGAACAAAAAAGTGAAAATAAAAATGTACTGATTGAAGATCTAGCAGAGTTGACTGATTTTGAGTGGGATTATTTGTACAGCTTTTCTCCATATGCGTCTAAAGAGGATATAGAGAGTGCAATAGGCTTTAAGTCTAATAAAATACGAGAAGGCTTAAATGAAGGTATGAATCAAATTGTCTTTATAAAGGATAAAGAAATCGTATGCTATATTTACGGCTATCCAGATGATAGTGTGTATTTCGATTTTAATAATTTCTACGACGGAGCTGGGGAATATAGTAAATATGTAAATTCATTATATGTAAACTCTACTAAATACATACAATTATCTAGTAAAGGAAAACACAAATTTTTACTAAATCAAGATGATGATTACTTGAAAATGTCGTATATGGTAGAAGTTCCGCCACAACAAACGCAAATATATACAAGCGATGGAGAAGAAGTAAAAGAAGATTATACTTACGATAAACTTCTCATATCAAGCGATGATATTGCAATTGTAAAGAAAAATACTACTGAAGAGGAAATTGCAAAAATATTATTTATGGAAAATATCAAGTCGGAAAAAATGTATTCTGAAGATGGAGATAGTACAGTATCAGATTGCGTAATAAAGAACCTTAAATTAAAGGAACGTTTAGGTAGCGATAAATTTAGGTTAGAGATGGATTTCGACTTAAAAATGGCTCCGGGATTTGAAAAATTTCATGCAGGAAATGGAGTACTTACGGATGACGGTTGGTGTGTGGACAAATATAATTTATTAGATATAGAAAAGATAGATAAAGATACATATATGATATCAGATATTTATACTGGATAGAAATTGGGAGGGGAGGTAAATACATGGATTTTTTAGAGCTAGTGTTCAATGAAGTAGTAAATATGACTAAAATCGGATCAGTGTTATTTTTAATAATACTGATAGCTAGATATATGTTGAATAGATTTCCTAAGATATATTCTTATTTACTGTGGATAGCTTTATTTGTAAGATTGCTCATACCAATGAATTTAAGTGTTTCGATGGGATTGATAGTTTTAAGAAACTTTAAGAAAAAAATAAATACAAATACTCTCCAAAATATATCAGATGGGGTAGTAAGGGAATATAGTTCATCTAATGATGTAATATCGACTTTAGATTTACATAGAAATACAATGCAGTATTTTTTATGGTTTGTGATAATTATATGGATAATAGGAATGATCGTGATTGGAGTTTACAGTATAATTTCATATATAAAGATGAGAAAAAAATTGAGCACAGCTACGATTGTAAAAGACAATATTTACGAGACAGATATGATAAACTCTCCTTTTGTATTTGGATTTTTTAAGCCTAGAATATATATTCCTATAGATCTCAATGAAATGGAGAAGTTGTATTTAATACGACATGAAAAAATACACATAGATAGATTTGATTATATTTTGAAAAAAGTGTGTTTTTTAGCAGTAATCGTACATTGGTTTAATCCACTTGTATGGAAGGCTTTTTCATTTATGAGTGAGGATATGGAGATGTCTTGTGATGAGAGAGTTATGAAGGATTTTAGAGGGACTATAAAGGTCGATTACAGTAATTCATTGTTGGAATTTGCTGCATTTTCTTCGGATTACTTATACGCTCCTATAGCTTTTGGAGAAATTTATATTGAGAAGAGAATAAAAAATATACTAAATTATAAAAAGATAAGATACAAGACATATAAAGTGATTTATATAGCTTTTATATTTTGGGCGGTATTTACTGTATCTAATCCAAGTGCATACCAGTTATATAATAATGGTGAGTATGGATTATTAGAGCAAGATTTTTCGATATATGAAAATGAAGAATACGATAATCACACAAGAGAAATTATATCTATAAAGCAGAGTATAGCTGATTTTAAGTCAACAGGAAATATAAAAGACATTTATATTTATGACATACAGAAGATAGGTAATAATTTAATAGTTGGTTTTTCATCAGAATATAAAATTGGTGTATGCGTGTTTAAAAATACAAAAGAAGGTATGTCACCTATATATGTTCAATTAAAAAAAAGAATTATAAAGCACGCACCAATTGATATATCAGGCGGATCATTTATTATAGATTACGGTAAAAATTTAGAAAAAAAAGCTTTGGTTTTAGTCTGTAATGGAAGTGATTCTATAAATGCAAAAATTTATTTAAACAAAAAAGTCGTGGCAACTGGTCATACTAAATTGAATGAAGTCGACATGGATATAATAGATTTGACTAAATTTAAAGATGAGGATTTGGAGTTTGAATATTTTGACAGTAGAGGCAAAGAAATAGATATGAATAACTTTGTAAAGTATGATGCTTTAGGTTTGGAGATTTGATTATGGATGTTACAATAACAGACGAAGTTTTATTTCAATTGCTTAATATTATATTATATATAGGTGTTATAGCGATTGTATATAATTATTTAAAAAATATACATAATATCGAAATAGATAGAGATATTATAAAAAATAAAACGAGAAAAAATAAATTTTCTCAAAAGAAAAAAATAATTTGCTACTTAGGTTTACTAATTTCATTTATTTTAATGGAAAAGGATGATAGTAGTTCGGGAGTGCTTGCAGATAAAATATTTAAACCTATTATAAGTGATACATGGACATTTTACTATGCATCGATAATTACAGCAGTAATTCTATATTTTAGTATAAAAGGAATCAATGAAGAATCTGAGTTTAATATTATAAAGACACCATTTGATAGATTCATTGCGGTCGTAGTATTTATGTATGGTTTTTCAAAAATATGGAGTTTGATAAGCATGTTTTAAGAAAAAAGAGGCCTTAGAAGATAAAGTTTAATCTTCTAAGGTTTTACTTTTTCATAATATAAATCTACAATTTTCTTTTGATGTAATCGTATTTGATTTTTTACATCTATAATGTAGGATATGACGATTAAAATTAAAAACTCAAGCTTAAACACAAAGAACAAAGGTAGAAGTACAGCTAACATAAATAGTCTGACGTATAAAACCTTTTTACTGCGAGTTAGAATATAATCCTGTATTATTATAATTGAATCCCTGAATAAATAATAAAAGCTTAGGTATTCTATTGAAGTTAATATTACCTTTAAGTAAATAAAATCGATTTTTATATTAAGTATATTTAATAGCTCTATAATAAAAATATAAATAGCGCAGGCATAAAAAGTACTTCTCTTTAAGCATAAAAATCTATTAAATACCTTTAAATTTCTAAAGATATAGTATTTTTTCTCAGCATTTTGAGTTAAAATCTTCAATCTCTTTCCTAAAAATAATGATATATAGTATATACAAAAGCACATACCGCCTACATAAAAAGATATTAATAGATAGATGAAAAAATTAAAATAATCCTTGTAAGGAAACCAAGCTGCCATTTCCTTAAATTCTGTGATTAAACTATATCCAGTTAAACCTTTAGTATATAAATCTATCAACAAAATAGTGAAGGTTCCTAATATAGACGCAAAAAATACATCCTCCATAAGGATACTGTCTTTATCCATAAAATACGCACAAATTACCCCAAGTAAAAAGCTTTGACTTATAAATAGAGCTCCTGCTAAATCTCCAACCACCATAAATACTAATAAAACCGAAACTATTCCACTTAATACAGTGTATTTTCCGCCACATTTCAAGTACACAAGTGCAAAGAAAATAGGCACAGCAAAATCTAAATAAATCCCATATCCAAGTCCCGTCGACAACGCAAAAATCGTGATTACTACAAATAGGGAGGTCAGAATAGATGCAAGTGTTAAATTTTTTACTGAATCATTCATATAAATATTGTCTCCTATTATAAAAATTTAATTAACAATCAAATTAATTGTTTTATCGCTCAACTTCTATTATATATATTTAATATGAACTATTTAATAATAAATCTTGCCATTTTCATGAAAAAATATAATGATACATAAATATGTATTTATCGCTATATTTATATTTGTAGCGGGAATATTATTAGGTGATATTGGATAATTTTAAATAAATGTTTTATATTTCAACTAAAAGAGCATTGCGATTATTTTGGCAATGCTCTTTTAGTTGAAATAAGATTATTTATTGAATGATCTATTATGGTCAAAATGACCTGCGTTAGGTTTAGCTCCTATTGCAGCAGTCCATCTATTTGTATAGTTAAAGAATCCTACGACATATGAAGCTTCAAGTATTTCATGGTCGTTAAATCCAACTGCTCTTAATTTTTCAATTTGAGTTTTGTCTATTTCTCTAGGTTTTGTAGTAAGAAAATATGCAAAATCGCAAAGAGCGCGTTGTTTGTCTGTAAGCTTAGCTATTCTATAATTGTATGTAAGTTCATCGACCCATTCAGGATCTTTAGTAAGACCACGAAGTATATATCCATGTGTAGATAGACAATATGCGCATCCATTAGTAGATGAAACTACTAGTCCTATCATTTCTTTATCTATACGACTTAAATAAGTAGTTTCTTCGTCAAATAATGAATTTTTAAAATTTAAAAATGCAATATATTGTTTATCATTAAGAGGAAGAATTTTAAATAAATTATTTATAAACCCCCAATTTTTTTCCATTTTTTCTACATTCGCATCAAAAATTTTTTGATTCTCTGGATCTATTTCATCCTTATTTGGTTTTTGTAAAAAAGATAATTGTTCATCATATTCATAAGACATTGCTTTACCCTCCAAGTTTGCTATTTATTATTTTGTCAGTTGCTATTATATTAATTATTAGTTTTTATTGATTGCTATTTAAAATTAGTTGTTGTTTTGGGTTAGTTATTAGTTTAAATTTATAAATTTTTAAACTTCGTATATTGCAAATACACGTGCTGGGAATCCTGTTGCATTTTTTATTTTAGGGAAAGTTGCAAATACTATTGCGCCTGTTTCAGGGACAGCATCTAAGTTATTTAAAACTTCTATTTGGAACTTATCTTGTGCAAGTACGTAATGTTCTCCTTTAAAAGGAACTTGACTTTCTAATGCTGGTGGATCAGTATCGAATGGTTCGTGTCCCACGGCTCCTATATTACGTTCTTTGAATAAGAATTCTAGAGCATCTAAATGCCAACCAGGATAGTGAGATATTCCATCTTCACCTATATTCAATGATTCCTCTTGACTTGACCATCTTTTAGACCAGTCACTTCTCATAGCTACAAATGCGCCTTCAGGAATTTGACCATGTGTTTTTTCCCAATCTAGTATATCTTGTACTGTTAATGCGTAATCTACATTTTCTGCTACTTTTTCGCTCGCGTCTATTACGCAAAGTGGATAAGCAAATTCTGAAACATCTATTTCGTCGACTAATCTTCCTCCTTTTACGAAATGTCCTGGAACATCTACGTGAGTACCATATTGACCAGGGAATGTAAATTCATTTACCTTCATAGGTGCGTTGTCAAAATCAAATAATATATTGTTTCCTAGAGGCTTAAATCCAGGCCATCGAGGAGTATCTTCACCGAATTCATGAGTTAGATCAACCCATTTGTATTTTGGAGATTGTAAATCCTTAAGTAAATTCCATAAATTTTTGTCTGACATATTTATAACCACCTTTTCCTTAATATTTTTAAATAATAAAACTGTAAATATCTCTTCAAATTTGAATTATATTATTTCTGATTGATTATTATGGTATAAATTATATTATTATCATTTTGATAATACAATATTATAAGTTGATTTTTTTATAAAAATAATTTTATATATTTCATATCAAAATAATATGAAATATATAAATCAAATAAAATATGTAAATTAAAGAAAATTTTTATAAAAATTGAAACAAATTTTCATTATTTTTCGTTTATATATAAAAGACCATTTAAATTTTATAAACTATTAAATAAAATTTTATAGATTTGTAAGTTATTCAATATATAATTAAAAAACAAAATAGGGGAGGTAATATTTATGAAAAAAGGATACATTAAATTAGGAAGTATTTTTTTAATAGTATTTTTATGTGTGTTTATATTTGTATTTGGTCTAAATCCTAAATACGGGTTATCAGCTGAACAATTAAAAAATCACGATAATTTGACAGCTGAAGAGACTATTAAACTATATGCATATTACAAAAATAGAAGTGATTTTAATAAAATTGATGATCTATTATCTAAAGAAGCATTAGATGAAGCTGGAATGTTTGAAAAGGATAAAGATTATAATCAAGATGATATTTTAAACCCTGTTTTTTTAACAAATATTGAAAAAGTGAGCTCAGAATGTGAGCAAGATGGTTTCTATGAACGAAGAATTTATGTTACTTATTGGAGCGATAATTTGTTAGTTAAACTAGGGTATAAACCTAGTGATAAAGATGCTATATATTCAACAGATATGGAACTTGTAAAGAAAAGCAAAGACTCTGACTGGGTTATAGAAAGTATAGGTTTCTAATCGTGATGGCAACGAGGATAGAAGATTTTCGTCAAAAAATAGAAAGCCGTATATCTTAATTGGTATAGAGGCTTTCTATTTTTTATTTATGTTTATAAAATTTCAGAAGTCAATTCATCTACAACTTCCTTTACAGTTTGAATTTTATCTATTTTATAGGCGTCGGATCCACAGAAAATTAGAGCGTTGTCGATATCTCCGTTTACTGCATTTATAAGAGCTTGAGATATACAGTAAGGTGTAATAGATGGCTTACAGGCTGCCATGCAATTATAGCATCTATCTATTTTAGGCTTGTTTGTCTTTAAATCTTCTAAGAATTTGTTGTGTATAGCACGTCCAGGAAGTCCGACTGGACTTTTTACTATTTCAATATCTTCTTTTTTGCAGTTTACATAAGCATTTTTAAAATTGATATCGGCATCGCATTCTTCTGTTGCTACAAATCTAGTTCCGACTTGAACACCGCTAGCGCCCATATCGATGTATTTTTTTACATCAGAGCTAGTAGAGATTCCACCTGCTGCAATTACTGGAATATCCTTATTATATTTTTGTCCGTATTCCTCTGCGATTTTCAATATCCCTAAAAATTCTCCATCGTAATCTATAGCATCGATATCCTTTAGCTCATCTTCGTGGAATCCTAGATGTCCGCCAGCCTTAGGCCCTTCAACTACTATCATATCAGCAGTTTTACTGTATTTTTTGTCCCACATTTTAAGTAGTAATTTACAGGCTTTTGTAGATGATACTATAGGTGCTATTTTTACATTAGAGCCTTCTGTAAACTTAGGTAGCTTAACAGGAAGCCCTGCACCTGAAATTATAAGGTCAATTCCAGCATCTATAGCAGCCTTTACATGCTCCTCGTAGAAGTTCATAGCAACCATAAGATTTATGGCTAAAGGTTTATTGTTGCATAATTCTTTTGCTTTTTGTATATGTTTTTTTAAAGCTTTTAAATTTGTAGCAAGAGGATTTTTGCTAAATTCCTCTTCGTCATATCCCATATTTATACCAGAAATAACACCCAGTCCACCAGCATTGCTGACAGCTGATGCTAGGGAAGATCTAGATATTCCTATTCCCATACCTCCTTGGATTACAGGAACCTTTATAAGTAAGTCTCCAATTTTTAATTCTTTCATAATATTTCCTCCAGCAGGAAATAAAAGATGTACTAAGATTAACTAATTATACTATAGAAATCGTTTTAAATAAAGAAAAAATTATTTTTTTGGAAAATGTTGTTGACTTTTTGTTTTAATTATAATATATTTTGATGGTAATAAGTTTTGAATATCAAAATATTTTATTAATAAATATTTTAAAAACCTAAAAATAAATTTCAAAAGGAGGGGCAGATGGATAATGTAGTTATAGCTGGGGTTGGAAAATCTATACCATCTAAAGTCGTTACTAATGACATGCTAAGTCAAATTGTCGATACTAACGACGAGTGGATAACTTCAAGAACCGGCATAAAACAAAGACATATTACTACAGGAGAAAATACATCAGATATAGCTTCAAAGGCTGCTTTAAATGCGTTAGAAAATGCAAATATAGATGCATTAGATATAGATTTAATAATTGTAGCAACATGTACACCAGATATGTTTACACCTGCTACAGCATGTATAGTTCAAAAAAACATAGGAGCTAAAAATGCTTTTGCGTTTGACTTAAGTGCTGCATGCTCAGGATTTATTTATGGAATTAACGTTGCTAAATCAATGATGAAGCAAAATAATATAAAAAAATCACTTGTAATAGGAGCTGAGACTCTATCAAAGACATTAGATTGGAAGGATAGATCTACTTGCGTATTATTTGGAGATGGGGCAGGAGCTGCTGTTTTATCTTTAGATCAAAATGAAGGAATTATAGATGTTATTTGTAACTCAAAAGGAGCAAAATGGGAAAATCTTACTATCGGAGCTAAGGATATAAATAATCCATATGTAGACGAAGTAAGTAGCATAAATCATTACCTACAAATGAACGGCGGAGAAATATTTAAATTCGCCACAGTTACAATAGTTAAGCTTATAAAAGAAATTTTGAAGAAAAATAATTTAATTTTAGACGATATCGATTATATAGTGCCACATCAAGCAAATGAGAGAATTATTCAGTTTGCAGCTAAAAAGTTAGATATCTCTATGGATAAATTTTATATAAATATACATGAATATGGAAATACTTCAGCTGCATCTATTCCTATTGCAATAAGCGAGATGGAAGAAAAAAACTTACTTAAAAGAGGAAATAAAATAATTGCAGTTGGATTTGGAGCAGGGCTTACTTCAGGAGCTTGCTTGATTGAATGGACAAAATAATTAATCAAAGATTAATTTTAAATAAATAAAAATAAAAAGGGATAAAAGATTTACTAAGATTAAAAAGAAAATAAAAGATTAAAAAATAATAAACAGGAAAAATGGAGGAAAAAATTATGTTTGAAAAAATACAAGAAATGATGGTAGAAAGCTTATCTTTAGAAAAGGACGATATAACACTAGACAGTACTTTTAAATCTTTAGAAATAGATTCTTTAGATGTATTCGAATTAGTAACTGAATTAGAAGAAGAATTCGATATAGAAATAGAAGATGCTGAAAACTTAAAATCAGTTCAAGATTTAGTTACATATATAGAAGAAAAAGTTGCAGCAAAATAGTAAAAGTACAAATTAAAGACGATTGTGACAAAATTAAAATTTTATAAATCTCAAGAATAAATCTAACTAAGAAATTAGTTAGATTTATTCAAATATGGAAAAACCGAGATAAATCAAAGAGAGGATTTAGAAGGAATTATGAAAGGCAATAAAATAACAGAATTATTAAATATAAAATACCCTATCATACAAGGAGGTATGGCATGGATTGCAGATGCTTCTCTTGCAGTAGGAGTCAGTGAAGCTGGTGGTCTAGGAATAATAACAGGAGTTGGACCTACAGAAGTTGTTAGAGAACAAATAAGAAAGGCAAAATCTATGACTGACAAACCATTTGGCGTAAATGTAATGCTTATGCAAGAAAACGCTGGTGAAATAGCTAAATTAGTATGCGAAGAAAATGTACCTGTAGTAACTACAGGAGCAGGAAGCCCAGCACAATATATAGAAATGTGGAAAGAACATGGCATAAAAATAATACCAGTAGTAGCATCAGTAGCGATTGCCAAAAGAATGGAAAAGTTCGGAGCAGATGCAGTTATAGCTGAAGGTATGGAATCAGGTGGACATATAGGTCAAACTACTACAATGAGTTTAGTACCACAAGTAGTAGATGCAGTAGATATACCAGTTATAGCAGCTGGAGGAATCGGCGATGGTAGAGGAATAGCTGCAGCATTTATGCTAGGAGCTATAGGTGTTCAAATGGGAACTCGTTTCTTAGTTTCAAATGAATGTACAGTTCACCCTAAATACAAAGAAAAAGTTTTAAAGGCTAAGGATATAGAAACAGAAGTTACAGGAACATCAACTTCACATCCAGTTAGAGTTTTGAGAAATAAACTTACTAGACAATATTTAAAAATAGAAAGAAACAATCCAGATTCTGAAGAATTAGAAGAATTGACTAGAGGTGCTTTGAGAAAAGCAGTTGTAGATGGAGATACAGATAATGGAAGTGTTATGGCAGGTCAAATAGCAGGACTTGTTAATAAAGAACAAAGCTGCAAGGAAATAATAGAAGAATTAGTTGCAGAATTTGATAAATGCATGAACAGATAATAGAAATTTAATTATAAATAGAATATTGGAATTATTGATAAATAATTATTTAAGTGAATAAGTGGAGGACTTTTATGATAGAAAATATGGCATTTCTTTTCCCTGGACAAGGAGCTCAATACGTAGGCATGGGGAAAAGTTTATATGAAAATATAGATGAATGTAAAAAAATATTTGATATGGGCGATGAAATACTAGACATGCCTATGAAGGATATGATTTTTAACGGCAACGAAAAGGATCTAAAAAGAACTAAATATTCTCAGCCTGCAATACTACTTACTTCAATTGCATGTGCTAAGGCATTAGAGCTTAGAGGAATTTCTGCTAAGTATGCTTTAGGTCTTTCATTAGGTGAATATGGAGCTTTAATGGATGCTGGTGCTTTGAACTTTGAAGATGGTATTAAATTAATCAAAAAAAGAGCTGAAATAATGGACAGCGCTATAAGCCCAGAACAAGGAACTATGGCCGCTGTACTAAAATTAACTCCAGACAAAGTAGAAGAGCTTATAAAAAAGGCAAATGAATTTGGATTAGTTGAAGGAGCTAACTATAATTGTCCAGGACAAACAGTTATATCTGGTGAAGTAAGTGCCATAAAAGCAAGTGTTAAAATAGCAAAAGAATTAGGTGGAAGAGTTCTACCTCTAAAGGTCAGCGGACCTTTTCATAGTTCAATGTACAAGGATGCTAGCTATGAATTTTATGAAGAATTAAAAAAGGCAGAAATAAATGATTTTGAAAAAATAGCTTATTCAAATGTAAAAGGAACTCCATTTGAAAAAGGCGACGATATAAAGGAATTGCTTAGACAACAAATAATGTCTCCAGTTTTATTTGAAAAAAGTATAAGAGACTTGCTAGATAGAGGAGTAGATACTTTTGTAGAAGTTGGTCCAGGTAAGACATTAAGTGGATTTGTCAAGAAAATAGATAAAAATGCTAAGATATACAATGTTGAAGATATTGATTCACTAGAAAATACAATATCTAGCTTGAGTTTATAGTACTCATAGAGATAACTATCTCAGAGAAAATTTATAAACTGTATTTTTATGAAATGGAGGATTTTTATGTTAAAGGATAAATGCGCTGTAATAACAGGTGCTTCAAGAGGAATAGGAAAGGCAATAGCTATAAAATTTGCAAAAGAAGGCGCAAATATAGTTATAAATTATAGAAATAACGAAGAAGAAGCTCTAAAGGTCAAAGAAGAATTAGACGCTTTAGGTTCAAAAACATTAGTAGTAAAAGCAGATGTAAGCGAAATAAAAGAAGCTGAATATCTTATAAAAGAAGCAAAAAAAGAATTTGGAAAAGTAGATATATTAGTAAACAACGCTGGTATAACAAAGGACAATCTTCTAATAAGAATGAAGGAAGAGGATTTTGACAGCGTAATAAAGGTAAACCTAAAAGGTGCATTTAACTGTTTAAAAGCGGTCACACCGATAATGCTAAAACAAAGATCAGGGAAAATAGTAAATATGTCATCTGTAGTAGGTGTAGTTGGAAATCCAGGACAAGTAAATTACTGTGCATCAAAGGCAGGTCTTATAGGAATGACTAAATCTCTTGCAAGAGAAATCGGAAGCAGAGGTATAACAGTAAATGCTATAGCACCAGGATTTATAGATACAGATATGACAAGAGTTTTAAATGATGATCAAAAGAAAAACATATTATCACAAATTCCACTAAATAGATTTGGAAGTGTAGAAGATATAGCTAATACAGCAGTATTTTTAGCTAGTGATAATTCAAATTACATAACAGGTCAAGTAATACATGTCGACGGCGGAATGGCTATGTAATAGTGAGAAGGTTAGGAGGACTAATATGGAAAATAGAGTAGTTATAACAGGGATGGGAGCTGTAACACCAATAGGAAATACAGCAGATGAATTTTGGAATAATGCAAAACAAGGAAAATTAGGAATAGATACTATAAAGTCAATAGATACAGAAGGTTTAGATGTAAAGGTTGCTGGTGAAGTAAAAGACCTAGACTTAACTAAATTTTTAGACAAAAAAGAATGTAGAAGATTAGATAAATTTACTCAATACGCTTTAATTGCAAGTATGGAAGCAGTAGAAAATGCAAATCTTGATTTAGATTCTATAGATAAAGAAAGATTTGCAGTTATAGTAGGTTCAGGTATCGGTGGGTTCCACACTCATGAAAAGGAATTCGACACTCTACACAAAAAAGGGGTAAAGAGAATTTCTCCAATGTACATACCAATGACTATAATAAATGCAGCAGCTGCAAACATAGCAATCAAATTTGGGGCAAGAGGAATGTGTACATCAGTAGTAACTGCATGTGCAACAGCTACAAACAACATAGGAGATGCTTATAGACATATCAAACATGGTTATGCTGATATAGCAATAACTGGAGGATGTGAATCATCTATAACTCCAATTGCAATCGCTGGATTTGCTAATATGAGAGCATTATCAACTAGTGAAGATCCTACTAAGGCATCAACTCCATTTGACAAAGACAGAGGCGGATTTGTAATGGGTGAAGGTGCTGGAATGCTAGTAATCGAAAGCTTAGAACACGCACAAAAAAGAGGCGCTAAAATACTTGCTGAAATAGTTGGATACGGTTCAACTTGCGATGCATACCATATAACTTCTCCATCGCCAGAAGCAGTATCTGCTGCAAAGGCTATGGAAAACGCAGTAAAAGAAGCTGGTATAGAAATGAACGAGGTTTCTTATATAAATGCACATGGTACATCAACTTACTACAACGATTTATACGAAACTAGAGCTATAAAAAATGCCTTCAAGGAAGATGCTAAAAATATTCCAATATCTTCAACTAAATCTATGGTAGGACATTTATTAGGAGCAGCAGGTGCAGTAGAATCAATAGCATGTGTAAAAGCGCTACAAGAGGGATTTATACCTCCAACTATAGGTTATACAGAAAGTGAAGAAGAATTAGATTTAGATTATGTACCAAACCAAGGAAGAAGAGCAGAATTAAAATACGCACTTAATAACTCTCTAGGATTTGGTGGACATAATGCTTGTCTATTATTTAAGAAATGGGATTAATTGGAGGTCATCATGAATTTTGAAGAAGTAAAAGAGCTAATAACAATGCTAGATAATTCTAAATTAGCTTATTTTGAAATGGAAAATAAGGACGGATATATAAAAATAGACAAAAGCATGTCTAGAAATTATGTATCTAATAAAATAGATAATAGTGAAATAAACACTTTAAATAAAAATAGTGAAGCTGTAAATACAGTAAATACAATCAGTGAACCAGTTGTAAATACATCAAAAAATGAAGAAGCAGTTGTAGCTGACAAACCAAAAGAAGAAGGTGTTGAATTTATTAAATCTCCAATAGTAGGGACTTTTTATTCTAAATCATCACCAGATGCTGAGCCTTTTGTAAAGGAAGGAGATGTAGTTCATAAGGGAGATATAGTATGCATAGTCGAAGCTATGAAGCTTATGAATGAAATAACAGCCGAATTTGACTGTGAAATAGTGAGTGTAGTATGCGAAGATGCAAAAATGGTTGAATACGGCCAAAAATTATTTAAAGTAAAAAGAGTATAGAGAAGGAGAAAAATATGTTAGGAGTTAAAGAAATAAGAGATATTTTACCACATAGATATCCTTTTTTAATGATAGATAGAGTAGAAGAAGTAGTAGAAGGCAAAAGTGCCAAGGGATATAAAAATGTCACAATAAATGAACCATTTTTCAATGGACATTTTCCTGAATATCCAGTTATGCCAGGAGTTTTAATACTTGAAGCCTTAGCTCAAATGGGAGCAATATGCATACTTTCAATGGAAGAATTCAAAGGAAAAATAGGATTTTTAGTAGGAGCAAACAAGGTTAAATGGAAAAAACAAGTTATGCCTGGAGATAAATTAGACCTAGAAATAGAAATAACAAAATTAAAGGGATCTATCGGAGTAGGAACAGGAAAAGCTACTGTAGATGGAAAATTAGTTTGCCAAGGTGAAATAATGTTTGCAATTGGGTAGGTGATAAAAATGCTAAAAAAAATCTTAATAGCAAATAGAGGCGAAATCGCAGTCAGAATAATAAGAGCATGTAGAGAGCTTGGAATAAGCACAGTTGCAATTTATTCAGAGGCAGATAAATACGCACTTCATACACAAATGGCTGATGAGGCTGTTTGTGTTGGAGGACCACAAAGCAAGGACAGCTACTTAAATATGACTAATATACTTAGTGCATGCGTTCTTACAGGGTGCGAAGGTATACACCCAGGTTTTGGATTTTTATCTGAAAATCCTAAGTTCGCTAAGATGTGCGAGGAATGCAATATAAAATACATAGGACCTGACTACAGAGTGATAGAGCTTATGGGAGATAAGGCTAAGGCGAGAGAGGTCATGAAAAAAGCAGGTGTACCTGTAGTGCCAGGATACGAAGGCGAAATAACTTCAGCAAGTCATGCTTTAGAAATAGCAAAAGAAATAGGATTTCCTGTTATGGTAAAGGCTGCAGCTGGTGGCGGTGGAAAGGGAATAAGAATAGTCAGAGAAGAGGACGAATTTGAACACAACTACAATGCTGCAAAATTGGAAGCCAAGGCTTGTTTTTCAGATGATAGAGTTTATATAGAAAAATTTATAGAAAAGCCTAGACATATAGAATTCCAAATTTTAGCTGATGAATTTGGAAATGTAATTCATCTAGGTGAGAGAGAATGTTCTCTTCAAAGAAATAACCAAAAGGTTCTAGAAGAAGCACCATCTACTTTTTTAAATCCAGAAACTAGAGAAAAAATGGGTGAAATCGCAAAACGTGCAGCAAAGGCAGTCGACTACAAAAATGCTGGAACTATAGAATTTCTTATGGATAAAGACTGTAATTTCTACTTTATGGAAATGAATACTAGAATTCAAGTAGAACACCCTATAACTGAGATGATAACAGGTGTAGATATAGTAAAGGAACAAATAAAAATAGCTTCAGGAATGAGACTTGACTTAATTCAAGACGACATATACATAAGTGGAAATGCTATAGAATGTAGAATAAATGCAGAAGATCCAGATAATAACTTTAGACCTTGTCCAGGATTAATAGAAGAATTATATATACCATCAGGACCTGGAGTTAGGGTCGACAGTGCAATCTACGCAGGATATGAAATTCCTCCATACTATGATTCTATGATAGGAAAGATGATTACATATGGAGCTACTAGAGACGAAGCTATAATCAAGATGAAGAGAGCTTTAGGAGAGTTTGCAATTGGAGGAGTTAAGACAAATATAGATTTTCAATACGATATATTAAATAACAAGGATTTTGTAAAGGGAAATTACGACACATCATTTATAGAAGAAAAGTTGGTGAGAGATAATGCTTAAGAATTTATTTAGAAAACAAGAGTACATAACAGTAAGTAGCAAGCCACTATATGATAAAGAATTTACTCCAAATATACCAAATGGGAAATGGGTTAATTGCAAAAAATGTAAGAGTATAATCTACTTAGAAGATCTTGAAAAGGACTATCATGTATGCCCAACTTGTAACTATCACTTTAATATTTCATCAGATGAAAGAGTAAAACAAATCTTTGATGAAGGTAGCTTCGTTCCAATGTTTGAGCAAATCGAAGCTACAAATCCACTAGATTTTCCTGGATATCAAGAAAAATTAAATAAAGTAAAAGAAAAATCAAATTTATCAGAAGGGGTACTATGCGGTACTGGAAAAATTGATTCAAAAAAAGTAGCAGCAGCTATAATGGATAGCAAATTTTTCATGGGAAGTATGGGATGTGCAGTTGGAGAGAGAATAACAAGAACCATAGAATATGCTACAGCAAACAAGCTTCCACTTATTATTTTTACAGCATCTGGGGGGGCTAGAATGCAAGAAGGTATTTTATCTCTTATGCAAATGGCGAAGACTTCCGCAGCCATAGCTAAGCATGATGAAGAAGGTCTTTTATATGTAAGCGTAATTACAAATCCTACTACAGGTGGAGTTACTGCGAGTTTTGCTATGCTTGGAGATGTGATAATCGCTGAACCAGGAGCTACTTTAGGGTTTGCAGGTAGAAGAGTAATAGAAAATACTATAAACCAAAAACTACCAGACGATTTTCAAAGTGCAGAATTTATGCTAGAAAAAGGATTTGTAGATGATATCGTAAGCAGAAAAGAATTAAAACAGTATTTATCAAAGCTATTGAGATTACATGGAATTGAAGAAGAAAAATAGTAGTTATATAAATTATATGCTGTAGGTGGTGATAAATTATGAATAGCAAAGAAGTAAAAGCATGGGATATTGTTGAAATAGCAAGACATAAGGATAGACCAAATGCTAAGTTTTATATAGAAAATATTTTTGATGATTTTATAGAGCTACATGGAGATAGAAATTTCAGAGATGACAGAGCTATAATAGGCGGCATTGCATCAATAGATGGCATAAATGTAACGGTAATCGGTGTAAATAAAGGGAAAAATGTAAAAGAAAACCTAGATGCTAATTTTGGAATGGTACATCCAGAGGGATATAGAAAAGCTTTGAGACTTATGAAGCAAGCCGAAAAATTTAATAGACCTGTTATATGCTTTGTCGATACTCCAGGGGCGTTTTGTGGAACAGGAGCAGAAGAAAGAGGACAAGGACAAGCAATTGCACAAAACTTAATGGAAATGAGCAGATTAAAAACTCCTGTAATATCTATAATAACAGGAGAAGGAGGCAGCGGCGGTGCTCTAGGTCTTAGTGTATCTGATAGAGTTTATATGCTAGATAATTCCATTTATTCAATTTTATCTCCAGAAGGCTTTGCATCTATTTTATGGAAGGATCCATCTAGAACTAAGGAAGCAGCAGAGGTAATGAAAATAACTGCTTTAGATTTGATGAATTTGGGTATAATAGATGGTATAATAAGTGAGCCAAAGGAAGGTGCACATACAGAGCCTTCTTTTGTAGCAAATAACATAAAAGACTTAATTAAAAAAGATTTAAATGATTTAATCGATATATCTAAAGAAGATTTAGTAGAAGCCAGATATTTGAAATTTAGAAGAATGGGTAATTTCTACCAATATATTAATAAGTAATATCATTTGAAATTATTTTTAAAATTTATTATAATACTTTTAAGATTTAAATAAATATGGAGAGAGAAAAAGATGGAAAACAGATCGGAAAGACTAAATACGCTTTTAGTGCAATTATTTAATGATATTTTGCATATAGAAGAAAAGGTTTTAAAAAATTCTGAATTTAAGGATTTGTCAATAACGGAAATGCATACAATCGACGCAATCGGAACAAAAGGAAGCCGCACTATGGGAAAAATTGCTCATGACTTGAGAATAACAATGGGAACACTTACATCTGCAATTAATAGACTGATAAAAAAGGGATATGTTGAAAGATCAAGAACGGAAGCAGATAGACGCGTTGTATTAGTTAGTTTAACAGAAAAAGGACTACAAGCCTATAAGATTCACGATGATTTTCACAAAGAAATGGTAGAAGTTACATTAAATTACTACAATGAAGAGGAACAAGAATTATTATATAAGATATTAGAAAATGTGAATAAATTTTTTGAGAAAAAATATGAAGGTCTCCAATAGGGGGGGGCTTTTTTTTTATAAAATTTAAGAAAATTAAAATAAAAAATATATATTTTTAATGTATCATTTATATATAAGTATTTAGTATAATCTAGATTATATAAAGTTTTGCAAAAATAATATTTTGGGGGATTTTTATATGAATAAAATAAATTTAAAATCTATAGATATTAATTTTTTTAAAGAAAATAAGCAAATAACTATTTATTTACTGATGATATTGTTATTAATATGTTTGTTGATAAATAAACTAAATTATGTTTACAGCTCTCCTAAGCAATCGTATATAAAAGATGATGTACTTATAAATGGCTCTAGAATAGGTCGAGCAGAGGTTATATCAGATAAATTGCTAGACAAAGGCTCATGTATCCCTGGCACTAAAATAAATCCTAAAGACATCGTAATTCATCAGACTGGATGTATAGATGTAGATGCTGATAAGATGTATGAATCTCTAAAAAACGCAAATGAAGATCCATATGCAGGTACAGCTTATTCTAAATACAGAAACGCATCGTGGACAATAACTGTAGGCTATGACAAGATTATACAGAATATGCCTTTAAATTGGGAGGCATATGCACAGGGAACATATGAAGGAAATGAGACAGGTATTTCTATAGAAATATGTATGTACACAGATGGAGCTAAACAGAGACAAGCCTATTTGAATGCTATAGAATTATTTAAAATTTTGAGAAAATATCAAGGAGGATTAGAGCTTAAAAAACACGAAGACTATACAGATAAAGAATGCCCCCAATGGCTACTTGAAGGAAAATATGGGTTAGATTGGGATTGGTTTGAGCAAAAATGCTTGGAATAAGAAAAGTATAATAAAAAAATAACTAATAATTCAAAAAAACATCAATAATTCCAAAAAGCTAGATTAATACCCTTAGGGTAATAGGAAAAAGAGAATCGACTGTGTAATAATAATCTAAAGAAGCATAGATTATCAGAATGGAGGGATTATTGTGATTGATATAGTAAATTCTTATGAAGAAAATGCAAGGGAACTCTATAAGAGCTGTGATGTTTATTACAATAAAAATATATTTATAGCTAAATCCATTCCTTCAAATGAAAATTTAACTAAGTCAAGATTACATAGTCATGAGGAATACGAATTTTTTATTCCACATAGCCCAGTTCCTTTTTTAGTAAATGAGGAAAGTATTTTTTTTGGAGAGATAGGGTATCTATATTCATTTAAAAGTAATACAAATCACGGAATAAAATACGGTCTTTCTAATGTAGAATATACAGATATTCTCGTCAAAAAAGATTATCTAGAGGGTATAATGGAGGAATTAAATTGTTCAGATGATGTATTTAATTACCCTATATATTTATCGAGGGAATTGAAGTTTTATTTACATATTTTTATAGAAGAATTTCTAAAAAATGATCAAAAAGATTTAGTTAAGCTAGATATGATATCAAATCTTTTCTGTAGAGAATTGATTAGAGGAAACTTAAATAAAGATATAGATATTTTTAAACAAAAACAAAGCTATCAGAGGGGGATTTATTTAGTTGCAGATTTTATAAATCACAATTACAATAGGGAAATAAAGATAGAAGAAATGGCTAAATTAGCAGGATTATCAAAAAACTATTTTGGAGCTGCATTTAAAAAGGCATTAGGTGAAACCCCACATTCTTATTTGATTAAAATAAGAATATCAAAGGCAAAGGTTCTTTTAGAAACTACAAACTATTCTCTAAGCGACATATCAAAGAAGGTTGGATTTAAGAAGCCTAGTTCATTTACATCACAATTTAAAGCATCTACAGGTATGATACCTTCAAAGTATAGAGAAAAAAGCATAAGAAATTATTAAAATTTTAGGAGGCTCTTGTAAAATACAAGTAGCCTCTTAAAATTCTAAAATGAAGAATTTTTAATATTTTTATTTGTTTCTTGTAATCTAGATATATTCTGTTCTGAACGTAAAATACTATTTAAAATATCTACTATTTCTGGATCTACTGAAAATCCTGATTTATATTTTTTTAGATATAATTGACCGATTTGCTTTAATTCATCATTTATTTTTTTGTTTTCTTGGGCTATTTTAGCTGTGTTTTTTCCGATTTCAGCTACATCAGTAGCTTTATCTGTAGCAGTTTTTGCTAGATTGTTTAATTTATCCATAAAAGCCATAGTTTAATATCCCTTCTTTCGTATTCATGTAGTAATTTTATTATATAGTATATCGAATATGAAAACAAATAATAATATATGTTTTATATAGATTTATGATAAATTTAAAACATATGATATAATAGATAAGTAGAAAATAATTGACTTGACAAAAATTTGAAAAGTTGTAATAGTAATTTGAGGAAGGAGTATATCCTATGAATAGAGATGATTTTTTAAATATGTATGGCTTAGATGAATATTCTTTGATAGAGTTAGGTATAAACTGGATAGATTTATATAATATACTACAAGATTATAAGAAATCAATTGATATTTATGATGCTAGAATAACCTATGTTGCAAACGTACTTAGAGAGCATCCAAAGGTGCATTCTGTAAAAGCTAGAGTAAAAGACCCTAAAAGGCTATTACAAAAGATAGTTAGGAAGACTCCAGATAGAAGAAGAAAATATGGAGCTCATTTTAATTTTAGTATAGAAAATTATAAAGACGAAATCACAGATTTAATGGGAATTCGTGTAATACATATTTTTAAGGATGACTGGGAAGAAATACATAATTTCATAATTAATAAATGGAATGTTATAGAGATTGTAGCTAATATAAGAGAGGGCGATAATGTAAAGACGTTCGAAGAAAAATCTATTCCTGTTAGGTCTAGAGTTTCTGGATATAGATCTGTTCATTACCTTATTAAATACGGAGCAGAACATGATTTATCAACTATAGAAATACAAGTTAGAACTATATTTGAAGAGGGGTATGGGGAAATAGATCATCAGCTTAGATATAGTCATGATGGAGATATTCCAGAGGTATTAGCTCAAAATCTAATGCTGTTAAATAGAATTGTGGGAAGCTCAGATGAGATGGCATCGCTTATAAACATGCTAAATCAAAGCTTTAGCGATATTGAATATAAATACAATAAAAAATTGAAAAATAAAAATGATATGCTTAGAAATTTGCGCCAAAAAATTTATGAAAATGACTCTTTAAATAAGGAAGAGAGACAGTCTATAGTAAATGATATAGATAATATAATTTGGGGGGATAGACCAAAGAATTTGAGGAGGTAATAAATGACACAAAGAAAAATACTATTTTTTGACATTGATGGGACATTAATTTCAGAGGTAAATAATCAAATACCAGAAAGTACAAAAAATGCACTTAAACAAGCTCAAGAAAATGGACATATAACTATTATAAACACAGGTAGAACTAGAGCTTTAGTAGAGCCGAGATTAGAGGATATGGGATTTGATGGATATATCTGTGGATGTGGAACTTATATCGAGGTAAATGGTAAGGTATTGTACCATAAAAGTATAGAAAAAAACAAGTATAGGGAAATATTAAACTTTTTAAATGAAAATGAAATGGAAACTATAATTGAGGGAGAAAAGGCAATATTTATGGATTATGACAGCAAGAGCGAGGATGTTCAAGCTATAATTAAAAATTTTGAAAAAAGAGGATTCCCTATGAAGCCTTATACAAGTGATGAATTGTATTTCGATAAGTTTTTTGCTACATTAAAAAATAGTGATAAATTAGATAATATAGTTGAGTATCTTAAAAATGAAGGATTTGATTATATAGATAGAGGCTCAAATAATATAGAGGTTGTTCCAAAAGGGCATTCAAAGGCAACAGGTATGGAGTTTTTGTTGAATTATTTTAATCTAGAAAAGGAAGATAGCTATGCATTTGGAGATAGTTACAATGATACTGCTATGTTTGAGTTTTGCCCAAATGGAGTATTAATGGCAAATGGAGAGAAAGATTTATCTAAAATCGTAAAATTTGTAACAAAAGATGTAGACGATGACGGCATACAATATGCATTACAACATTTCAATATAGTATAAATAAAAAAGATGCTGAAAATAAAAATATTTTGGCATCTTTTTTAATATAGAAAAAATTTTGTCTATAATGCGTGAAAAATTATATTTCTTATTTTCTTATTTTAAATAAAATTATATTAATATATAATTTGTTAATTATATTAAGGCGAAAAAATTTTCATATTGATATAATTAAAATAACTAAATATTCAGACAAGGAGTGCATACGTATGGAAAAAATAAGTACAGGTATAAAGGGCTTCGACGATATCATGGGTGGATGGTACCCTGGTGATAATGTCGTATGGCAGGTTGAAGATATAAATAATTATAGACATGTGGCAAACGTTTTCGCGAAAAAATCAATAGCAGATGGAAAAAAAGTAAACTATATTCGATTTGGAAAAGGTAATCCAGTAATTGACGATTTAGATTCAGTTAATTTATTTGAATTAGACTTGGAAAAGGGATTTGAAGAATTTACAATGTCTGTTCATCGCATAATAAAGACACAAAGTGAAAATGCAGTTTATGTATTTGACAGTCTTACATATATACAAAGAGGATGGTATTCGGATTTAATGACAGTAAACTTCTTCAAGGTTACATGTCCTTATTTGTATAAAATTGGAGCAGTAGCGTATTTTTCAATAAAGAGAAATTCTTATACTTATGAAACTATAGCTAAAATAAGAGAAACTACACAGGTTTTAATGGATATATACAATGTAGAAGGTAATTTCTATATACATCCACTAAAGGTTGAAGATAGATATACTCCTATTTTATTCTTCCCACATAAAATTGATGGAGATGAAGTTACTACTATAACTTCAAGTGGAGAAGCTTCAAAGCTATTTTCAAATTTCGACTGGAGAAATAAAAGACTTGGTTATTGGAGAATAAATTTCAACAAAGCAAAGGCTGCACTTAACCAAGATGAAGTGACTCAAAATAGAATGAAGGATATTTTAATAAAAATATTAGTTGGTAAGGACAGTAAAATCCACGATATGTGCCAAAAATACTTTACTTTAGAGGATATGGTGCAAATTGCATCTCGTGAAATCGGTACAGGGTTTATTGGTGGTAAGAGTATAGGTATGCTTATGGCTACTGCTATCGTAAGTAAATCAGAGGAAACTAAAGAATATTTTAAAGATATATTAGAGCCTCATGATTCATTTTACATTGGGACAGATGTATTCTATTCTTATATAGTTGAAAATGGATTATGGGATTTACGAATGAAGCAAAAAACTGATGAAGGTTATTTTGTATATGCTAAAGAATTACAGGATGGATTAAAGAATGGTAAATTCTCTCAAATGATAGAAGAGCAATTTATGCACTTATTGGAATACTATGGACAATGTCCTATAATTGTAAGATCAAGTTCACTTCTAGAGGATAACTTTGGTAATGCTTTTGCAGGTAAATACGACAGTGTTTTCTGTATAAACCAAGGTACGCCAGAGGCTAGATTAAAAGACTTTGAGGATGCAATAAGAACAGTATATGCAAGTACAATGAATGAAGATGCTTTAAATTACAGAAAAAATCGTGGCTTAGACAAACGCGATGAACAGATGGCTATCTTAGTTCAAAGGGTTTCAGGAGATTATTATGGAGAATATTACTTCCCTCATGTAGCTGGTGTTGCGAATTCATCAAATTTATATGTTTGGAATAAGAAGATAGATATGGATGCAGGTATGCTTAGACTTGTATTTGGACTTGGTACAAGAGCAGTTGATAGAGTTAATAACGACTACGTTAGAATAGTTGCATTAGATGATCCAACTAGACTTCCTGCTATGACTAAGAAGGATCCTCAAAAATTCTGTCAACATTATGTAGATGTATTGAATTTAAATACAAATAGTGTAGAAACAGTAACAGTAAATGATGCTGTTAAAAATAACTTAAAGACACAAAGTAGCTTATTTGGTTCAAAGGACAAAGACACAGAAGAAAGATTCAAAAGAGTAGGAATAGATACATCTAATATACCATTTGTATTGAATTTTGAAAGATTATTGAGAAGTACTAAATTTGCTGAAGCTATGAGAAAAATATTAAAGGTAGTTTCATCAAAATACAATTATCCTGTAGATATTGAGTATACTGCTAACTTTGACAGACAAGGTCATTTTAGAATAAATATAGTTCAATGTAGACCATTGCAAACTAGAGGTCTAGGTAAGACAGTAGAATTACCTAAGTTAGAGGATTCTAGCTCATGCTTATTCTCATCACAAGGTAACTTTATGGGTGGTAATGTCAGACTTGCTATAGATTATATAGTATTTATATCTTCAGATGATTATCTAAAATTATCAGAGGTTGAAAAATATGATATAGCTAGACAGGTTGGACTTGTAAATAAGGAATTAAAAGGAAAGAATGCTATGCTTATGGGACCAGGTAGATGGGGAAGTAGTAACCCAGCACTTGGAGTACCTGTTAAATTTACAGAACTATGTAATATGTCTGTAATGTGTGAAATTGCTTATAGCAACCAAGATTTGATGCCTGAATTATCTTATGGAAGTCACTTCTTCCAAGACTTAGTAGAAACAGGAATCTTCTATGTTGCATTATTTGATAATAAGAGTGATGTAATATTTAATGAATATAAATTGAGAGAAAAGGAAAATATAGTAAAACAAATTGTAAAAGATAAAAATATAAATGAAGATGTAATCAAGGTATATGATACAAAAGGACTTCAAATTTATTCTGATATAACTCAACAGGTTGTAACTTGTTCTTAAGCTTTAAATAATATGATTATATAGTATAATATTAAAAGACTTCTGAAAATTTATTTTTCAGCAAGCCTTTTTTAAATGAAAAAAGAGAGGTCTAAAATACTTTAGACACTCTCTTTCAATTGATTATAAAGGATATGGTATAAATATAGTTTATTTATGTGGTATTACATATATATTAATTGGAAATTAGAATAATCCTGATATTACTCCGTTTTCATCAACGTCAATCTTTTCAGCTGCTGGAACTTTTGGAAGTCCTGGCATCTTCATTATTTCACCAGTTAATGCAACTACGAATCCTGCTCCTGCAGATATAGTTACTTGTCTAACTGTTATTCTA
>NZ_JAXEWM010000168.1:0-21822 GCF_034113885.1 Intestinibacter sp.
TTATATATTATAGCTTTATTTATGCAAACGCTTTTATAACTATATCGATTAGCATCGATATTAATAAAGGTTTTACATAAATATAATATTTTCATTTATAAAAATCTCGATGCTTGTGCTACTATTTTTATAGATAGAAAATAAACTCGAGGTGATAAAATGGATTTAAGAAATAGATTATTTGAACTATCAGATGAAAAGTATAAAAAATTTCACAGTGGCCTGTGTCCAAATACAGACAATATAATAGGAGTTCGCCTTCCACAACTTAGGCAAATCGCCAAAGAAATAGCCAAAGGTGATTGGAGAGGTTATTTAGAAAATTGCCTAGAGGATTATTATGAAGAAAACCTAATAAATGGACTAGTAATTGCATATGCTAAATGTGATGTAGAAGAAAAGCTTCAATATATAAAAGTATTTGTACCTAAAATAAATAATTGGGCTATCTGTGACAGCTTTTGTAGCAGCTTAAAATTCACAACTAAAAACAGAGAAATTGTATGGGAGTTTTTACAACCGTATTTAAATTCAGATAAAGAATTTAAAATAAGATTTGCCGTTGTAATGATGCTAAATTACTACATTACTGAAGAATACATAGATATTGTTTTAAAATCTCTAGATAAAATATCTCACGATGGATACTACGTTAAAATGGCAGTAGCATGGGCTGTTTCAATTTGCTTCATCCATTTTGAGGATAAAACTATGGATTTCCTAAAAAACAACAATCTAGACGATTTTACATATAATAAATCTCTACAGAAAATTTGCGAATCTCTTCGTGTCAACAAAGACACAAAGATTTTAATAAAATCTATGAAAAGAAAAAAATAAAAATTTTTATTTTCAACTAAGGGGGTAAATTTTTATGGAAAAATACGACGTTATCATAATAGGAGCAGGACCTTCTGGTATATTCTGTGCATATGAATTAATAGAAAACGACAAAAATCTAAAAATCCTTATGATAGAAAAAGGAAGATCCATCGAAAAAAGAAACTGTCCTAAACGTAAAACTAAAAAATGTGTAGGATGTAAGCCTTGTTCAATAACTACTGGTTTTGCTGGAGCTGGAGCATTCTCAGATGGAAAGCTATCACTATCTCCAGATGTCGGAGGAAATCTACCAGAAATACTAGGCTACGATAAAACTATGGAATTACTAAAAGAATCCGACAATATCTACTTAAAATTTGGAGCAGATAAAAAAATATACGGCATAGATAAAGTAGATGAAATTGCCGAAATCAGAAAAAAAGCTATAACTGCCAACTTAAAATTAATCGAATGTCCAATTAGACATCTAGGTACAGAAGAAGGGTATAAAATATATTCTAAGCTTCAAGAACATTTACTATCTTCTGGCATCGAAATGATATTTAACACTATGGTCGAGGATATAATTGTAGAAGACAACACTGCAAAGGGTGTAATCCTAGAAGACGGTAGACAATTTTTCGCTGACGAAATAGTAAGCGGTATAGGACGTGAAGGCTCTGAATGGTTCTCACATATATGTCAAAAACACAACATCGAAACTCAAGTCGGCACTGTAGATATAGGAGTTCGTGTAGAAGTAAGAGACGAGGTTATGGAATTTTTAAATAAAAATTTATACGAAGCCAAGCTAGTTTACTACACTCCTACATTTGACGATAAGGTAAGAACCTTCTGTACAAATCCATCTGGAGAAGTGGCTACAGAATACTACGAAGACGGACTAGCAGTCGTAAATGGTCACGCTTACAAATCACAAGAATACAAGACAAACAACACTAACTTTGCACTATTAGTATCTAAAAATTTCACTAAGCCGTTTAAAACTCCAATAGAATACGGTAAACAAATAGCTCAGCTTAGCAACATGCTATGTGATGGAAAAATATTAGTCCAAAGATTTGGTGATTTCCAAAGAGGAAGAAGAACTACAGAAGAAAGACTTTGTAGAAATAATTTAATTCCTACTCTTAAGGACGCTGTACCTGGTGATTTATCTCTAGTATTGCCTCACAGAATAATGGTCGATATAGAAGAGATGCTCCTTGCACTTGATAAAATTACACCTGGTATAGCCAGTGACGAAACTCTACTTTACGGCGTTGAAGTTAAATTTTACTCTAATAAGGTAATCGTAAATAAGGATTTTGAAACTAGCATCAAAAACTTGCGTGCTATGGGAGATGGAGCATCTGTTACAAGAGGCTTGCAACAGGCTTCTGCTAATGGACTTAGTGTGGCTAAAAGTATATTAGCTAAGAGAGCTTCAAATAAATAATTCACAACATAAAAAAGATGCATGCTCGATAGTTATCCCACATGCATCTTTTTAATTTATAAGTCTTTTAGATGATTTCATATTTATTTTCTACGCTATTTTTTTCTTATTACCTATTTGTATATTAACAGTAAGTAAGAATGAAGAAATCAAAGCTACAATTGGAACTGTCAATATTATCGCACTTGTTCCAGATAATCCCTGCATAACTTCTATTCCTATTTGATACATATTTATGATTTGACCATAGGATAAGTCATAAGCGTAAAACCATATAAGAGTATTAATAGAACCCCCTGTAAACGCCAATATCAACGTGTTTGACATGGTTCCCATCATATCTCTACCTACATTTATTCCAGATTTAAATAATTCGTATCTAGATAAATTAGGATTTTTATCGTGAATTTCATTTATAGTAGAAGCTACTGACATACTTACGTCCATCACAGCTCCCAATGAGGATATCAATATCCCTGCAAATAACAAGTCTCCTATTTGAAGATCTGAATTATTTGCTATAAAAACTAGCTCCTCTATTTCAGAAACATTATATCCATCTATATGCGCAAAATATCCAAATATCTGTGCAAATAATCCTGCAATTACAACACCTATGACGGTTCCTAAAATAGACGAAATAGTTTTTTTACTAATTCCTCCTATTAAATACATAGTCACTATTGTAGTGAGTACGACAACTAATACTGCTGATAAGAAAGGTGAATATCCTTTATAAAGCATCGGTAAAAATAAGAATATTATACATATAAAAGTAAATATTAAACTTATACCTGAAAATAGACCTTTTTTGCCTCCAACCGCAACTAATAACGCTAAGAAAAGAACTACAAATCCTATAATCATAGGCTCTCTATTGTAATTAAATACTGAAGCTACTTTTGTATCTCCTGACACACTTAAATTTACGACTACTGTCATTCCTTCTTTACAATCAGCTCCATATAAATATCCAGATGCACTAGTCGCTTCTATCTCTTCTCCTTTGTACTCACCTTGTAAAAGCTTGACCTTTACGATTTGATATCCTGTTCTACTTCCATCATCTTGGATGTTGTCTTGCATTACATCTACCACTTGTGCTTTTACATAGCTTGTTCCTTCTTTATTAATTAGTTGAGCTTTATCTACTTGATTAAAAAAATATAAAAATACTCCAAAGCATACTAAGACAGCTATAATTATCAATCTACGTAATATGCCTTTTTCAACCTTCTTACCCATTTTTTCCTCCATTTTAATAAATATAATGCTCAACATTTATTATCAATCAAATGCTGAGCATTATTTTGAAAATTTTATAGATTAATTTTTGTTGTTAGATTTTATTTATGATTTGTTTTTTTGCTGTTATTTTGAACATTGTTTTTATGTCCATTATTCTTTTTATTAGTTTTCTTGATTGTAAAACTTGAATCTATTTTTTTGTTGTTATCTGTTCTGTAAGTATTTATAGTAAATGTAGTATCTGTTACATCTATTATAGAATATGTTGGAACATCTTCTTGCCATCTAGAAGCTATATATGCTTGTTTCTTTTCAACTAAGTCATAGTATTTACTACCTGATGCAGAGTTTGCAGTCATGTATAATATACCTTCTGGATTTGTAACTGACTTAGTATTTGTAGTTTCTACAGCATCGGCATCTTCTATAGATTCTAAGTAATTTTCGTATGTTTGATCAGATTCTTTTTCACCTTCAAAATATTCTTCAAATTCACCATCAGTTATCATTGATGATTCATCTAATGATCCACCTTTTAATATATAAGATCTTGAATAAGTATGATCATGTCCTGTTAATACAACATCTATATCATTATCTTCAAATATTGGTATTAAATTGTATCTTAAATTTGCTATTTCAGGTTCATTAGAGTGTTCACCAGAACCATATATATCTTGGTGTAGTGTAACTACCTTCCATTTAGCATCTTTGTTTTCTTTAACTGCATTTTCTACAAATTTTTGATGCTCAGCAATATTTGTATTATTAGTATTCAACATGATAAATAGAGTATTACCATATGTATAGTAAGAATCTCCACCTGCCATAGTTGAACCTAATTCACTTGCATTAGCTGGATTAAAGTGGTATGAGTAATTTCCACTTACTGCATCGTGGTTTCCTATTGTTGTAGCTACAGGAACTGATTTCAATGCAGTTGGACTTAGATATCCAGCGTATTCGATTTCATTTTTGTTGTAAGACATACTTGGATTTTTCTTATCTCTAGTTTGTATTTGGTCACCTGCAGAAACTATGAAGCTTATGTCAGAATCTTTTTTTAGCATAGTGTTGATTGTGTTGTTCCAGTTGAAGCTATCATTTCTAACAGCATTATCTTGACCTTGTTTTTCTGTTGATCCAGTTGCTATATTTGATTCAGAAGATCCGATTTGAGGGTCACCTACAAATCCAAAGCTATAAGATTTTGTCTTTTGAGTTTCGTATAATGTTGGTTCAGTCCATTCTCCGTCTATAGTGTAGCTATAGTAGTATTTAGTATTTGATTTTAAGTTTTTAGCTGTTGCTTTGTTAGATTTAAATCCTTCAGTAGCATCAGTTGTTGTAACTTTTAATACTTTAGCATGTTTCATTTTTTTATCAGTACTTATTTTTAATTTTGCTTGTGAATCTGTATCCTTTGAGTACCAAGCAAAGTTTAATTCAGTTTCATCTTGACCAGGTGCTAATGACATTTGTGTTGGCAAACTTTTTATAGTTTCCCATTGTTTACACCAAGCTGACCATGCTTTAGTTTGTCCTGGTCTTGTTTGAGTAGCTTCAGTCCAACCATCGTTATCTGCTGCAAATACATTTATAGCTGAACTAGATATCATAGCTGCAAGCATCAATGATGCAAAATACTTTCTTCCTTTTTTCATTTGTTATTCATCTCCCCGTATGGTGTTGCAACGTTTTATTTTCAATACTTTGTCATGACAATTTAAGTATACGATTAAAAATTTTGTCCTTCAATAACATTAACCGATTCTTAAATTAGACTTAATCTAGTTAACAAATTATTAACGCTTCAAGCAACTAATTTTATTTTTTATTATTTACCAAATAATAAAATTTATTCCCTTAAATAAAAAAACGAAAGCATTATTATAAATACCTTCGTTTTAAATATTTTATCCATTATATAAACTTCTAAGCAATTTTATTTCCCTAGCATATCCATCTAATTCATTTGGTGTTTCTAGTAGAAATGGTAAATTTTTAAGCTTTTCATGGTTTATAACCCTAGTAATAGCATCAAGTCCTATTTGACCCTCTCCTATTTTGGCGTGTCTATCCTTATGACTTCCACATGAATTTAAACTATCATTTAGGTGTATAGCCTTTAATCTATCCAATCCTATGACTTTATCAAATTCCTCTAAAACTCCATCTAAATCATTTACTATATCGTATCCCGCATCAAATACATGACATGTGTCTAAGCACACACCTAATTTTTCATCTAGTTCTACACCGTCTATTATCTGTCTTAGCTCCTCAAAGCTTCTTCCTACCTCTGTACCCTTACCTGCCATTGTTTCAAGCAAAACAGTTGTAGTTTGTTCCTTTGTGATAGCTTTATTTAACATATCTGTGATATATTTGATACCGACATCTGCTCCTTGTTTGACATGGCTTCCTGGATGGAAATTGTATAAATTATTTGGTGTTAATTCCAATCTTTTTAAATCATCGATAAATGTATTTACCGCAAATTCTCTTTTATCTTCATCTGCTGCACACGCATTTAGAGTATATGGTGCATGAGCTAATAATGTTGTAAATTTATTTTCTCTAGCTAATTCTAAAAACTTATCAATATCCTTTTGATCCAATTTTTTAGCCTTTCCACCTCTTGGATTTCTAGTAAAAAATTGAAATGTATTTGCATCTATTTCTAATGCCTGTTTTCCCATATTTTCAAATCCTTTTGATACTGATAAATGACATCCTATATTTAACATAAATTCTTTCATTTCCTCCTCAACTACAATTATTTGTTTACTTTATTTTTATCTACTAAAATGCCCTCTAAGCTCAAAAGCTTTTCTTTTAAATCCAGTCCTCCTGCATATCCAACTAATTTTTTATTAGATCCTACAACTCTATGACATGGAATTACTATAGGTATTGGATTTTTATTATTCGCCATGCCAACTGCTCTCGATGCCTTTTCATTTCCAACTGAAACTGCTATATCCTTATACGATCTAGTCTCTCCATAAGGTATTTTAGTCAATGCATTCCATACTTTCCTCTGAAATTCAGTTCCCTTTGGATTTAAAGGTAGGTCAAATTGCTTCCTCTGTCCTTCCATGTATTCTTTTAATTGAATATACGTTTTTTTTATTAAATCACTTTCCTGTATCACTAATTTATTTGATTTAATTTCTACATCTACATTAGCTTCCCTAAAATATATATGAGTTATACCTTCTCCATCTTCTCTAATTCCTAATCTTCCTATTTTAGTATCATAATAAAATAATCTATCCATTTCTATCTCTCCAATTTATTCTACCCATTTATAATTAAATTGTAACAAAATAATTGTTTCTATATCAATTCTTGACAAATTAATTCCTATAAAAAATAAATTATGTCATAAAATTTTATTAATTCATAATATTTTTACAATTATATAGAACTTAATTCTGAAATTATATATAATAATAAATATACAAATACTTTATTCTTCTATAAAAATTGTAGAATCGTCATAAATTCTATATTTAAGTTTTTATGAAGTTTAAAATCGTTTTCCTAAATAAACTTTAGTCAATTAAAGCCGACGACGATGGTGGTTAAATAGATAATTACCATCGTCGCTGCATGTGTATAAAAAAAGCAACTTTCAAGTTGCTTTTTTTATATAGAAATTCCGTGCTTTATTAATTTTTATTTATTTTTTATTCTCATCTTTTAATAGTGGATTATAATATCGTCCCTTACTTTTTGTCCTTTTCCCATATTGAATAGCCTCTTTAGGACATCTACAGATACAAGCCATGCATTTTGTACAACGTTGAGACCACATAGGCTTACCTTGATGCATTGTTATGTTTTTATAAGGACAAACCTTTACGCAAAGTCCACATGAATTACATCTATCGTCAGCCTTAAATCTTGTAGTTCCCATAAAGAAAAAATAAAATAAGTGCTTTATTATATATGTTTTAAAGTAGTCCCTTATAGAATATTTTTCCTTATCAAATACATGCAAATGTCCATCTGCAATCTGTTCATTTATTTTAACGATTTTTTTCTGCGCATCCTCTAATTTTTTATTTCTCAAAAGAGTAGAGTCTAAATCAAACATGGTTATAAAATTCTCAGGCATTTGTATAAACTCTGTATAATATATTTCCATCTTTTTATCCTTAAACATGTTATCAAGATACTTTGACATACATCCTGAATCAGTCCCGCAAGTGTAAACCGAAAATAAATAATTTTGCTTATATCCGTTAAATTTTACTTTTTTTATAAAATTCTCAACTATTTGAGGTGGTGCCCATGAATATGTGGGAAATACAAATCCTATTTTTTCTTTTTTTTCTAATTCATAAACATATTCTTCTTTATTTTTTTGCAATTCTAGTGATATATCTATCAATCTCTCATCTTGGTATTTGCCTATTTCTTTAGCCACCCATAAAGAATTACCAGTCCCTGAGTAATAAAATATCATCTTCCTATTCCCCCTAACATGTAAACTCTCCTCTTCCTATATAATTGAAACATATCTATTAATTATTTTCAACCTGTAAAATATTTATTTATTTTTATTTTTCATTTTTTATATAATTATAATAGTCATTATTTATTTTAATGTTTTTATTTTGATGTATAAAAATAAAAAAATCTCAGGGGACTAGGAATCCTGAGATTTTTATTGGTTATACCCTAATGATAAATTTTTATAACCAATTTTATAAATAATATTATACCTTATTTTGTAATTTTTGTTTTATTTATTTGTTTACAATATATATATTAAATTATTTATGTTACAAAAATAATAACTTTATATTAAAATTCAATTAAATTTTAATATAAGTCTGTTTTTCTGATTTGCTTTTAAATTTTTATTCATTTTCTATTGATTCTTCATTATACAATTTTTATTTTTACATGATTTACAAGCACCTGTACATTCATCAACTAAATCTAAAGATTGTTCAAACGCAAATTTGCTATTGTTTTTATTTCTTATTATAGGTATATCTTGTTTTTTTGCTTGAGTTTCTACTGATGCCATTAACTTATGTGATACTGTTGATGTAAATATAACTACTGCATCCGGACTTCCGATTGATCTTTTTACTCTTGATGACATATTTAAAACTACTTTTGCTTTATATCCTCTATTTTTTGCTAATTGTATGTAATCTTTCTTCATTCTTTCATTTCCACCAACTATTACTAAACTCATATATATTTCCACCCCTTTTGCTTATCGATTATTTATTATCATTTTGATAATTTTATTTTAATCCATTTATTTCTATTTATCAAGAACTAATGATATTGATTATCAGTTAATATAATATTATATTGTTATTTTTAAAATGTCAATCATAATTGATAATTTTTATCAATTACTTTTTGTTATCTCTAAAAAGCAAAAAAAAACTGCCTACTACGATTGCTTATATAGTAGACAGTTTTGTATTTATATTATTTTTCTTCTAAATCAACCTTTATGCTTAATTCTTCTAATTGACCATCTTCAGGTAATCCTGGTGCATTAGTCATTGGACATATAGCATTTTGGTTTTTAGGGAATGCTATGACTTCTCTTATGTTATCTGCTCCAGCAAGTAGCATCATAAGTCTATCAAATCCAAATGCGAGACCTGCGTGAGGTGGTACACCGTATTTGAAGGCTTCTAATAGGTATCCAAATTTTTCATTTGCAGTTTCTTGACTCATTCCTAATGCTTTGAACATTTTTTCTTGGACTTCTTCATCAGAGATTCTGACACTACCTCCACCAAGCTCATATCCATTTAATACCATGTCGTAAGCCTTAGCTCTTAATTGAGTCTTGTCTTCTTGTTCTAATTTGTCTATATCTTCGTCTAATGGGCAAGTGAATGGATGGTGCATTGCTACCATTCTTCCTGTTTCTTCGTCTTCTTCAAATAGTGGGAATTCAGTTACCCATAATAAGTTATATTTACTCTTGTCTATTAAGTCCATCTTTCTAGCTACTTCAAGTCTTAATTGACCTAATGCATCGTATACTACTTTATTTTTGTCAGCTACGAATAATAATAGGTCTCCTGCTTTTGCATCTAATCTTTCTAAGATTGCTTTTATTTCGTCTTCCTTGAAGAATTTAGCTATTGGTGAATCTATTCCATCTTCTTTAACTTTGATCCAAGCTAATCCTTTAGCTCTGTAAGTTTTAGCATGTTCTTCTAATTTTTTCATTCCTTTTTTAGAGAATGCATCTGCTCCACCTTTTGCGTTTATACCTCTTACGCTAGAGTTTTGTCCGTTAGCAGCTGATGAGAATACTCCGAATTCGCAGTCCTTAACTAAGTCAGATACATCTGTAAGCTCCATAGCAAATCTAGTATCTGGTTTGTCAGAACCAAATCTGTCCATAGCTTCTTTGTAAGTCATTCTCTTAAGTGGTAATTCTATATCTATATCATGAACTTCTTTAAATATTCTACCTATCATGTTTTCCATCATAGTCATAACGTCGTTTTCATCTACAAAAGACATTTCACAGTCTATTTGAGTGAATTCTGGTTGTCTATCTGCTCTTAAATCTTCGTCTCTGAAGCATTTAACTATTTGGAAGTATCTATCCATACCACTTACCATTAATATTTGTTTGAATAATTGTGGTGATTGTGGTAAAGCGTAGAATTTACCTGGGTTAACTCTACTTGGTACAAGGTAATCTCTAGCACCTTCTGGACTTGGTTTTATTAAGAAAGGTGTTTCTATTTCTAAGAAGTTGTTTTCTGTTAAGTATTGTCTTACTATTTGAGCGACTTTACTTCTAAGAATTAAGTTCTTTTGCATAGAAGGCTTTCTTAAATCTAAGTATCTGTATTTTAATCTCTTATCTTCAGATACGTTGTCGTCGTCTTTGATGTATATTGGTGGAGTTTGTGATTTGCTAAGAACTCTAAGCTCTGTAGCAGATATTTCTATATCTCCTGTAGCCATATTAGGGTTTTTTGCTTCTCTTTCACGTACAGTTCCTTTTACAGCTATAACATATTCTGAACCTAATTTTTCAGCTTTTTCAAATGCATCCTTGCTTACGTCTGCATCAAATATTATTTGGCTTATTCCTCTTATGTCTCTTAAGTCGACAAATACTAATCCACCTAAGTTTCTTTTCTTTTGAACCCAACCATTTAATATAACTTCTTCTCCGGCATTTTCGATTCTAAGATCACCGCAATAGTGAGTTCTCTTTAATCCTTTTAATGTCTCCATTTTTATCTCCTTTATCTTTTTACACACTAAAGGGGGACCTCCCTTTGTGGTAATAATTAGTAGTCCCCTTTAGCATTTTATTTAAATTAATCGTCAATTTACTATATTAGATTATAATCTTTTTTTAAGTTCGTCAACTAATTCACTTAATTTTATAGTTGTTTGTTCTGATGTTTGCATGTTTTTAAGAGTTGCAGTATCGTTAGCTAATTCATCATCACCTATAACAACTGTGTATTTAGCGTTTATCTTGTCAGAGTATTTGAATTGAGCCTTTATACTCTTATCTAAGTGGTCGTTATCGGCACTTATGTGGTTAGCTCTTAAGTCTTTTACTATCTTGAAGCTTCTAGTCTTAGCTGCATCTCCTATAGTTGCTATATATATATCAGTTGATTTTGGATTTTCTATTTCTATGTTGTTGTTTTCTAGAGTTAATAATAATCTTTCTATTCCAAGACCAAATCCTATACCACTTATATCCTTAGGTCCTCCAAGTAATTCAACTAATCCATCGTATCTACCACCACCGCAAACAGTACTTTGAGCTCCGATGTCATTAGATATTATTTCAAATGCAGTTTTTCTATAGTAGTCTAATCCTCTAACTATAGTTTTATCAACTACAAAGTCTATACCCATTTCTGTTAAGTATTTCTTTAATGTTTCGAAGTGTTCTTTACAATCGTCACATAAATTATCTATCATAAATGGTATATCTTTTAAGTTTTCTTTACATTGAGGATTTTTACAGTCTATAACTCTCATTGGGTTTTTGTTTTTTCTTTCTAGACAAGTTTCACATAATACATCAGTTTTTTGGTCTAAGTATTCTTTTAATTTTTTGTTGTATGCTTCTCTACATTTAGGGCATCCTACAGAGTTTATATTAACTGATAGGTTTTTAAGTCCTAATTCATTAAAGAATTGTACTGCAAGTGATATAACTTCAGCATCTACTGATGGTCCATCACTACCTAACACTTCTACACCAAATTGGTGGAATTGTCTTTGTCTACCTGCTTGTGGTCTTTCATATCTGAAGCAAGGAGTTATATAGTATAATTTTGTAGGTTGTGTATCTGCATACATTTTATTTTCTATAAATGATCTTATAACACCAGCAGTTCCTTCTGGTTTTAAGCTTAGTTGTCTGTCCCCTCTATCAGTGAAAGTGTACATTTCCTTTTGAACTACGTCAGTTGTGTCCCCAACACTTCTAGCAAATACTTCTGTGTGTTCAAAGATAGGTGTTCTTATTTCTTCATATCCATATAATGCACATATTTCTCTAAATTTCTTTTCTACATAATGCCATTTATATACATCCTTTGGTGTTACATCCTTTGTTCCTCTAGGTGCTTTACTTAACATTTTTTTGTACCTCCTCATATTTTCTATTTATCATTTCGTCAACTCTATCAATATATTGTTCTAGATTTTTGACGTTTTCTACTCTTTCAATTCTATTCTCGTCTATATACACAAATTTTGTGATTGAACCTGCTCCTAAGGCTATGTTGCTTTGACGTTCCTCCATCATTTGAATGTTGTAGATACATTCGTAGCCTTCCTTAGCATAGCCTATGTTTTCTAGATTTCCTAGCATATGTTTTTGTCTGTACATATAATATGGATTAAGTCCCATCTTCTTAGCGTATTTCATAGATAAATCTATCATCTTAGACATTTCATCAAATTGAGTCAATTGATATTCGTCTATGTGTTCTTTTAGCTTAGATGTTCTCTTAACTGCTAATGTATGCACAGTAAGACTCTCTGGTGAAAGCTTTTCTATTTGCTTTAGGGTATTTTCCACCATTTCTAGATTTTCATCTACAAGTCCTAAAATTATATCCATATTAATATTATCAAATCCTAGCTTTCTCGCCAACTGAAAACATTCAATTATATCATTTACAGTGTGTTTTCTTCCCACCTTTTCTAGAGTTTCGTCGTTCATAGTCTGTGGATTTATACTTATTCTAGTTACGTTGTGTTTTTTCAACACTTCTAAAATTTCTCTATTTATTGTATCAGGTCTTCCGGCTTCTACTGTAAATTCTTTAATATTGCTCAAATCAAATTCTTTATATAAGCCAGTTATCAAAGTGTCCATTTCTTCAGGTGTTAAAGTTGTAGGAGTTCCTCCTCCTATGTATAGTGTCTCAATTTCCTTGTTATTTTCTCTAAGTAATTTTGCTACTCCCTTTACTTCTTCAAGTAATTTTTCTACATATAAAGGCTTCATATTTTCAAACTTGCTCAAAGAATTCGCCGGGAATGAGCAGTAATAACATCTCGTTGGGCAAAAAGGTATACTTACATATAATGATACTTTATTTTCGTCCACAGGGTAAATAAATTTTCTTTCTCTTTTAGCAATATCTAAAGCTAATTCTATTTTATCACTATTTATGTAATAATCCTCAGCTAATTTTGATTTTATAAAATTTTCGTCCTTTCCTTCATCTAATAGAGCATGTACAATTTTAACAGGTCTTATACCTGTAAGTATACCCCAAGGCACGTTTGCTTCGAATTTCTTTTCAAGTATTTTAAACATACTTCTCTTTATAGTTTCTTTTATAGTTTTCTTGCGAGCTCTTTCATCTAGTCCACTTAGATCTCTGTAGTCTACATTACTAAGTATTTCTTCGTAATTTTCACAGTAAACTGTTTTTGAAAAAACCTTATCTCCATGGTAAAAAATACTGTTGTCTATTACCATCATGCAGTCTCTTTCATCTAGAAATTTAAAATCAGAAGTAAATAATTTTACAAGCTCACTTACTTCGTATTTATAATCATGTCCTTTTAGAACAATTCCTACCATTTTCAATAACTCCTTTTCTGTTATTTAATAAAATACAAAAAATAAACCAGTACTGCTTTTATTAGCTAAAACAGTACTGGAAAAACTTAGATTTGTTGCATATATGGATTAACTCTCTTTTCTACTCCAATTGTAGAAGATGGTCCATGTCCAGGATATACTACTGCATTATCATCGTATTTAGCTAATTTTCTCAAAGATTTCATAATTTGTTTGTAATCTCCACCATAAAAATCAGTTCTTCCTATACTTCCTGCAAATAAAGTATCCCCTGTGAATATATTTTCTCCTACTTTTATACTCATACCACCTTTTGTATGACCTGGTGTGTGTATAACTTTTAATTTAAGACTTCCAAGCTCTATAATATCGCCTTCATCTACATATATATCTGCATCAAACTCAACTAATGGTCCTGGAAGCTGTGAGCTTAAATTTTTTACTCTATCTATCAATACTTCTTCTTCTTTTACATGAGCTACTATTTTAGCATTTGTTCTTCTTTTTACTTCAGGTGCTTGTGATATATGATCTCCATGACCATGAGTTAATATTATATATTCTACAGTAAATTGATGCTTTTCAATTACATTTAATATATCTATAATACTTGCTCCTGGATCTATGACTGCACATTTTTTAGTCTTTTCATCTCCAAGGATATAAGTATTTTCACCCATAAATCTTTCTTCAATTGTTTCAATTATCATAAAAACCCCTCCTTAGAAAGCTTTTTTAGATTCTAGTAAAATTGTAACTGGTCCATCATTTACAAGCTCTACCATCATATGAGCACCAAATTCACCAGTTCCCACTGTGATACCTTGTTTTCTTATTTTTTCAACAAATTCTTCATATAGAGGATTTGCTATTTCCGGTCTCGCAGCATCAGTAAAGCTCGGTCTTCTACCTCTTCTACAATCTCCATAAAGAGTAAATTGAGATACCGCCATTATTTCTCCATCTATATCCTTTAAAGATAAATTCATTTTATCGTTTTCATCTTCAAATATTCTTAAATTTACTACCTTGTCAACCATATAATCTACATCCTTAGATGTGTCATCATGAGTTACACCTAATAAAACTAGTAATCCTTTTTTTACTTCTCCTGTTACTCTTTCATCTACAGTAACCTTTGAACATGATATTCTTTGAACAACAGCTCTCATCTCATCCTCCTAAATTTTATATAATTTATAAATATTAGTTTCTCATTCTTGAAACTTCGTCAACTCCTGGAATTGATCTTATTTTTTTCATTAGTTGTTTTAATTCATTTATATCGTTAACTTCAACTAATATACTTATATTGACTGTATTGTCCTTTAAAACTCTGCAATTTACACCACTCATACTTAATTTTTCCATAGATACAATATGTATAACATCGTTTAAAAGACCTACTCTGTCTACTGCTATAACTTTTATCTCACCTTCAAATTTGCTCTTTTCAGGGTTGTTCCATTCTACTTCGACAAGTCTGTTCTTTATAAATTCATCATCTAAATTTATATTTGTACAGTCCTTTCTATGAACTGCAACACCTCTACCTTTTGTTATATAACCTACTATATCGTCTCCTGGAAGTGGGTTACAGCATTTAGCAAATCTTACTAATATATTGTCTAATCCTTTTACAGTAATACCGCTATCTTTTTTCTTTCTTTTCTTAGCGTATTCATGTTCGTCGTAGTTTTTCTTTATTTCTTTTTCTTTTTCTTGCATTCGTTTTTCTTTTTCTTGGCGGCTAATCTCTTTATTGTAGTAATCTCTTACCTTAGGCATTACCTGTGATGTAGCTATACCACCATATCCTATAGTTGCAATCAAATCGTCCAAGCTAGGTTGATTAAATTTCTTTGCAACTTGTCCTAGGAATTTTTGAATGCTTGCATTTTTATACGGAATATTGTAGCGCTTGAATTCTTTTTCTAGTATTTCTGTTCCTCGCTCAATATTTTCTTCTCTTTTTTCTTTTTTGAACCATTGTCTGATTCTATTTCTAGCAGTTGGCGTTTGTACTATACTTAACCAGTCTCGGCTAGGTCCTGGAGAGTTTGTAGAAGTTATGACTTCAACTATTTCCCCGTTTTGTAATTTATAGTTTATTGGAACGATCTTTCCGTTTACTTTCGCACCTGTACACTTATTACCTACATTTGTATGCACTCTGTATGCAAAATCTATTGGAGTAGAGCCTGCTGGTAATTCCATGACATCTCCTCTTGGTGTGAATACATAAACTTGGCTATTAAATACATCTTCTTTAAGCGCATCTAAGAACTCGTGTGGATCTTTTACATCTTTTTCCCATTCCATCATTTGTCTTAGCCATTTTAATTTTTGTTCCATCTTTGTATCATGATTTCCTGTAATTCCTTCTTTGTACTTCCAGTGAGCTGCTATACCATTTTCTGCTATCTCATGCATTTCATGAGTTCTTATTTGAATTTCTACTGGATCTCCATCAGGGCCTATTACAGTAGTATGAAGAGATTGATAAAGGTTTGGCTTAGGCATAGCTATGTAATCTTTGAATCTTCCCGGCATCGGAATCCACATGGTATGAACCATTCCTAAAACACCATAACAATCCTTTACTGTATCGACTATTATTCTTACAGCAGTTAAATCATAAATTTCTTCAAATGTTTTGTTTTTCTTTTTCATCTTTTTGTAGATGCTATAAAAATGCTTTGGTCTACCAGAAACTTCGCAATTTATGTTTACTTCTTTTAGTTTTTCTTCTAGTATTTTTACTATTTTATCTATATATGCCTGTCTTTGATCTCTCTTTTTAGTTATCTTGCTTGCAAGTTCTTGATAACCCTCTGGATCGATATATTTTAATGCTAAATCTTCTAATTCCCATTTGATCTTTGATATACCTATTCTATGAGCAATCCCACCGTATATTTCCAGCGTTTCTTTTGCTTTGTATTTTGCCTTTTCCTCTGGCATATATTTTAGAGTTCTCATGTTGTGAAGTCTATCGGCTAATTTAATCAAAATAACTCTGATATCTTTAGCCATAGCTAAAAACATTTTTCTAAGGTTTTCAGCTTGAGATTCTTCTTTTGTTTGATACTTAATTTTACCTAATTTGGTAACTCCATCTACTAAGTCAGCTATGTCCTTTCCAAACATCTCCTTGATGTCTTCGTACGTGTAAGGTGTATCTTCTACTACATCGTGTAGTAAACCTGCTGCTATAACCTCCATATCTAACTCTAAATCGGCTAATATATTAGCAACAGCTATTGGATGAATTATATATGGTTCACCCGATTTTCTAAATACTCCTTCATGAGCTGATTTAGCTAATTGATACGCCTTTACAACTGGCGTAACATCTGCACTTGGAGCATAATTTTTAATTTTATCTAAAATTTCTTGCAATTCCTTGTCATACATATTACCACCTGATTTATCCTATATTTTTATATATATGAAAATAGTTGGCATATACCAACTATTATTATTTTAGTATTTAATTAGAGAATTAATATGATAATTTTTTAATTTGTCTCTTCCATTTAAAAACTCTAATTCTATTAAAAATTGTGCTGACACAACTTCTCCACCCAGTTTTTCTATTAATTTGATTGCTGCTTCAGTAGTTCCTCCTGTAGCTAGTAAATCATCGACAATTGCTACTCTTTGTCCTGGTTTTATTGCATCTTTATGAACTTCTAATGTATTTGAACCATATTCTAAGTCATATTCGAAGCTTTCAACTTCTGCTGGTAATTTTCCTGGCTTTCTAACAGGCACAAAACCAGCTTCTAGAGCATATGCAACTGGTGTACCAATTAAGAATCCTCTTGCTTCTGGTCCAACTATTATATCTATTTGTTTATCTTTTAAATCTTCTACTATTTGATCAATAGAATATTTTAAGGCTTTTCCATCTTTTAATAATGTTGTTATATCCTTAAAACTAATTCCCTCTTGTGGGAAATCTTCAATAACCCTTACACATTCCTTTAAATCCATCTAAGACTCCTCCTAATAGCTTTCTAAGTACTTATTTCTTAATTGTTCAATATTTTGTAGTATCAAACTTTCATCTAAATTAAACTTAGATATAGAACTCTTCGTAAAATCTATGATTAAAGTATTTTCTGTCTCGTTTATTTGATAATTTAGTAAATTAAACTCCCTAAATACACTTAATATAACAAATAGCTTAAGTGGCATTATTCCCAATGTCGATTTTATTTTATTAAGTGTCAGTTCAACGTGTTTATTTGTAATACAATATTTGTATATAGTTATGAATTCATTTCTGTTAGGTATTATATTTTCCATTATATTATTTAAATATAATTTGTTTTTATCGTCATAATACTTCACAAAATTAGTATTTAACTTAACATTATCTAATAAATACGAATATTCTTCCTTATTATATAAAAAATCATAAAGAATAATATTATTATATATGTTTAAATCCAATTTATCAAGATAAGGAGAAAATATAAGTTTAATTTTATGAGTATTTTTAGTTATTTTTCCGAAATCTACGTCAAACTCATCGTCTATAAGCGATAAATCTGAATAAGCTCTAAAAAATCCATTTAGCGTATTACAAATAACTAGAGTATTTTCTTCAAAGTATTGGAATATATCTCCATTTGATACATCTTCTATATTAAAATTATTTGATATTTCATTTTGTCCAAAATTTTCATTTTTTATTCTATTATTTTCTAAATTGTAATTTATTTTATATAAATTGTTCACATCCTCTGGAACTATTTTAGAAAATAGCTTTATCGATGTAAAATCCTTTATAGCTGATTTTGGATGTGCAATTCTCACATCCTTAAGCAATAACTGTACCTTTCTGTTGTTATTGTAATTATTTTCTCCAAGCTGGAACAGTACGTCGACCTTGTCACCTCTAGTAAATTCATCTGCAAGATAAGCCATATTAAAGCCTATAGCTTCATACACAAAATCCTTTTGAAGCGTTATCTTTAAATGCTGTTTTGCCGCCCCTACAAAGCCTATATTAGCAAGTACTAAGTCTCTCATGATAAATCTAGGCGTAGGATTGCTAAGCCCAAATGGCTCTAATTTATGGAGCTCTTCTACTAAATCTAAACTTATTTGTTGTTCTTCTAGTTCATATTCTACCTTTATATTTTCAATCATATCCTCTTGAGTTAGATTGTAATCGGCGATTTTATTTACTCTTTGTCTTAGCTCTTCTATATTTTTACTGTCCATGGATAATCCTGCTGCTTGCTCATGTCCTCCAAACTTAGTCATTAAATCCTTACACTCAACAAGAGTATCAAATATACTAAAGCCCTTTATAGATCTAGCAGATCCTGTAGCCATACCCTCCTCTATAGTCAGCAATATAGTAGGCTTGTAGTATTTCTCAGTTAATTTAGATGCCACTATTCCTATTATTCCATGCTGCCAGCCTTCCTTAGCTATCACTAAAACCTTGTCGTTTTCGTAAGATTTATCGCTATTTATAATTGCTTCGGCTTCACTGTACATTTTACTTTCTATAAGCTGTCTTTCGTTATTTTTTTCCTCTAAATCAAGAGCTATATCCTTTGCTTTTTTTCTATCCTCTGTCGTAAAAAGCTCTACACCTAGATACGAATATCCCAAACGCCCAGATGCATTTATTCTAGGTCCCACAGAATATCCTATATGTGATGAACCTATTTTTGTGTTGTCTACACCACATACCTTTATTAACTCTTGTAAGCCTATATTTCTACCATCTTTCATCATATTTAGACCGTTTTTTACAATTATTCTATTTTCATCCTTAAGTGGAACCATATCACAAATGGTCGCCAATGTGACGATTTCTAGATAATTGTACATAGCCTTTTTAAATTCTTCTGGTGGTGTCAACGCTTGTATAAGTTTAAATGCAACTCCGCATCCACATAGAGAATCAAACGGATAATTGCAATCTGGTTGCTTTGGATTTATCACTGCTATTGCATCTGGTATATCTGATTGACACTCATGGTGGTCTGTAATTATTACGTCTATACCAAGGGATTTTGCAAATTCCACCTCTGGATACGATGTAATTCCACAGTCTACACTTATCAATAAATCGCATCCCATTTGATTTATTTTTTCTAATGCCTCAATACTGATTCCGTATCCTTCCTCAAGTCTATTTGGAATATAATACTTTACATCATATCCTATTGATTTAAAATATAAAAATAATATAGACGTCGAAGAAACACCATCGACATCATAATCTCCATAGATAAAAATTCTCTCTTTTTTATCTACAGCTTCTTTTATTCTATCAACAGCTTTTTGCATATCCTTCAATAAAAATGGGTCTCTCAAATAATCTAGAGACGGATTCATAAATATTTCCGCATCTTTTTCTGTTATTATGTCTCTATTTTTTAATATTTGACTTATTTCCGGGGAAATGCAAATTTTTTTGCTCATTTCATCTTCTTTTATTTTACCAAAATGTTTTAATGTCCACTTCTTTTTATAAAGCACTAAGCTCCCTCCTAAAATTATTTTTTCCAGTACATAATTGCTTTTACTGTACTTATTTTTTCATAGACTATTCCATCTTTGCTTATATCTTCTAGATATTTTCTGACCATAGCTTCTTGAGCTTCATCGATATTGTATTTAGATTTATATCTATTTACATATACTTTAAAAGCCTTATCAACACTTTCTTCACTGTCCCAGCTTTGATCGATGTACTCTACATTAGGGTAATAGCCTTTTTCACATAATATATTAAATGCATATAATATAATATCTTCTGAATTTCTTTTAGATTTTTTGACTCCTAATAAGTTGTCTAATTCATCAGTTACTGAATCATTTCTTCTAGTTCCAGCGCACAAAATACCGGCATTTTTACTACAATTTATAAACTTTTCAAAGCTGTCATAATTACATATTGCAGGTGTCATACAAGCCATAACTAAGTCAAATTTATGTAATAATCCCTCTTTTTCTATATCTAGTTTTAACCAATCATCACATCTAAATTCAACATTTTTTTTACCGTATTCTAAAGCTTTTTTTCTTGCTGACTCAATCATTTTAGGAGATAAATCTGTTCCAATTGCTTTGAAACAGTCATCAGCTAAAACTGTGCAATATTTCCCAGCTCCACATCCGACATCTAAAATAGTAGAGTTTTTATCTATCAAATTCTTCTCTCTAATAATCTCTACAAATCTATCGTTTTGTACCTCTTCTAAGTCATAGCTTCCAAAATAATCAGCCTTTTCATTCCATAAATCAATCGCAGCTTCACTATTTGCAGTATCATTTTCCCAAATCTCTTTTATTTTATCAATAAACATAACTCCCACCTCCACTTTAACTATCTCTTAAAATTCAAATACAGGATCTGAAAATACAACTAAATCAAATGCATTTGCATTTAATAAATAATCCATAAATTCATTTTTATCCATCTTTTTATCTTTATTTAACTCTTTTAATTGTACCTTCAATTTTTCGCCATTTGTTTTATTAAAAAATGAAAAAGCCAGGTCATCTGATGGTCTAATTTCTAATTTTTGATTATCTTCAGTACATCCAAATATAAATCTAACTGCATCTACTGGACAAGTCTTATTTTCAGATATACAAACTATTTCATCTTCTGAAGGATTTGCATCCATCTCTAAAATTGCTGCTTCACACATTTTAAATCCCATAGCTATTCCTGGGCATTTATGTCCATGATATTCTGTAACCTTTTCCCATAATTCTTTATCAAATTTCATTTCTACATCCCTCCTATTTTTATTTAAAAAATGGACATAGCATTATAATACTATCTCCATTTATCGCTTTAATTATTTATGTTTTTGAGCAGTTTCATAATAATCATTTGCAGATTTTATTAAACTTTGTTTTTCCTCTTCAGTTAATTCTCTGACAGCTTTGGCAGGAGAACCTATTATAAGCATACCATCTGGAAATTTTTTATTTTGAGTTACTAAAGCTCCAGCTCCTATCATGCAAAAATCGCCTACTTCAGCTCCATTTAAAACTATAGCTCCCATACCTACAAGACTGTTGTTTCCTATAGTACATCCATGAACTAAAGCATTATGTCCTACTGTTACATTATCCCCTATAACAGTGTCTGTATCCCAACCAACATGTACTACTGTGCCATCTTGTATATTAGTGTTTTCTCCTATTCTTATAG